>ONSV01000036.1 GCA_900320585.1 uncultured Prevotellaceae bacterium | reverse complement strand
AAAAACTATCTGGCCCAGATATTCCGCGACGCAGGGGCAGAGTATGTGCTCAACGACGACAATACGGGCGGCGTACCCATCGAGTACGAGAAAATGTATGCCACGGCTGCCAATGCCGACTACTGGCGTATCCTCAACAGCTTCCCCGGCGATTTCACCTACGACGCGCTGAAAGCCTCGGAACCGCGCAACGCGCTCTTCAAGGCTTTCAAGGACAAGCATGTCATCTACTGCAACATGAAGCAGACTCCTTATTATGAGGTATCGCCCGTGAAGCCCGATGCCGTGCTGGCCGACCTCGTGGCCATTTTCCATCCCGAACTGATGCCCGCCGACTACCAGCCCACGTTCTACCAGTTGTTGAAATAGACCAATGAGAAAATCGCTCGCCATCACCCTCTTGCAGGTGCTCGTGTTGCTGCTGCTCTTCGTGCTCAACTTGTTGTTGGGCACGGTGCGCATTCCCATAGGCAGCGTGTGCGCCATCTTGCTGGGCAGTGGTGAGGAGAATGAGATTTGGACGAATATCGTGCTCAGCTCGCGCGTGCCTCAGGCGCTCACGGCTATGGTTGCGGGAGCCGGACTGGCAGTAAGTGGATTGCAGATGCAGACGGTATTCCATAATCCGCTGGCCGGACCATCGGTGCTGGGCATATCGAATGGTGCGTCGCTGGGCGTGGCTTTCGTGGTGCTCCTCTCAGGGTCGCTGGGGGGAGTGGCGCTCAGCCGACTTGGCTATCTGGGCGATGTGGCGATGTCGATAGCGGCCATCATTGGTGCCCTGGCCATCCTGGGGCTCATCGCCTATGTCTCGCAGAAGGTGAAGGGTAATGTCACTTTGCTCATCATCGGTGTGATGATTGGCTATTTGGCCAATGCCATCATCGGTGTGCTCAAGTTCTTCTCTGCCGAGGAGGATGTCAAGGCTTTCGTGGTGTGGGGACTGGGCTCCTTCGCACGTGTCTCGGGCGACCAGATGGTGCTCTTCGTCACGCTGATGGCCATCTTGCTCCCGCTGAGCATGTTGCTGGTCAAGACCATGAACCTCTTGCTCCTGGGCGATGCCTATGCCCGCAATCTCGGACTCAATATCCAGCGCTCACGCCTGCTGGTCATCATCTGCTCGGGAGTGCTCGTGGCCATTGTCACGGCCTATTGCGGACCTATCATGTTCATCGGACTGGCCGTTCCCCATCTCGCACGGGCCCTTTACCGCACCAGCGACCACCGCATACTTATGCCGGGCACGATGCTCGCAGGCGGCGTGCTCGCACTGGTTTGCAACCTACTGGCCAGGTTGCCGGGTTTCGAGGGCGCCTTGCCTGTCAACTCGGTCACTGCCTTGGTGGGGGCACCGGTCATCGCCATGGTGCTGTTCAGAAGGAGGAAGGATGAGGTGGGGGAGTGACGGGATGAATCTCTCCGTCTTCTCCAATCAGCAGGATGCTGAGTTGTCCATCGCCAGTCAATGGGGTGCAGTGGACCATGCAATGACCGATAACCACACGGCAGAAGGCTTCGGCCTTTTCTGGAGGAATCATTTTCCATAGGTCACGGGCAAGGGTGAGAGTGGAGAGGTCGAGGGGGCAACCGGCCTCTTCGAGCATCTGCGAGATAAATTCCTTGTCCATCGTCCCACGCTTGCTGTGGGTGTCGAGCTGTCCGGCGGCCAGTTTCACGGCCTTGCCGAGCATCAACCCTAATGTCACTTTTTTTATTCCCAGTTCGGAAGCCATCTTCAGGGTCTCTCCGATGTAGTTGCCATATTCCACGAAGGCCTGTTGTGGCAGGTCGGGATACACCGCCTTCACGAACCGCTCGCTCTTGGCGCCACTGTTGATGACCACCCTTTCGGCACCACTTGCCCGGGCCACTTCCAGGCATTTGTGGATGCTCTCCAGAAAGGCTTCCTCAGAAAATGGCTTCACTATGCCCGACACGCCGATGATGCTGATGCCGCCCTCGATGCCTAAACGGGGATTGAACGTGCGCCGGGCTATCTCGGCTCCACGGGGCACGGAGATGGTCACTCGCAAGGGGATGCCAAACGGCTGCAGGTTGCGGCGTATCATCTCGCGTGGGGCTTTGTTGATGGCTGGCTCGCCTGGCGGGTAGTCGAACCCGGGCAACGTGAAGGTGCCTACACCCTCGCCGCCAACAATAACTATCCTTGTATTGTCCTCTGTTTCCAATCGGCTCACCTTGGCGCGTATCTCAAGGCCGTTGGTAACGTCGGGGTCGTCACCGCTTTCTTTCATCACCGAGGCATAGCCGTCGCCATACTCCACGCCCACGTCAATGGTCTCGCCATTGGGCAATACAACGGGCACCGACTGGGGATGCTCGCCACGGAGCAGGCTCAGGGTGGCGGCAATGGCGGCGGCAGTGGCACACGTGCCAGTGGTCAGTCCGCTGTGTAGGGGGTAGAACTCGGGCAACAGATGTTCCACGGCGCGCCGCAGTCCATGCGGGCCGTTCACGCGTTGCAGCACCACATCCTCTGCTCCGGCGATGGCGGGCGGATAGTCGGGGCGTTCCACGACAAATACCTTGATGCCAGCATCATGGGCGGCCCTCACTTTCTCTGCAAATCCTCCACTCTCGCCACTCTCCTTCGTGAGGATGGCCTGGGGGTGGTGGCGGGCTATGAGCGATGGGGTGTCGTCGTCCTCGTAGTACACCAGGTGGTCGTCGGGAAAACAGGCCTTGCGGGCCATCGCCAACGAGGCTTTGCGGTTGAGGATGCGCACCCAGCATTCATGCCTCGACCAATAGTCGCGGAGCTTGCCAATGGTGTTCACGCCCGTGAGCACCAGCAGTTTTCCGATGCCTTGCTCTTCCAGCTGACGTATGGCGTCCTGATAGTCCTTGCACCACACCGCGTCGTCGGTGCGGGGTGGGTAGATCCTGTCGTAGCGGATGAGTGGAAGGTGCCTTTGGTGTGCTAACAGAAGAAGGTTCTGGTGCAGTTCCTCGGCGAAGGGGTGGGCGGCATCGATGACAAGGCGGATGCCATGGGCATCGCAAAAGGCCGTCATCTCGTCCAGGTCCATTCCGCCCGTGAGGTGGATGCCGTGCACAAGGTCTATCTGCTGCCCGTCGGTGCGGGTAGAGTAGTAGTAGGGAGTACCCGCGTCTTCGAGTTCCTCCGCCACCATGCGGCCTTCTGTCGTTCCACCGAATACGAGAATCATTTGGGTGTGCCTTTCCTGAAGAGGTGGGTGAAATGCTTGTTGTAGAGTTCGGAGAAGCCCGAGCGGTTGTCGATGGCCTCGCCCACCACGAGCATGGTGGTCAGCGTGAGGTTGTTGTCGTGCACGATCCTGGCCAGGTCTTTCAGCTGTCCGCGGTAGATGCGCTGGTCGGGCCAGGTGAGGTGGTAACAGGCGGCCACGGGGGTCTCGGCCGGATATTCCTCCAGCAGCTCGCGTTGCACGTCGTCGACGATGGCGGCGCTCAGGAAGATGCACATCGTGCTCTGGCTCCGGGCCAGCAGATGCAGCTTCTCTTTCTCGGGCATGGGGGTGCGGCCCTCGCCACGGGTGAGGATGATGGTCTGTGTGCGCTCGGGAATCGTGAACTGGCTGCGCAGTTCGGCGGCGGCGGCGAGGAATGAGGAGATGCCGGGAGTGATGTGGTACGACATGCCGTGGGCATCGAAGAAGGCCATCTGCTCCTGGATGGCACCGAATATGCAGGGGTCTCCGGTATGCAGGCGCACGATGAGCGCTCCGCGGTCGTAGGCTTCCTTCATCAGCGCGCATTGCTCCTCGAGCGACATGCTGGCCGATGAGCGCACCACGGCGGTTGGCTTGGCGCAGGTGGTCAACTCGCGGGGCACGAGACTGCCGGCATACAGTATCAGGTCGGCTTGCTCCAGCATCCTTCTTCCGCGCACCGATACGAGGTCGGGGTCACCGGGTCCGGCGCCCACAATCTCCACATGACCTTGCCTGTGGCGAAGGTATTGCCTGTCGATGGCAAGGGCGGCCGTAAAATGCTCGCCCTTCACTTTCCCCACCACCAACTCTCCATGGCTCGAACCTAAGATGGCGGCGGCCTCGCACACGCTCGGAGTGCCTACGTGCCGGGCCACCACGTCGCTGGGGTGGGGCACATCGACAGTCCGCAGTTCCTCGGCGGTGAAGAACACCACTTCCTGGTGATGCCGCTCCTTTAGCTCTTTCACGAAGGGTTCGTCGGCTTTCACGTCGATGGTGCAGTAGCGCCGTGCACAGGGCATCAGGCCCTGGGTGGCGAGTGCCTCGTTGATCTGGTCGTAGATGAGCTGGTAGTCGGCAGGGTGGTGGGCAAGTCCGAAACCGATGGTGCCTACCATCGGCACGAAATGCAGGCAGAGCATCTTTGGGGGCACCTCGCGCCTGAACGGTGTCACCATGATGAGAAGCCTGAACCGCTCGGGGTCGGCCTCGGCGATGTCGTGAATGAGGGTGACATGTGATGGAAGCGTTCTTTCCAGGTAGTCGGTGCCCGGGTCACGCACCTCCAGCAACAGGGCGGTGGGCTTCCGGTCGACGAAGGCGAAGATGCAGGGGTTCATCCTCTCGCCGTTGGCCACATGCCAGCCAAACTGTTGTCCGAGGGTGTCGAGCGCCCATAGGTTGGCATTGTCGCTCTGCGTGGTGATGACGCTTTGTGCACCCAGGATGGCGGCCACTTGCCGGGTGAGGTCGTTGGCGCCTCCGATATGTCCGGAGAGCACCGAGATGGCGTGTTGTCCGCTGCTGTCCACGCAGACCACTGCGGGGTCGGCGTGCTTGTCTTCCACGAGGGGGGCTATGGTGCGCACGCAGATGCCCATGGCACCGATGAAGATGAAGGCGTCGTAGGCTTTCCATTCCTTGTCTACGTCGCTGCGGAGGAGGCGTCGGGCGCCTAATTGGTTCTCGAGCACCTGTGCGATGCCTTGTCCTTCCTTGCTGATAGGTATGGTTGCTATCTTCTGCATTTCAGTATCTCTATGGGGTTGTAGTCGTTGAGGGCGATGTGTGTGGGTGGTTCCTCGGTGAGGCCCAGTTCGGCACATGCCTCGTGAAACAGCTGTTTGCTGCTGGGCCGCGAGGTCATCTGCTCCACCACGCGCGATGTCACGCTGTTGGTTACGATGAGGCCATTGTCGGTGAGCACCGTAAGCACCTTGGCCATGATGGCCTTCAGATGTCCACCGTGTCCACCGATGAACACCGCGTCGGGACGGGGCAGTCCTTCGATGTCGGTGGTGAGGAAGTCGCCGATATGCGCTTCGATGCCCGGGGCACCGAAGCGGCGGCTGTTGGTGTGTATCAGCGCCTCACATTCCTCGCGTATCTCGAAGGCCACTACCTGGAGGTGCGGGAATTGCAGGCGTGCCTCGATGGAGACGCTGCCGGTGCAGAAGCCGATGTCCCAGAGCACATGGCGTGGGCGTAGGTCGAGGGCTTGCAGCGTCAGCAGCCTGATGGGCATTTTCGTAATCATCTTCTCCCGTCCGTCGAGCAGGTCAAACTGGTTGTCGGCAATGCCGAAGGGGGCGGGCGCCAAAGGGCTGGTGGCCACGAGAATCACGCAGTTGGGGTGGCCGAACGACCTTTCTGCCGCCTCTTCGAGCGTGAGTGTGTGCACTCGTTCTTCCGTGGGGTGGCCAAGGTGCTCGCCCACGTGCATCACATAGTCGTCGTAGCCATAGTCGAGCATCCGCGCGGCGATGGCGGCGGGGGTGTGCTCGCGGTCGGTCAGCACTCCTATTTTCTGGGCTCGTTCGATTAGGACCCTGTCGAACTCGGGCCACGGTCTGCCGGTGAGCGAGACGATGCGCATGTCGTGATAGGGCATCACCAGGCGGTGGGCAAGGCTCTGCAGGGAGTTGAATGTGGGATAGAGCACTATCTCGGTATCAGGCAGTTTCCTGCGGATGGTATTGGCGAAGCCGAAGAAGAGGGGGTCGCCCGATGCGAAAACGACAATGTCTTTGGCCAGCGCCTCGTATTGCTCGAAAACGTGGTCTATGGGTACGGTGATGTCTATCCATCTTGCCGCTTCGGGCAGCATTGGCGCCACAATCTCGTGATGGCGCTTGCCACCCGAGAACACCTCGCCTTGGCTGATGACGCGCATCACCTCTGGCGGGAAGAAGGGCTGGGGACTGTCGGCTATTCCGATGACGGTGAACTTCATAAATCCCTCCCTGGTCTGAGTTGTCCGGCGTCGTCGAAGGTAAGGATGGCATTGCAGAGGGTGGCGGCCAGGTTGCTGCCTCCCTTGCGCCCTTCGACGATGATTTTCGGTATGTGGACAAAAGGCTTCACCATGTGTTTCGACTCCTTCACGTGCACGAATCCCACGGGTGCGGCGATGATGCCCGCAGGATGGGCCTTCTCCTTGCGTATCAGCTGGCAGAGTTCCATCAGTGCCGTCGGGGCATTGCCGAAAGCGAAGAGGGCGTCGGGATGCTCCTCCACGGCCAAGCGGATGCCGGCCTGTGTCCGAGTGATGCCCTGTGCCGAGGCCATCTCGGCCACGCGGGGGTCGCCAAGATAGCATTTCGCCTCCATGCCCAGACGGGCAAGTGCGCCCTTGCGGATGCCGCTCACCACCATCGTCACGTCGGTCACGATGGTCTTCAGCTCGCCTGCCGCTACCTTGTGGTAGAGGGTCTCCACGGCATGCTCGTCGGTATGTAGGATTTGCTCCATGTCGAAGTCGGCCGTGGTGTGGATGGCGTGGAGCAATGCCCATTTGTGGCCGAGGGGCCAGTCCTGCCGCTGGAGCTCGCCGGCGATTGTCCTGAACGACTCCATCATGATTTGCTGGCCGGGCTTCACGTCTTCTTTCTTGTCTTCGGCATAGTATCCCCGGGGGGTAATCATCTTGCCATCGGCCACATACGACTGGGAGTTGCCGATGAGTATCACCGTGAACATGTCGATGTCTTCGGGGTCGAAGGCGGCAAGGGTGGTCACGCTCACTTCCTGGTCGTCACGGCCAGCCTGGCGCACATAGCCTACGGGGGTGTCGGCCGCCCGCTCTTCGAGAAAGAGTTCCTTCAGACGGTAGAGTTGCCAGTAGCGGCCATGTGACTTCGGGTTGTAGATGGCAGTCACGAAATCGCCGGTGGCCGCAGCCTTGATGCGCCGCTCGATGACCTCCCATGGAGTCATTAGGTCGCTCAGCGAGATGATGCACATGTCGTGGCCGATGGGTGCGCCCAACAGCGAGGCGGCCTTCTGGAAGGCGGAGATGCCGGGAAGCGAGCACACCTCGACGTCGCTGCCGCGCTCGCGACTCATCTCATACACGAGTGGCGTCATGCCATAGATGCCGGCGTCGCCCGAGGAGATGACCACCACGGTCTTCCCTTGTTCGGCCAGCTCGAAGGCCTGTTCCGCGCGCTGGCGTTCTTTCTTCATGCCGGTGTCCACACATAGGCAGCCTTCCTGCAGGAAAGGCTTCACAAACTGGAAGTAATACTGGTAGCCTACTACGGCATCGGCTTGGCCAAGGGCTTCCATCACGGCCGGCGTGATGTCCTCACGGCTTCCAGGTCCGATACCTGCAACGATTATTTTTTTCATAGCAAGGCCAAAATTAGTTCAAATCAAGCAAAACGCAAAACAAAACGCCACTTTTTTATTTCCCCCATCATGCCCATCATGCCCATTATGCCCATTATGCCCATCAAGCCCACAATGCCCATAACGCCCATCCCCCCATCAGGCCCAGCACCATCGCCACTTCTGCCATCCGGTTCACCCTGATGGCCGTGCGCATGTCGGCTGTGGTAAGGCTGCGGTCGTTCTCGCCGATGAAGGGCTTGTCGAAGAGTTCGCCGAAATAATAGTGCGGACCTCCGAAACGGCAGTCGAGGATGCCGGCGAGGGCTGCCTCGGGATAGCCGCTGTTCGGACTGGCGTGGTGGTTGCCGTAGCGCCATACGAAGCGCACCAGCGACCATCTGCCCGAGACCATCACCATCAGCAGGGCAGTGAGCCGGGCGGGGATATAGTTGGCGATGTCGTCGATGTGGGCGGCCCAACAACCGAAGTCCTTGTACTGTTGCGTGCGGTAGCCAATCATCGAGTCGAGGGTGTTCACCATCTTGTAGGCCAGCATGCCGGGAGTGCCAAGGAGGGCGAGGAAGAAGAGGGGCGCGATGACGCCGTCGCTCAGGTTCTCGGCAAGGGTCTCAAGGGCGGCTTGCCTCACTTCCTGCGCCGAGAGCTGCGTGGTGTCTCTGCCTACGATGCGGGCCACCTGCGTGCGTCCTTCTTCCAGCGAGCGGTCAAGGGCGAGAAACACATCGCGCACCTCGCGGATAAGGGTGGTGCCTGCCAGGCAATAGAAGATGACGATGACGTCGAATACCATCACGGCTAAGATGTCGACACCGTGCAGAAGGTGGCGTAGTGCCCATCCCGCGCCATAGACGAGAAGGATGAGGCCGATGGCGGTCGCGGCTCCCTTCATGAGCCGGTGTCGGCCCTTGTTCAGTGCGTGCTCCGCAGCCGCTATCATCTTGCCAAACCACACCACAGGGTGGGGCAGTCGTTGGGGGTCGCCAAAGACGAGGTCGAGCAGCCAACCTATGAGGAGGGATATCGCTTTAGTCATCGGTGAGAATCTTGTAGATGCGTTCCATGTCGATGTGCTGCCTGACGTGGGCGGCCAGTTTGTCGTATTGCTCCTCCTTGAACGCATGGTAGTCGAAAGGCTTGCCGGCCAGTGCCATCTTCTCGGCGAAGGGGGCAAGCAGGAACTCTACGAAGGGGGTGTTGTCGAGTATGCCGTGCACGTAGGTGCCCATGCATTTCGCATCCACCAGATAGCCGTCCTCGCGCCCGTCGCCAAGGTGCAGCAGGGGAGAGTGGGGGGCGTCGCCAAAGGGATGGGTGTCGCCCATGTGTATCTCGTAGCCTTGTCCGTACTCGCAGGTCACTTGGCGGGTGGTCTTCTCGCCGCTCATGTTCGTGGTGGTGGGAAGCAGACCCAGTCCGGGAAGCCTCTCGATGTCGCCCTCCACATGGTGGGGGTCGCACACCTCTATGCCCATCATCTGGTAGCCGCCGCAGATGCCTAAAACGGTGGCACCGTTGCGGTGGGCCCGCACGATGGCCTGGGCACAGCCGTTGCGGCGCAGTTCGTAGAGGTCGTGGAGGGTCGACTTTGTGCCGGGCAGGATGATGATGTCGGCCTTCTTGATGTCGTCCACGTTGTTGGTGTAGAACAGGTGCACCCTCGGGTCTTGCTCCAGCGAGTCGAAGTCGGTGTAGTTGGAGAGGTGCTGGAGCATCACCACGGCGATGTTCACCTTGCCACGCTCCGCCTCCATCGATTTCTGCGAGAGGGCCACGCTGTCTTCCTCCTCGATGTGGATATCCTTGTAGTAGGGCACGATGCCCAGCACAGGCACGCCACAGAGGTCCTCCATCATCCGCCGGCCCTCGTCGAAGAGGCTCATGTCGCCACGGAATTTGTTGACGATGATGCCCTTGATGAGCGGGCGGTCCTCGGGTGTCTGCAGGGCAATGCTGCCGTAGACCGAGGCGAACACGCCACCGCGGTCGATGTCGCCCACCAGTATCACGTCGGCACGGGCGTGGCGCGCCATCGACATGTTCACCAGGTCGGTGTCGCGGAGGTTGATTTCAGAGATGCTGCCGGCGCCCTCCATCACGATGGGGTTGTATCTTGCGGCCAGACGGTCGAAGGCCTTGCACACCTCGCTCCTGAAGTCGATGTCCGACTGCCCTCGCCGCCAGTAGTCGTAGGCGTTTTTCGTGCCGATGGGCTTGCCGCCAAGCACCACTTGCGAGGTGTGGTCCGACTGGGGCTTCAGCAGCAGGGGGTTCATGTCGGTGTGGCAGGCGATGCCGGCGGCCTCGGCCTGCACGGCCTGTGCGCGGCCTATCTCCAGTCCGTCGGGCGTGGCGTATGAGTTGAGGGCCATATTCTGGGCCTTGAAGGGGGCGGGGTGGTATCCGTCTTGCCTGAAGATGCGGCAGAAGGCGGCGGCGATGATGCTCTTGCCTACGTCGCTGCCCGTTCCGGCAAACATGATGGGATGTAGTTGTTTCATAGCGGGTAGAGGTGGGTATAACTGGCCAGTACGTTTTTGTATCTGAAGATGGGGGTAGGTACGGGAATGCCTTTGGCATTATAGACCTGGGCGATGCTCTCAGGGGCGTCGCCCGTGAACTGGGTGTAGTGGAACTCATGCCCGCGGTATTCCTTCCCGTCGAGTACGAAGCGCCTGTAGCCAAGCGAGAGCTTGCGGTCGGCGGTCCTGGCAGTGATGGAGTAGGGCAGTACACCACACATCGGATAGGTGCCGTCGTCGGTGATGATGCGCTGGCAGAGATACATCATGCCGCCACACTCGGCCACCACCGAACCGCCGTTTTCGGCGAAGGCCTTGATGGCCCGTCGGGCAGGCTCATTGGCCACAAGTGCTGGCAAGTGCTTCTCGGGGTAACCGCCAGGCAGGTAGAGCAGGTCGCCGGGCTCAAGAGGGGGCGTCGTACGCTCGGGGTCAAAGGCCACCACCTCGGCGAATCGGTCGAGGGCCTCCTGGTAGACAAACGAGAACGACTCCGCGTTGCGGGCCATCACCAGGCGCCGTTCTTGCCGGCCGCTTTCTGCATCGGCAAGGGGTGCGGGCCAGTCGTGCCCCTCGGCATTCGTGCCGCAGAGGGCGAGCATCCGCTCCCAGTCCACATGGGCCTCGAGCTGCTCTGTCAGCTCGCTCGTTCCGGCCTCCTCCGAGAAGTCGAGTCCCAGATAGCGGGAGTGCTGCTCCATAGCCGCGTGTTTGGGCAAGTATCCTAAGCAGGCGATGCCGAGGTCATCGCATACCTCGCGGAGCATCTCGTAGTGGCGCGTCGACCCCACCTTATTAAAAATGACCCCGCAGATATGCACGTCGTCACGGAAGTGGATGAAACCCGACAGCAATGCGGCCATCGAGTAGGCAGCCGAACGGGCGTCTACCACCAGCACCACGGGCAAGTCGAGCACACGGGCAATCTCGGCCGACGAGCCACGGTCGCGGTCGTATCCATCGAAAAGGCCCATCATGCCCTCCACGATGCAGACGTCGGCATCGGCGCCATAGTGGCCGAAGAGCCATCTCACATGTCCGGGGGTGGCCATGAAGGTGTCGAGGTTGATGCTCGGTCTGCCACATACGGCCTCATGGAACTTGGTGTCGATGTAGTCGGGACCGCACTTGAAGGGCTGCACCGTCAGTCCTTTGCCCACCAATAGCGCCATCAGTCCACGGGCAATAGTGGTCTTGCCCGAGCCGCTCATGGGGGCCGCTATCAAAAAACTTGGTTTCATTGGTGCAAAAATATGAAAAAATTATCCGATAATGGATGATTTCACAAAAATGTTGTACCTTTGTAACCGAAAATTGGCAATCGGGTGGCTGATGCCGTCCGACGTAAGGGAATCCGGTGAGAGTCCGGGACAGTTCCTGCTGCTGTGATCTCCTTTGAAAGGGGTCTGCTTGTATAACGCCACTGGCCTTGTGCCGGGAAGGTAGGGCAGACTGGAGAGAGTCAGAAGACCTGCCATATTATGAACACCGCCCGTACAGGAAGATGCGGATGCGGACAATCTGTTTTTATCAATGATACGACAACTGACAATGGGGCTGCTCGCCCTATGCGCAGTCACGGCTGTACATGCGCAGCAGGATATCTGGCGCTACGACAGTCTGCAGGAGGTGGTGGTCACTGGCACGGGCACACAGCACCTGCTGAAAAACGCACCCGTACAGACCGAGGTCATCACCAGCAAGATGCTGCGCAACTACGCCGGGAAGAGCATCGAGGACATCCTCTCGGGACTCCTGCCCTCGTTCTCGTTCAACGAGGACGACATGGGCTCGCAGATGCAGATGAACGGCCTGGGCAACAACTATATCCTTATCCTCATCGATGGCAAGCGCATCCATGGCGACGTGGGCGGACAGAACGACCTCTCGCTCATCGACCCGCAGAACATCGAGAAGATAGAGGTGGTGAAAGGGGCATCGAGCGCCCTCTATGGCTCGGATGCCATTGCCGGCGTGGTGAACATCATCACCCGAAAACACCGGCAGGAGGACATACTGCTCGAGAATACCACCAGGGTGGGGAGTTATGGCGACATCAGGCAGCACAATGGCGTGGCGCTGAATTTCGGAAAACTGAGCTCGTATACCAACTTCCAGCTACAGCATTCCGACGGATGGCAGAATACCGCCACCGAGCATACCGAGGGGTCGGAACCGCCTATCTACGACTCGCGCAACAAGACGGTGAACCGACACACCAACTGGCAGGTGGCCGAGCGGCTCACCTACTCTCCGGTGAAGAACCTCGAACTCTATGCCGACGGCAGCGTCTATTGGAAACGCATCTACCGCCCGAGCGGAAAGTATGCCCACTACGACGTGAAGACCTACGACATGGAGTACAAGAACGCGTCGCTCTCCACCGGAGGGAAGTGGAAACTCCAGAAAGACGACTTCATCTCGCTCGACATCGACTGGAACCGACATGCCTACTACTACTATTTCACGGCCACCACACTCGTAGAGGACTACGAGAAGAGCCGGGGAACCATCTACTATCCCTATTTCCCCTACCTGCCCGACCAGACCGAACTGCAGAGCGACCAGCAACGTACGATGGCCCATCTCAAGGGGGTGTTCTCGCTGCCCTATGAGAACAGGCTCAGCGCCGGCGTGGAGTACCGCTACGACTGGCTGAAGGCTCCCACCCGTGTCGACGGGGGCAAGGCGAGCGACTGGACAGGGGCACTCTATGTGCAGGATGAGTTCAACCTCATCCCCAACATCAATATTACCGCCGGACTGCGCCTCAACCAGAACGAGCAGTTCGGCACGCGCCTCACGCCGAAGGTGTCGGCCATGTGGCGCATCGGGCAGCCATGGCGGTTGCGCGCCACATGGAGCCAGGGATTCAAGACGCCCACCGTCAAGGAACTCTACTACCGCTACGTGCGCCAGATGAGCGGCACCTACCTCTATCTCGGCAATACAGGCCTTAAGCCGCAGACCAGCAACTACTACAGCATCAGCGGGGAGTATACTTGGAATCGGCTGAGCGTCACCGTCTCGGCCTACTACAACAAGGTGGCCGACATGATTGCGCTGGTCACCATACCCAACTACCAGGCCCCCGATGAGTATGTGGCACAGTACGATCCCGTGAAGACCCGCCAATACCAGAACATCGAGGATGCCAAGACCTATGGGGTGGACGTGAACGTGCGCTACACCTATAAGGACCTCTCTTTCGGCCTGGGATACAGCTACCTCGACACCGAGGCCAACCAGTATGACACCAACCACGACCGAATGACGCATGTCATTATCGATGGCATGGCACACCACAAGGGCAACTTCTTCGCCACCTGGGGAAAGACATTCTCGCCCAGCTACCGTCTCGGCCTGGGTGTCTACGGCCGGTTCTCCACCAAGCGCTACTACCAGATCGACGGCAACGGCAAGGGCTATCAGATATGGCGCCTTTCCACCACCCACGACCTGGGACGCTCAAAGAAGATGACCTATCGGGTGGAGGCAGGCATCGACAACATCTTCAACTATGTGGACCGCACGCCCCACGGACTGCATCTCGGCACCACCACACCGGGACGTACCGTCTACCTTTCGTTCGCCGTGCGTTTCAGTCAGGGAAAACAACTGAAAAACAATTATAAGTCTAATTTAAACACAAGAGACAATGAAGAAAATTAAATCAATGATGTTTGCCTTGTTGGCAATCTGCGCAGTGATGTCTTTTACTGCTTGTAATGACGACGACGACAAAAACGACGTCAAAAACAACTACGTCATCTACCAGAATGCGGTCAACCAGACCGTGAAGTCGCAGAAGAAGAACTCCAAGGTCATTCTCCTCGTGGCTTTCGGCTCTACATGGCAGCAGGCCTACGATGCCTTCGACGCTACCGTCGATGCTTACAAATCAGCCTTCCCCGGCTATGATGTGTTCCTTTCCTTCTCCTCGGCCATCTGTATCAACCGTGCCGCCGCAGGCGAGAATGTCAAGCCACGCAACTTCTACGCTCCTCCTTTCTGGCTCAATGCTTTTGCACAGGATGGCGTGAAGTATTCCGAGATTGTGGTGCAGTCGCTCCAGGTGATTCCCGGTGAGGAGTACACCCGCGTCATCAACTACATCAAGGACTTCGCCAACAACGCGAATGGCGACATCGACGACAACTACCTGGCCAACGTCACGCTCAAGCTTGGTGTGCCCCTCCTTCAGGAAGCCGAGACCGACGTCAACATCGTGGCAAGCGAGCTCAACAAACTCTACAGCGACAAGGCCAAGGAGGGTGTGGTGGCTTTCATGGGCCATGGCAACCCCGACTCCTACGACACCTATAAGGCCAACGTGCGCTACACCCAGCTCGAGGAAGCACTGCAGCGCTTCAGCAAGAACTACTATGTGGGCACGGTCGACATGATGAACAACTTCAAGACCAATGTGTATTTTCGCATGAAGGCTAACGGCATCCTCGATGGCAAGGTGTTCTGCCATCCGCTCATGTCAATCGACGGCGACCATGGACATAACGACATGGCCGGCGATGACGATGCTTGGGACAATGGCTTCAAGCCCAATGACGAGGGCGAGGTAGAGGATACCAGCTGGAAGATGTTCTTCAGCCACATGGGCTACACCTGTGACAACTCGACCATGATCGAGAAGGGATTGCTCGAACTGCCCACCATCCGCCAAATCTGGATGAACCACACCCGCGAGGCCATCAGTGGCGAGCCTCTCGACTACTACCACTCCAAGAATCCTGAGTAACGGGTTCATCATGCATCATAGACTGATTACTTTTTTGGTGGCACTCCTCTCGGGGAGTGCCGCTTTCGCGCAAATACACCTTGCCGAGAAAACCGACTCCTCGGCGCTGAACCGCACTTATAACCTCAACCCCATTGTGGTCACGGGCTCGGGTCACCACCAGCGGCTCAAGTCCACCGCTACTCCCGTGCATGTGCTCAGCAGCCGCGAAATCCATGAGCAGGGCATTGCCACCTTCGACGACGCCATACAGCGCATGATGCCACAGGTGTCGATGGCTCCCTCGTCGATGGGCTCCTTCCTGCGCCTCAACGGACTGGGCAACAAGTATGTCCTCATCCTGGTCAACGGACAGAAACTGTCGGGCGACATCTCCAACAATGTCGACCTCAACCGCATCAACATGTCGCGCGTGAAGCGCATCGAGGTGCTCGATGGGGCAGCCTCGTCGCTCTATGGCAGCGATGCCATCGCCGGTGTCATCAACATCATCACCGACGAGCCCACGCAGAATCTGGTGAGTGTCACCTCCGATACGCGGGTCTCTGGCCATGGCCAGTTCACCGAGTCGGTCAACCTCGATGTCTATACTCATGGCTTCGGCTCCTACACCTCGTTCTCTCACGACCAGAAAGACAGTTACCAGAACAGCAGCCTGGAATATGTGAAAGGCTCCGACACGGAGACACAGCCCACAATAGCACCGCTCTTCACGGGCTACCGCTCCAACGTCGTAGGACAGAAATTCACCTATGCGCCCAACCGGAAACTGGCGCTGAATGCCTCCATCGACTATTCCTACAAACTCACCGACCGGCCCGAGACACGTGCCGACATCACCGGCGGCACCGACTACGAGATGCGCTACAAAGGCCTCAGATGGGGCTTGGGGGGCATCTATAAGTTCACCAACCGCAACTCGCTGCAGGGCAACTTCACCGTCGACCGCTTCCGCTACGGCAAGGAGTACGATGTCGAGACAAAGAACTATGCCATCGGCGATTACGTGCAGTCGAAGAAACAGCGCCTGATGGAGGGCGAGCTCAAGGCCATCCTCGGCTTCTCTGCCCATTCCACCACCATCTTTGGCGCCGACTGGCGGAAGGATTTCCTCACGGCCTCGTCGGGCAATATCGACCAGAACGTGTATACCCTCGCTGCCTATGCGCAGCACGAGATGCGCTTCCTCAACGACTTCACCGCTACCCTTGGATTGCGGCTCACTCACCATGAGACGTTCGACCAGCATCTCACGCCCAAGGCCACGCTGATGTATGCGCCAGGCAACTTCCGGTTCCGTGCCACGTATTCGGCAGGATTCCGGGCACCAGGCCTCGACGAGCTCTACTACCATTATTTCTCGGTGAACCGGGGCAAGGCGCAGATCAGTTTCGGCAACCGCGACCTCTCGCCCGAGAAGAGCCACTACTTCGCGCTCAACGCGGAGTATCGCACGCAACTCATCGCCATCAGCATCTCGGGGTTCATCAACCGCATCAACGACATGGTGGTGAAGAAAAACGTGGATGTCGACGACCGTGCACTCACGATGCTGCGCAGCGAATTCCCTGAGATGACCGACGACCAGGCGGCCAAACTGGAGCACTACGCGCTCTACCAGAACAGCGACAAGGGCGACGTGAAAGGGGTGAGGGTCGACTTCTCGGCCAACCTCTTCACTGGGTTCAACCTCTCGGCCAACTACACCTACACTTTCGCGCGCTCGCGCAGTGGTGAGACGTGGCGAGTGCTTGAGCGCAGCATCCGCAATGCGGCCACCCTGGCGGCCAACTACCACCATGCATGGCGGCGGTACGCGCTGAACGTGAACCTGAACGCACGGTTGCAGTCGAAAACCTATTATCCCGACTATGAGGATGCCCCTGGCTATGGGGTGTGGAACCTGCATACCACCCACTCCTTCGACTGCACGCGGTGGGCGTTCATCGAACCCAGCATCGGTGTCGACAATCTCTTCAACAAGGTCGACCGGCGCATCGATTCCTCCAACCGCAAATACGCGCTCTACAGTCCCGGACGCATGCTTGTCGTAGGACTGAAAGTGAGGTTCAAACAATAAATTGGTTACGGGAAACGTTTTCTCAAAAACAATCTCATGTTACAAGGGCACGGCGACGACATCTATCAATACCCGGATATACGGATGAATTTCAGTTCCAACATCTTCGCACATGCGGACATGTCGGAGCTGAAAGCTCATCTGTGCCGCAACATCCACCTCATCGACAATTACCCGGAGCCCTCCCCCCGCTCACTGGAGCGGCTCATCGCTAATAAGGCAGGGGTGTCGCCCGACAGCGTGCTGGTCACCAACGGCGCCACCGAGGCCATCTACCTCATCGCCCAGACACTGGCATCAGCCCAGTCAGGGCAGGCTTCAGCTCGGTCATCGCAGGCATCAGCCCAGTCAGGGCACGCTTCAGTTCGGTCATCACAGGTCGAGAGCGCTCCCCATATCGCTCCGTGCACCCATTTCTGCACTGGCCCACAGCCCACTTTCAGCGAATACACCGATGCATCCCTCCTCCATGGGCTAAAAGAAGAAAAATGGTCCCCCGCCACCTCGCCCATTGAGCCCATTATGCCCATCACCCCCAATAATCCCATCACCCTTCTCTGGCTCTGCAATCCCAACAATCCCACGGGCTCCATCTACACCCCCTCCGAAATCTCCAGCTTCGCACGGCGTTTTGCCTACGTCGTCGTCGACCAGTCGTATGAGGACCTCACGTTAGCGCCCATGATGACGCCCCACGAGGCAGCTTCCTCGCAAAACATCATCCAGGTTCACTCGCTTACCAAGACCTATGCCATTCCGGGGTTGCGCATCGGCTATGTGGTGGCTTCGCCTATGGTCATCGGGATGTTGAGACGATTTGTGAGGCCTTGGTCGGTGAATGCCCTGGCCATCGAGGCAGGGCAGTGGCTGCTCAATCATGAGTTGAAGGCCGTGCCCGACCTCCACGCCTATCTTGAGGAGACGCAGCGGCTCCGTCACCAGCTCAACCTCATTCCAGGCATCGAGGCGGCGCCCACCCACACCAATTTCATCCTGGCGCGCGTCGCCACTACTACGGCGGCCCGCCTCAAAGACACCTTGGCCCGCCGCCATCACATTCTCATCCGCGATGCCTCCAATTTCCGAGGGCTCACCCCTCATCATTTCCGCATCTCAGCCCAAACCCCCGAGGAAAACACCCTCCTTCTCGAAGCCCTAAGAGCAGCCATATCCCAATAATCCCCGCTCCCAGGCTTCGCTCATTAGCCCTTTCCCCGCACTTCCCCTCACGGGAATTCATACACAAGATACTGGGCGTTGCGCTCGGTGGGGTAGTTGGTGAGCCGTCCGGAGCGGGTGACAAACGAAATGATGCCGCTATACATGCCATAGCCAAAGGTGTACTGGCTGTCGTAGATATTGATATAGTGCAGGCGGCGGGCATCGTAGTTGAGAAGCTGCTCTGTGTCGCTCACCGGCATGCCGTCGATCAGGACCAGGGTGGGTAGTGAACTTTCGTAGCGCTCCTGCTCTCTGAGGATAGACAGGCGGGTTGCACCATTCACCCTCTTTCTCACTACGCTGGTCACATACTCAATCATCGCCTCCCTGATGGTGAGAAACTGGCGGTACTCGTCAAGATTGTAGGTGATATCGGGCTTGTTGCCAAACAGTGTGTCGTCATAGTCTAATGGCACACCGTCTACTGCCGTGTCGTCATCGGTGCTGCCCAACTGCAGTTCGCGCTTGGCTGGTGCGATGGCCATCTGGTGGCGCTGCATGTCAAGTGAGCGGGCCTCCACCTCGTTGCGCCGGTAATGGAACACGAGATGAGGGAGCCGCTTCGGGAGCAAGGTGGCAAACGGACTGACCATCTCGATGGGCAGGCTCACGCCCGAAGACGACATGGCTGTGAGCACCAGCGGCAACTTGCCATGCACCCCATAGGTGTTGAAGATGGCGGTGGAGTCATCCACCATCTTTCCCTCAAAATAATGAATCTGCTTCCCTACGATGCTTAAGGAAGGACGAATCTGACTGCCGTTGAACTTCTGACCATCAGCGGTGTTCTTCACACGGGCCTTGATGATGTGGCCATCTGTCTCAGCCACATCGAGCCCTTTCTGGTCTATCAGGTCGGCAGTGCCTTTGCCCGTTGCCCAGCAACTGTCGTCGCGCACCCATTCGATATCATCGTCCACACTCTTGCGAAGCGGGTTTACGACCGCCACCAGTTGGTGCGATACCTGGGCCTTGTCGCGCGTATAGACCGACAGCACATAGTAGCCGCTGTGGAGGTCGGAGGGCAGTTCCATCGTGCCTGTTCCTTCTCCCTTTTCAAGACCGATCACCACGCCGGCCGCCAGACCATACGTGTCGCACAGTTCAGCATAGACAATCGTGGCGTCGTCGACGGCCACGCTCACTTTCATCGTCTCGCCGGCAAGGTACCATGCGCGGTCGGTCGCCACTCTCGCCGCAAAGCCGTTCAGCGAAAGCGCCACCACCAATGCCAGTGTAAATATTCTGCTTCTCATCTTAATAACTTACGTTTTCGTTCAACGACCAGAAATCCGGCTCCTCAATATATGCACCCTCATACCTGTATCTGACATCGAGCTGATGGATGTATGCCCATACGGCATGCAGTCTGCCGTCCATAGACATCTCAGGAATAATCCATTCGCAGAGATACAAGCCCCTCTCCACCATCTTGCAGCATTCGTCCATCGTGGGGTTGTCGAGCCATACGCGGGTGTCGGCTCCCGAGGGCCGTTGGATGTCGTATTCCTCGCCGTTGAGGAAGAAACGGTAGTCGCTCGTGTTCAGTGAGCATCCTACAAATCCTATCACATGCTTGGCCGAGGTGAGGCAATGGATATTGGTGGGCAGGGCAGAGGGTAGGGGAGTGAACAGGCCTCCCATCTCCGAACTGGCCTTGCGCCGTGCCAGTTCATACTCATATTCTGCCTTCGAGATGGCACGTTGGTGCACCAGTCCGCTATAACGATGATACATGCGCACGTCACCACGGTCGATGTCGTAAATCTTGAGGTCACGGATGTGCTGGCCGTCGTAGCCGGTGCTGGCACCAACCGTCACCGTCGGTCCCGTGGCGTCTACCCATCCCCATTTGGGAAAGTTGTAGATGTCTTTATAGACGGGTTCTTTTCTCTCGGTATCAAAATACATGGCCGTCTGGTAGTCGGGATACACTTGCCACGTTTCGTCGTAGGTCCACGAATAGTAATTCGCATGGTCGGTCTCGAAGGGGGCGGCGGGCGTGACCAGCACGTCGATGTTGCTGCCCGGCGTACTCTGCACTCCCTTGACGTCGGCTATTTTCTCGGTGCGGAGAGGCAGCTGTGGGTCGGATTCATATACCTCGCCATCGGCCTCGATGTGCAGGTAATACTTCACGTCGGGTGAGAGACTTCCTATCAGGCAGGTGTAGTATCCGTTGGTTTCCTGCGTGAGGTATTCCGAACCATCGGTTCCGCGTACGGCCACCTTCGCCCCCATAACCATCTGAGGGGTGTCTTGGGCATTCAATGCCTTCGTCAGCGACAGCGAGAACTTGTTCAGTTGTGCGGAGCATATCGTTCCCTCCACCACGAGCAAGCCGGTGTCGTCGGCAGAGATGTCGGCCTCATATTCCTCCACACAGCCCGTCAGCATGCATCCCACCATCGTCAGGCATAGCACGGTATATAGCGCTTTTCGCAGTTTCGTCATATCTTAGTTGAATCGTATGTTAAGTGAGACATAGGGGATGGCAGTGCCAAACACCGAGAGCTTGTACCCTTTTATTTCATCTCCCTCGTTGACATAGTAGATGTTGTATGCATTCTTGCGTGCAAGGGCGTTGTATACACCTATCGAGAAAGAGGCGTGAAGAAAACTGGTCAGTTTGTGGGTAGGCTCTATGTTGAACGCGAGGTCCAGACGCATATAGTCGGGTATGCGGTAGGTGTTTCGGTCGGTATAGTAGGGCATGTACTTCTTGCTGTAAGAGTCATAGTATTTCCCGGCAGGCAAGGTGGTGGGACGGCCCGTGGCATAGTTGAAGTTGCTCGAGAAACTGTAGCGCTCGGTGAACTTGTAGTTGAGCACTGCCTTTACCTCGTGTGGCCGGCCGCTTGTCGTCCTGTCGGAGCAAGGAGCGCGAGAAGGTGTAGCTCACCCATCCGTTCAGTTTTCCCGTAGGTTTCTTCGCCTGGAACTCAAAGCCGTAGGCTTGCCCCTTGGTAGAGATGACGTCGGTCTCCAGGTGGTGGTTCATCAGCAGCACCGCGGCACTGCGATAGTTCAGGTAGTCGTCGATGTGCTTGTAGTACATCTCTGCCGAGAACTCATATTCCTTGCGCTCGGTCTCATAATAAATGCCGGCAGCCAACTGCCAACCTTTCTGGGGCTTGATGTTCAGGTCGGAGAGCTTCCATATGTCGGTGGGCGACATGATAGAGGTGTTCGACACCTTGTGGATGTATTGCTGCATCGTGTTGAAACCGGCCTTCAACGAGAGGTTCTCCTTGATGGCATAGCGGGCCGACAGGCGCAGTTCGGGTGCGTGATAGGTCTTGAAGACACCCGTCTCATGCCGTGTCTCCAGCAGCGTGGCCTCTGATGGAAGCTCACCGGCATCGTAGACATTCACGTCGCGGGGACCAAGGGCGTTGAACATGGAGTAGCGCAGACCGGCAGAGACCGACAACTTGTCGGTAAGCGAACGCTCATAGTCGATGTATACCGCGCTTTCCAGGGCCTTTTCTCTTTGTAGTTGGTCGGTGGTGATGCGCGATTTCTCGCCCACAGGCTCATACTTGCCCGCCTGCACATCGTAGTGTTGCACCGAAAGGCCATACGAGAGCAACTGCTTCTCCGACAGGCGATGGCGGATATGCAGCTTGCCCCACGTCTGGTCGATGCCGAAACTCAGCCGTGCGGCCATCGAGGGTGTTCTTCGGTCTTCGTTGAAATAGTCGTAATGGTCGAGTCCGCCCGACAGCGTGACCGCTATCCTTTCATTCAGCATGGAGCGCCACTCGGCAGAGAAGTTGCGGTTCTGATAGCCGTAGTTGTCCTGTGAGCTGAACGAGAACTTGTCTTTGCTCCAGTAGCCATATATCTTGAGACGGTGCATGTTGTTGAGCTTCCAGGTCAGTACGCCACCGAAATCATAGAAGTTGGCCGTACCGTTCTTGTAGCCGCTCTTCTCAGGCAGTTTCTTGAGAATCCAGTCGCTGTAGGTGGTGCGGCCATTCAGCAACAGCGACACATGCTGCTTCACAATCGGTATCTCGATATTGGCCTTGCTGGTGAGCGCGCCAATGCTTGCCGAACCAGTGAGCTTCTGCATGTTGCCCTCCTTCGAGGCCACTCGCAGCACACTGCTTATCCTGCCGCCATATTCCACGGGAATGCTCGATTTGAAAAGCTCTACGTCCTCTACGGCGTCAGAGTTGAACGAGGTGAACAGACCGAAGAGGTGTGAGGGATTGAATACGGTGCCTCCGTTGAACAATATGAGGTTCTGGTCGGTAGCGCCTCCTCGCACGTTGTATCCGCGTGAGGCCTCGCCCGCAGTGGTGACGCCAGGTAGCGTGAGCACGATCTTCATGATGTCCGACTCGCCAAAGGCCGATGGGATGTTCTTCAGCAGTTGTGGCTTGAATTTCTCCGAGCCCATCATCATGTTGTTCACGGCCGACTGGCGACCGCCAACAACGACTATCTCGTCGAGTTCCTGGTCGTCGGCAATGCTTGCCCTGGCTTTCCTTACGCCAGGCACCGAATAGACCCTTGTCTTCACCGACGAGGCTGTCAATGCAATGGAGTCGCTGTCAAGAACAGGGATGCCGGCAACGAGTTTTCCCTCATCTGCCGTTGTGGCTATGGGCGCTGGATGAGTGGTGGCATTCAGTGGGGTAGGCGGTTGGTTGCGCCGGGCATTATACCTTTGGTTTCCAACCGGTTCAGGTAATGGAGTGCCTGTGATGCAGCCCACCACTTTCACAAGACTGTTCTCACGCTCGTCTTTTGAGAACGACAGGTGGTTCTTCTTCGCAAACTGCTTGATCTGCTTTTTCTGTTCAGGGAAGAGCTTCGTCACATCCGACAGGCTTTTCACATGATGCTTTCCGCCGTCAGGGGTGATGAGCGTGAAGAGCTCTTCTTTGCTGAGCACCCTTTGGTATTTCTCTCTTCCAAAAATCCTTTCGCCGTCATACACCTTCCACTCGCTATGGTAAAGTCGGATGCCATTGGTGCTTCCTTCACAAAGCAGGTATGCGTAGCGTGTGCTGTCCTCAGGGTCGTGCACGTATCTGTGGCCGTCCATCTCAAACCAGTCGACGTATGCTTGCTGGGGCAGGCAGACCACCTTCTCCTCAGGGGAGAGGACAACCACTTGTTGTTTCAACAGGTCGTAGCGGAGCTGAACAGGGTCATAGACCACGCCATGATAGCTGATTCGGCCATCATACATGCGGGTGTCGTCTTTGTAATAGGGCACGTCGTGCCACAACCATGATTCATACTGTGGTTCAACGGCACCCACGTAGAGGCGGGCAAAGTCGGAAGCCGGGGGCGAATACTCCTGGGCTGCAGTTTGCTGTACGATGGCCATCATACAGGCAATGACGAACATTAGCTTTCTCACGTTATTGTATTTACTCACCTTGAAGTCGGGATATTACAAACTAATGAAAAACCGTGAGGCATCCTAAGCAAAGCTTTAGGAAGTCTGGTAGACGTTATTTAAGTAGTTCTAATTACGAAACATGCCTCATCTGTGCAAATGTAGTCATTTTATGGTTTGCAACCAAGAAAAGAAGGAGAAAAGTAAGTTGGTTGCAGATGGGATACTATCGATGAATATGAAACTTCACACCTTCATCATGGCAAATAACCATTACAGATTGCTGAAAGAAGTTCAGCAGAACGGTTTCACCCGTTCTGGTCAACAGTTCTTTGCTTGCACCAGCTATTTCCAAACGGACACTTTTTTCTCTGAATCTCTTTCCTGATGGAGAAATATAAATCCCATGTTGTGGAAGAATCGTGATGTTGCTGATTTGTTCAACTTGATTGTCGTTCAGATATAAAAGAATCTTCTGGATTTTATGTCTGAGAAACGCTCTTTGCCAAAATGTTACAACGATTTGATAGAGCATGTTGAACAACTTTGTTCGGTGCAGTCTCACCACATTGACATCAGTCGAAAAAACTATGGCACCTCCCAATGGTGCATCATCCGACACATGAAGCCTTGCTTTTGCAGGCAATGAAGAATTGTACATAGATAGTTAGTTTTAATTGATTATCAATTCGCATCCAATCTGGACCACCGTGACTAACCGTTCGGTTGGCGTATCTCATCAGAGATAACTCTACAGATGCTTTATCTTGTGGCAAAGATATAAATAAATCTATAATAAATGAAATAAAACTGGGAAAAATGAAATCAAATTCACCGACATCAACTGCAGAAGAAACAACTAAGGCATAATCTGGCAGCTCTGACCCACTTGACTGATAAGGAAAAAATTACCCGAATTCTCCACGATAATTATTCGACGTGCATCATAATATTCATGGAGATTCGGGTAATTCGTGTTCGTAAAAAACTAAATTGTTGAGTTGAATGAGATGAATATGAAAATAAGGTCACTACTAACTTAACCTGAAAACCTTTTATTCTTTCATTCTGTCTATAAGATACTGGCGCAGGTCCTCCCAACGGTAATAGGGGAAATGTTCAGTGGGCAGCAGGACCGAACTCTCGCGCTCATTGTGCAAGATCTTCACCAGCACATCGCCTGTGGCATTGCGATAGAACAACAGTTGGATGTTGGCTCCCATGGGCGTGACCTTGTACGAGCTGAAGTGCTTATACAGCTCGCTCAGGTCGGAGGGGATGTCGCGGCAGGCGTCCAACTGCATGATGTAGGCCAAGGGAACAACAGTGGCATCGTGGCCGAAACGCAGGTCTGCCCCGTGCCTGCCACATTTAATCACACTGTCGGCCTTGCTGATGATCTCACGCACCAATGGGTAATGCACCTTGTAGCGGGGCGCACAGCCGGGGAGCAGACCTTCGGAGCGGCACCATGATATGTTGTCCATCTGCCATAAGGCAAACAGTTCGTCGTTGGTGAAGACGTCCCACAGCGTGACACCCAGTTCGGGCAGTCCCTGCAGGTCGGTGGCAATGTTGAAGAGTGCCCTCATGAGCTGCCGCCGCTGACTGTTGTGCCCGGGATAGCCATTGCCGCGAAACAGGGTCGACGTGAGCCGGTCGGCGCTATAGAGCTGGCTCTCAAACTCCGAGGCCATTTCCTCGTAGATGGTGTCCTGGCGGATGGTAGGTATCTGTTTCCTGTCGGCGATGATGTAGGGCATATAGCGATGGCTCGTCTCCATATAGATGTCGGTCGACGGCGACAGTGCCTGCAGGCTCATGCAGAAATTGGCCATACTGACAATACACCGCTGCGATGTCGACGAGACGGCGTGGACATGGGCTCCCGCGCCAAACGCTTCGCGGCAGCGGTCGAACATTCTCGAGGCGATACCCTGATGTTGCTGGCCACCCAGACGGGTCAGGTCGCCGTCTCTCTGCACCGCATCCTTGCTGGCCACCCTTACACGCTGGAGCACGTCCTTGCCAAAGTCGGTCAGGATGTCCATCGAATCGGCCTTGGAGAGATACCTCAGTGCCCGCTCGTAATACTTGTAGGAGAGCATGTAGCGTGACCCGTGACGGCCATAGTGGCTCACATAGAAGGGAGCATAGCCGACCGGCGGCTCCGTCATTGGAGCCACCGGCGGCGTGTAGGCGTAATACGTGCCCCCTGTCTGCCTGATGTCTTGCAGCACCTCGGATTTGACCGTTGGTCGAGCCTGCTCACGCTCAACCACAGCCTCGGTGATCTGCGCGCCGACTGTCAGACAGGGACAGAGAAACAGGATTAGCAGTGATTTCTTCATGTTCTTACCCAAAATGGTGATGATTAATAACCTGGATTCTGGTCGGCGTCAGAGATGGCGTTGTTGGAGTTGATCTCCAATGTCGGGAATGGCAGCAGCATCGCACGCTTGGCCATCTCGGGTGTGCA
Organism: uncultured Prevotellaceae bacterium; assembly: GCA_900320585.1. Lineage (GTDB taxonomy): Bacteria > Bacteroidota > Bacteroidia > Bacteroidales > Bacteroidaceae > Prevotella. Next base: position 860 of record ONSV01000036.1, on the reverse strand, counting down.
AACAAAGTAGTCTTCCTTATACTTCGTCGACGAGGGGTTGGTGCAGTTTGTCGGGTGGGCATTGTGTGCCTTCCAGTACTCCAGCATGAACTCCGGACCACGGCGGCGCATGTCGAAGTACTCGGTCTCTTCGCCCAGCAACTCAAAGAAGCGCTCGTACATGATGCGGTGGCGGAACTCCTCCTTGCTCATGCCGCTCCAGTCGGCAGGCTCTGCGGCAGCAGGGGTGGCGCTGTTGCGGGCACGTGCCAGCACCTCGTTCACATACTGGTAGGCCTTGTCGGGTCCGCTTACCTCGTTGGTGGCCTCGGCCAGCATCAGTAGCACATCGGCATAGCGTAGATAGATGAAGTTCTGGCAGGAGTACTGTGCCACATAACGGGTGTCGAGGAATTTCTTGAGGTAAGGCCACATGCGCGAGCTTCCCTTGTCGCTGTTGTAGGCAGGATAGATCTTCACGGTCTCGGTACCGCCGTTCTTGGTGTAGCTGTTATAGATGATGCCTTCCTCGATGCGTGGGTCGCCAGGATATTGCTCGCGCCAGGTGTCGAAGATATACTTCGAGGGGCGGTAGCGTCCGTAGGGATTGCTCGTCGCATTGGGAGTGAAGTCGCTCACGTCGGGTGCTATTCCCTGGGTATAGGTGCTGCCGTTGATGTCGGAGAACTGTATCTCGATAATCGATTCGGCAGTGTTGCGGTTCTGTGGGTTGTACAGCGTCTGCAGCGGCACCAGTTCGTAGTGGCCATACACCTTCATGGCCTCGTCGATGCACTTCTGCCAGTAGGGAGAGCCTTCCTCGCCATTGGCCAGCGTGATATACACCTTGGCCAGCAGCGCGTGGGCGGCATAGCGGTTGG
>ONSV01000230.1 GCA_900320585.1 uncultured Prevotellaceae bacterium | reverse complement strand
GAGGTCGGTGAGCCAGGCGGTCTCCGTCAAGGTCTCGCTACTCTCGATGGTGACGTGCTGCCGGAAGGGATTGGGATACACCGTGATAGCGTTGCTGCCTTCTACTGGTGTGATACCCACTGAGCCACCTTCGTGATAAACGAAAGGCGAGCGCATCGAGGTGTCGACCAATTTGGCTATATATTGTCCAGCACCGCAGGCTATGTCGCCGAAGTTGGTTGTGGAGATAAAACTATTGCCGGTGATGTAGAGTGCCGTGTCGAGCAGCAGGATGTGGCCGGCCATGCTATTTCCGCCGTTGCAATGAAAGTCATGGATGGCCACCTCGTGACCGTCGTAGTCCCACTGTGCCAAGGCCAGTCCTACCTGGGAGACACTCGGGGTGGAAAAGGTGGAGTCGGCAAAGAAGAGATTGCCAGTGTATGACACTTGGGCAAAGACTCTGTTGTCGCGTGCCACGATGCCCATGCCGCCATTGTTGTCTCCAAGGTTGGAGTTAAGGTGTCCATATGAGAGAAAATATCCATCGTTAATCCCAACACGGAGCCAGAAGGCGCTGTTGCGGTTGCTGAGGGTGTCGCCACGGTAGATAAACTGGTGGGGATTGTTGTTATGCCCCCAACTATCGTTTTTGGCACTACCCAGGACAAAGAGCGAACCTGTAGCAGTGTCGATACAGGTGGCACTGAGTTCCACCGAAGAATAGCCACCATTGTATAGAGGCACATGGCCGAACTGCATAAGCAGGTTGGCATTGAGAGCCGTATCGAGGCGAAGCATACAATCGGTACCACTTACCAGCGAGAGGGAGTCTGTCTCCAGGTGCAGTCCATTGGAGCGGGAAATGGTTATACCGTTGTGTTCGATCCGTGCATTGAAAGTAATATAGAGCTGATCGTCATCGTGGATGTCGAACGAGCGGATGTCGAGCCAAGGAGTGACAAAACAGTCGACCCATGGCGCACTGCCAGCGATATATGAGGCGTCGAGCAGGCTGTCGAAGTGGGGCGAGAATTTCAGCACCTGCTGGTTCCACCACCCCGTGGTGTATGGGGGGATGTGGGTAAGGAAATGTGTGCCGTCAACCATAAAGCGATAGCCGCTCAGGCCTCCGTCGTTGAAATACAGAGGATTATCTCCATCGGTGAACGCACGGTCCTGAGCCAGACGAACAACATAGATGTTACCGCGGCTATCGACGTCGAAGTGTTCGTTAGTCAAGCCATTGCCGTATATTCCCTGCCCGGCCATTATGGGATGTCCAAGGCTGTCGAGGTAGGTAACCTGCAAGAAGTGATGCTCTTTCAACGAGCCGTCCAGTCCCAAAGTGATGAAGCCCGTAACGCCCCTGTTAGAGATGCTATCGGTAGGCATCAGAAACTCACTGGTGGACAGCAATGTGTCGAGGTAGTAGAGTGCCATCTCCACCGTAGGTTGTCCAGAATAATAGGTAGTATACGGCAGACCCACATCCACCATCATCATCAGTGCCGTGTCGCCCAGCATACGCAGGTCATGAACGTTTATGGCGTTCGTGTTGTTACGATCATAGATATTGATGATGCGATGCCACAGGTACTGCCCATCGGGCGACATCTTCACCAGCAAGGCGCTGGGGTTGTAGTTGACGATGCTCTCGAAGGGATCGACACCGTCGAGCGAGCCACCCCTGCCCACCTGCATAAGATGATAGACATTGCCCTCGCTGTCGGCCACCAGACCTCGGGGGAGGTTAGTGTATTCGTCGCCGTAGCCATGGAAATTCTTGGCCCAATCGAAATGCTGGGCGTGGGCGGCGAGGGTCAACACGACGAACGCCGCCAGCAGAATGATTCTCTTGATTGTTTTCATATTGAATGATGTTTTAATTGTCTTGGTTTGTTGATTTGTTAAGGTTGTGAAAGAGGATAGCGTGTTTCTCTCTGTCGTTTGTGATGTGGAAGTTGCTTACGGTGCGGGTGGCGTAGAAATAGGCGAGGACATCGTTTTCGGCCGAGGCCGACGGGCGGCTCTTGGGGATGAGTTTGGAGAAGACCAGATTCTCGCCCCTGTCGATGAGTAAATGGAGCATGGGCGAGAGCTCGTCAATCTCGAAATCGCGCACGCGGAAAGCCATCTTTTTGAATGTCGCCGTGCCGCCGCACTGCAAAGCGGCCTCCATGTAGTTCATTTCCACACGGCGCACAGGGATACACCCATCGTACTGGGAATCTGTTCGCGTATATAGTTCTATCATCTTGCAGGGTGTCATGTCAGGACGAGACTGCTTGCAGATGTCCAGATAGCCCTTCCACTCCATCATATAGTTGAAGTCTTCCCGCATCTGTGCCGGAGTGAGCGTGTCCTGCGCCGAAGCAATGCTCGTCGATAACACGAGGAATAGCAATGTGATTGTTTTCTTCATGTTGTTATTTATATGACTATGTTGATGTCTAGTCCCGTTTCATGATGTAGCGGAAGTCCCTGTCGTTTTCGTGATGTTTCGGAGCCAACACCAGCTCGTCGCTGGTGAGCTTTTCCACCACAAATATCCTTCCATTATAACAACCGCCTTCAATCTCCAGCAGTTGCTTGCCGGATTCTTTTGAGAAGGTGTAGTTGTGCCACTCTGCCAGGCAGTCTGTCCGTGAGTCGGATATCAACACCTTGCTTTCTGTGAACTCCATGTAGATGCAACCTTTCGGGAGGTACTCCTGCCCCCCGATGGTTATTTCATACGATTGTGAGGTGTTGGACCATTTGCCGATAAGGGCGTCATTGTCTTTCCTGCAGCCTGCCAG
>ONSV01000073.1 GCA_900320585.1 uncultured Prevotellaceae bacterium | reverse complement strand
TCGCTTGTCGATGTCGAACGACATCCAGTGATTGAGCGTGTCGTAGCGAGAGGCGATGTTGTCGAACATCTTCTCTACTTGCTCGCCTTTGCCCGAATCATTGTCGTAGGGCTTGATCTTTTCCTGCTCGTACATTACTTTTTGATAGAAGCGAGGTAGTCGCTCACATTACGCTCGATGCGTGCAAGCAGCCCACCCTCATCGTCGGTCTTGACGAATTGCTCGCCAGTGATGTGCTCGTAAAGTTCGATATAACGGTCGCTTACCGAGTCTGCATATTCGTCGGTGATTTCAGGCATGGTCTGTCCCGGCTCGTTCATGAAGTCATGGTCGATCAGCCATTGCCTTACGAATTCCTTGGAGAGTTGTCGCTGCGGAAGTCCCTTTTCCAGATTCTCCTCATAGCCATCGGCATAGAAATAGCGACTGCTGTCGGGGGTGTGGATCTCATCGATGAGGTATACCTTGCCGTCGCGTTTGCCAAACTCATATTTCGTGTCGACCAGAATCAGTCCATGCTTGGCAGCGGTCTCCTGTCCTCTGGTAAAAAGCTTTCTGGTGTAATCCTCCATTACGGCATAGTCGTCGGCAGAGACAAGACCCTGGTTGATGATTTCTTCACGCGAGATATTCATGTCATGGCCCTCGTCGGCCTTGGTGGTAGGAGTGATGATAGGCTCGGGAAAACGCTGGTTCTCCACCATACCGTCGGGAAGGGGCACGCCACAGAGTTCGCGGCAACCATCCTTGTAGGCACGCCAGGCCGACCCTGTGAGTATAGACCGGATTATCATCTCTACCCTGAAGCCCTCGCATTTCAGTCCCACAGTGACCATCGGGTCGGGGGTGGCCAGTTTCCAGTTCGGACAGATATCGCTGGTGATGTCAAGAAACTTGGCTGCAATCTGGTTGAGCACTTGTCCCTTGAAGGGGATACCCTTGGGCAGAATGACGTCGAAAGCCGAAATGCGGTCGGTGGCTACCATGACCAGCAAATCGTCATTGATATCATACACATCACGCACTTTACCATGGTAAACGCTCTTTTGTCCTTCGAAGTTGAAATCGGTCTTGGTTAATGCTTTCATTGCTGTCTTTTTATTGATTTAGTTGTTGGTGTTTTCTTTGTCGGCCCTCTCATAGGCATTCACGATGCGAGTCACCAGTTTATGGCGCACGATGTCTTTCTTCTCCATCCTCACGAAACCGATGCCTTCTATATCCTGAAGCAGCTGAAGGGCTTCTGCCAGTCCGCTACGCTGGCCCCGTGGCAGGTCGATCTGGGTAAGGTCGCCCGTAATGATCATCTTGGTATTCCACCCCATACGCGTAAGGAACATCCTGATTTGGGCCGCTGTAGTATTCTGTGCCTCGTCGAGAATCACGACGGCATCGCTGAGCGTGCGTCCACGCATGAATGCCAATGGGGCTATCTGGATGATACGCTTGTCGATCATGTCCTGCAACTTGGCGGGTGGTATCATGTCCTCGAGCGCGTCGTAGAGGGGTTGCAGATAGGGGTCTATCTTGTCCTTCATGTCACCGGGAAGGAATCCCAGTTTCTCTCCCGCCTCCACAGCCGGACGGCTGAGAATGATTTTCTTGGCGTTTTTCTCTTTTAAGGCCTTCACGGCAAGGGCGATGCTCAGGTAGGTCTTGCCCGTGCCGGCCGGACCTTCGGCAAATACCATGTCGTTGGCCTCATACTCATCGATCAGGCGTTGCTGGTTCTCGCTGCGCCCTTTGATCGGCCGTCCCGAGATGCTGTACACAAGCACGTCCTTCACGCTCTCGGCCTTGGTCTTGCGACCCTTCACGATATCGAGAATGTCCTCGTCTGAAATGGTGTTGAACTGCTCCACATGCTTGCGGACCTTCTCCACACACTCCTCGAAGCGGTCGGTCTCGTCATTGTCGCCAAGGACCTTGATTACATTTCCACGTGCCACAATCCTGAGTTTGGGGAACAGCGACTTGAGCATCAGCAAATGTACGTTGTTGATGCCATAGAACGACACAGGGTCGATGTCCTCAAGAATGATATGCTTTTCTATCAATGTCTATGTATGATTCATGAATTTGGATGCAAAAATACTCAAAAATATCTAATTATTTGCCTATATTCCGAATAATTTGCGCTCTCGTTTTGAAATTGGCAGATTTTATCTTTTGTAATGCGCCCGACATTTTTTAACTTTGCACCCGATTTGGCAGAACAGTATGAATAAACCTCAGAAATTATATTTGGAGTCTTTTGGCATTGTGGTCATAGTTTTGGCACTCGTGAGGTGTGTATTCCCCTCGGTTGCGGGTTCGCTGAACAAGGACACTGTAGATGCCGACACCACCGTCACAGTTACCGCCACAGCCACATCGACTTCCACATCTACCCCCATCTCGATACCCACTTTCACATCGTCATCCACTTCCACTTCCTCCGACTCTCTTGCAGGAAGTGATTCGGCATGGGCACCATTGGATCGGCACGACTATCCAGGCATATACCAGCCAGGAGCGAAGCATCCCATTATTGGCGTGCTCAACTACAGCAAGGCGTTCCCCGACTCCAACGACGTACAACTTGCCGATGCCAAGAAGTATGGCGTTTCGGTAGTAAGCGACAGGAAGGAAGCGGAGCAGCGCAAGACGGAGCTGGTCTATATCGGTGCAAGTCCTTATTACCATGTCGACCCGCTGAAAAGGAGCATCCCATATCTTGTGCCTCGGGCCGCAGTACTGCTCAACGACATCGGTCGGCAATTCTTCGACAGTCTGTATGTCAAGCATATCCCTCTCCATCAGTTCATTGTCACCAGCGTGCTTCGTAGTCAAGAAGACCTGGACAACCTGAAAATGGTGAACTATAACGCATCGGAAAACAGCTGCCATCTATTCGGAACGACATTCGATATCGGATATAATCGCTACAAGACTGTTCCGGCTGTCGATGGCACACCATTGCGCGAGGTGGGCAACGACACTTTGAAATGGGTGCTCAGCGAAGTGTTGAGAGACCTGCGCCAAGAAGGGCGCTGCCATGTGAAATACGAAAAGAAACAGGGTTGCTTCCATATTACCGTGAAGTAGGAAACAACCCTGCTCGTGACTTGCTCAAATTCTATTTGCTTTGCCCGTCGGCAAGCAGTCTCAATATGCTAAAACAAAGAAAGTTACAGGATTTCAAACATCGTCATAGCCGATAACCATGGTTACCGAGGTGAATACGGTAAATTGTCTGAACTCCTGTAACTCCTGAAAAAAATTACATCGCTGCTGACGAGACAATGACTTTGGCGCTCGAGTTGTTGTAAATGGTGGGAATGACAAAACTCACACCATCGTACGACAAAGTGCTGCCTCCTGTCACCTTCACGTTGGAGTATTTCTTGCTGTTATGTGTGGAACTGGCTGAGCCTGTGGTGGCTTTGCCTCCTATGCCCATCATCGTGGCACCATTGGTAAACACGTTGAGTGAGGTCTTGAAAGCAGTTCCGCCATCCGACGCCGCACATACCAGCACACTGCCACCCGAAAGGGTGATGTTGGCATCCGACTTCACGCCATGGGGCTTTGAGTCAAGTTCGCTGGAATATTCGTATGTGGCACCAGTAGTGACAACCACAAGGTCTCCACCGCTTACTTCCACCTCGCCAGTGGCATTGATTCCTTTTCCTCCTTTACCCGTACTGGTAAGACGGAGCGTGCCGGCGGACATCGTGAATTTCCCGTCACACTTGGCGGCAGCACAACTCGACAAGTCTGCCTCTCCGCTGTCATAGACAGGGTTGCCTAAGGTCTTGGCATCAATCGTACCGCCACTGACAATCAAGTCGTTGTCGCATTTCAGTGCCCTGGTGGCATCACCTGAAGTAACAATGGTGAGCGTGCCACCTTCCAACATCAAGTTGCCGTTGTTTTCTTTGTCCGATTTTTTCGCACCTACATCTATGCCATCGCCTACGGATGCGATGCTCAATGTTCCACCTTGCATCTGGAAATACTGATTCACATGGAAACCATCACTCAAAGCCTGCTCCACAGTCACGCTGCCGAGGCCGGCCTCAAACTGTGTATACTCATCCGAGAAGAAGCCATGACGCACGTTTCCCTTGATGTTCAGCGAACCGCCACCAGTCCATGAGGTATGCCCTTCCACATAGAACACGGCCTTGTGGGAGTCGCTACCATCATCGGCAACAGTGGTCAACCCGTCGGCCAGACTGTTAATGGTGCCCGTGGCAAGCTCAATGTCAATTTTCTTCCCATTCTGAAGATTGATGGCGGCACTGTCGGGATTGACCAGGCTCACCCCATTGAGCACCAACCGGCATGAATATTCTCCCGACATATAGAAAGAGCCGTCGGCAGAGTTCCCGGTAAGGGTGTATGTGACCGATTGTTGGAGGGAGGGAGAGGCTACCAGAGAGACATGTCCGCCTTTCACCTCGGCAGAGATATATTTGGCGATATTGCCTGCAACGACCACCTTGGCCATGCTGTTGTCATACGACACGGTCACGGTGTTGTCGCTCACCTCAGTTTGGTCCACAATCATATTGGTGATGTCGCTGGTCGGGAAGACTTTCCCACAAATAGTAAGCGTATTGCCATTGTCGTAAACCATGTCGCCAGTCTGCGACGAGGGGAAGGCGTAGGTCACGTTACCCACATTCACATTCAATGTCTGCGACTGAGCCGTTATGCTCAGGAGGCATGAGATGACAAGAATAGCTATTTTTCTCATTTTACTACTTGCTTTTGGGGTTTACGATTTCCTTCCTTAATCAAGAACAAGCCTTTCCCCATTGAGGCGGTTGCCTCTGACAATGAGGGGTAGGTGCCCAGCAACTTTCCCTGGAGGTTGAAAACGGTCACCATGCCGTTTGCCCTCTCACTGGCAAGGTCTGAAATGCCGGAAACGTTGCTGAAATACATTTTGCGAAGATTCAATAGGGGCAACGACGTGCCATCGCTGGCCACTAAATTTCCATCCTGGAAACTGATTGACAGTCCAGAGGCAACGACACTATACTCCGAACCGTCTTCGGTCTGGAATGTCAGATAGGTAAAATCCGCCCCTTGCATTCCCAAGGCAGAGAATGAGAGTAAAATTGAAATGAAAAGATTTCGCATGGTAATCACATTATATACAAAACTGTTGCAAAGGTAGCACAAAAAGTGGGGATTTCAATATTTTGTGCATTATTTTTTGCATTGTTGAAAGACAATTGAAAGCTAAAGATACAAAAACAATAGCGAAGTAGGGGAAAACGTTGGACATCCATGCCAAAAAAATCCATCCAAAGGATTATCAAAAAGACAAAAAACAATGGAGACTGTTTCACAACGGCCTCCATCATTATTTCTAACTAACTTATTATCAACTATTCATTACTCATTCTAACTCGCTGCAAAATTACTACATATTTTTGCCATATCGGCAATTTTTTATGGAAAATGATACGTAAACGTTTGCGTAATTCCGAAATTCTTACTAAATTTGCCATAATTATGAAAAGACGCCGTACTTCTTTAAAAGATTTAGCCGACAAACTGGGTGTGTCGATAGCCACGGTATCAAGAGCGCTCAGAGGTAGCCACGAGGTGAGCGAGGAAATGCGAATAAAAGTGAAAGACCTCGCCAAAAAACTCAATTACCGCCCCAACCCCTTTGCACAAAGCCTGCGCAAGGAGGCTCCTCGGAACATAGGAGTGGTTGTTCCCAATCTGGTAACCCACTACTATGCAGCCGTTCTCGACGGAATAGAGGAGTATGCACGGCAAAACGGCTATTCTGTGTTCAGTTGCAACAGCCATGAGGATTATAACCTCGAAGAGCAGGCTATCGACAACTTCATCTCCATGCATGTGGAGGGTATCATTGCATGCCTTTCGCAAGACACCATCGACTATTCGCATTTCAGGGAGATACACGACATGGGTATCCCCTTGGTATTCTTCGCCCGCACCTGTCTGCCCGAACTGTTCTCCCAGGTAGTGGCCAATGGTGCCGAGGCCGCACAGCAAGCCACCCAACACCTCATTGATAATGGCTGCCGCCGCATCGCTTTCATCGGAGGTCCAAATCACCTCGATATGGTGAAACGGCGCAAGCATGGCTATCTGGAGGCACTGCGCGACAACCGCATTCCTATCGAGCGCGAATTGGTGGCATGCGACAAAATCGACTTCGACGTGGCCCGCAATGCCACCCTCCGTCTCCTTGAGTCGGAAAATCCACCTGATGCCATATTGGCGTTCAACGATATCATCACCTATGCTGCCTTCGATGCCATCAAGAGCAAGGAACTCGTCATCCCTGAAGATGTGGCGATTATGGGGTTCACCGATGGCGACAGCGCGGCTTTCGTCACTCCCAAACTGTCGGCCATCATGGACCAGGCCCATATCCAGGGCAAAAAAGCCTGCGAGCTGTTGCTCCGCAATATCAATGGCGACAACACCATCTATCATGAGGTGGTACCTATGATTCTCAAGATTCGTGACAGCAGTGTGAAAAACAGGAAACAAACAACCTAAATAACTTTTCAACATTATGCAAAGATTAAAGATTCTTATTTCAACCTTTCTATGTGCTTGCACGCTGGGCCTCAGTGCCGCCGAGGTTGCGAGAAATGGCAACTGCGTGACCATCACGCCGGAGTCGCCAAAAGCCGATGGTGCCAAGGTCGTATGCCTGCAAGTGGTCAACGACAACATCATCCGCGTGAGGGCGACAAGCGAGAGCGCTCTGCCCGAGAAGAACAGCCTGATTATCGTGCCGCAAAAAGCCAAGCCTCAGTTCTCCGTCGATGAGGACGCCCAGAAGGTGTATGTGAAAGCGAAGAACGTGCAGGCCGTTGTCGACAAGAAGAGCGGTGATGTCACATTTCTTGATGCCAGTGGCAAGCAATTGCTCAAGGAGGCGAAAAACGGCAAGACCTTCCAGCCTTTCCGTGTGCCGGAGCGCGAGTTGGGCGTATGCCAGCGAACACTCTCCGAACAGGAACTGAACGGTCTTTCCTGGCACCTGCTCTTCGAGCCGCAAGCCGACTTGAAAGCGGTTTATGGCCTCGGACAACACCAAGCCGAGGAATTCAACATGCTCGACAAGAACGAGGAACTCTACCAATACAACACCAAGGTGAGCGTGCCTTTCGTGATGAGCAACCTCAACTTTGGCTTGCTATGGGACAGCTACAGCCTCTGTCGCTGGGGAAATCCACAGGACTATCTGCAACTGAACCGTGCCTTCAAGCTCTACGACAAGAGTGGGAAACCAGGCCAGCTCACCGGTACCTATGTGGATAAGGACGGCAAGAAAATCGTGAGGGGCGAGGATTCCATCTATTTCGAATACGACTGTCCATCGACCTCCAAGATAGGGAATGCCACCGATGATGGTGGTATCAAGAACTTGCCCAAGAATTTCAATTTCGACGGCGCTACCGTGGTCTACGATGGATACATCGAGGCACCGGCTACCGACCTGTATCATTTCATCCTCTACTATGCCGGATATATGAGGGTTTATATCGGTGGCAAGGAAGTGGTGGCCGAGCGATGGCGCACAGCCTGGAACCCCAATTCCTGGAAATTCGCTACCCAACTGCAGAAAGGGGTGAAGACCCAATTGCGTATCGAGTGGAAACCCGATGGTGGCGTGAGCTACTGTGGTCTGCGTGTGGCTCCTCCATACGAGGGAAACAAACGGAAAAACATCAGTATTTGGAGTGAGATGACCCGCGACATGGACTACTACTTCATTGCAGGACAGAATATGGACGAGGTGATCAGCGGCTATCGCACACTCACTGGCAAGGCTTCTCTCTATCCCAAATGGGCGCTCGGATTCTGGCAAAGCCGCGAACGCTACAAGAGCAGTGCCGACATCGAGGACAACCTGGCCGAATTCAGGAAACGGCATATCCCCGTCGACAATATCGTGCAAGACTGGAACTACTGGCCCTTGCCCGACTGGGGAAGCCATGAGTTCGAGGCCTCCCGCTTTCCCAACCCTCAGGCCATGCTCGACAGCGTGCACCAGATGCATGGGCGATTCATGATCTCGGTATGGCCCAAGTTCTACGATACGGTGAAAAACTACAAGGAGCTTGAAAGCCATGGATGGATCTACAAGCAAGCCATCACCGACGACATCCACGACTGGCTCGGATACACCGGCTCGTTCTATGATGCCTATGATGCCGGGGCACGCAAGGTGTTCTGGCGACAGATGGACGAGAACCTCTATACGAAATTCAAATATGGCATCGATGCCTGGTGGATGGATGCCTCCGAGCCCAATGTGCGCGACTGTACCCCCGTGTGGTACAGGAAGGCGCTGTCGGGACCAACGGCACTCGGCACGTCGACCGAGTATTTCAATGCCTATTCCATCGTCAATGCCGATGCCATCTACAACGGCCAACGTTCGGTGAATCCCAACCAAAGGGTGTTCTTGCTTACCCGCAGCGGTTTTGCCGGCGAGCAGCGGTTCTCCACTGCCACATGGTCGGGTGATATCGGCACACGCTGGGAGGACATGCGTGCGCAGATGACAGCTGGACTCAACTACTCGATGAGTGGTCTTCCGTTCTGGGGTATGGACCAGGGCGGTTTCTCCGTGGAAAGCCGTTACGTGAAGGCACAGCAAGACTACGACCAGACGGGCATCGAGAGCGCCGACCTCACCGAGTGGCGTGAACTTCAGACACGCTGGAACCAGTTTGGCTGCTTCATTCCCCTTTACCGTGCTCACGGACAGTGGCCGCTCCGCGAAGTGTGGAATATCGCTCCCGACAATCATCCCGCATACCAGACCATCGTATGGTACGACAAGTTGCGCTACCACATGATGCCTTATCTCTACTCCATGGCAGGATGGGTGCACTTCAACGACTATACCATGATGCGCGGCCTGGCAATGGACTTCAATGGCGACGATAACGTCTACGACATTCCCGACCAGTGGATGTTTGGTCCGGCGTTCATGGCTTGTCCGGTGGGATATTACAAGGAGCGCAGCCGTAGCGTCTATTTCCCCAAGCAGTGTGGATGGTACGACCTCTATACGGGTGATTACGTGAATGGAGGACAGCGCATCATTGTCGACGCACCATACGACAAGATTCCGGTATACGTGCGCGAGGGCAGCATCGTGCCTTTTGGTCCTGAAATGGAATGGTGCGACGAGAAACCCGCCGATGTCATTAACCTCTACGTTTATGAAGGTGCCGACGGATGCTTCGAGCTCTATGAGGACGAGGGTACTAACTACAATTACGAGAAGGGCAAATATGCCACCATCAGGATTTCCTACGACGAGGCCAGCAAGACACTGACCATCGGCAAGCGCAACGGTTCGTTCAAAGGCATGCTGAAGAACAGGTCGTTCAATGTGGTGGTGGTATCGAAAGAAAAGCCCACGCCCCTCAATCTCGTCAATCCTGCCGGACAGCTGGTCAGCTACAATGGCAAGGAGGTCAAGGTGCAACTGTAACTGAACGATAACTTAACGATGAAGTGAGAGAATGATGAGAAAGACGTTTTTGCTTCTAATCGCCTCAGCAATATCACTTGTGGTCTCGGCAAGAGACCGCAAGTGTTTTGATGAGGGATGGCTGTTTACATTGGGCGACTCTGCCATGATGGCGGCCGTCAACTACGACGATGCATCCTGGCGGCGGCTCGACTTGCCTCATGACTGGGCCATCGAGGGCGACTTCCTGCCATCCCATCCCTCAGGGGCCGGTGGCGGTGCCTTGCCCGGTGGCATCGGCTGGTACCGCAAGCATTTCAATGTTGAGACATCCGACTGCTACTTTATAGAATTCGACGGGGTTTATATGAACTCTACCGTCTACGTGAATGGAAGAGAAGTTGGGTTCCGTCCTTATGGATACAGTTCTTTTGAGTACGACATCACACCTTATATTAAAAAAGGCAGCGAGAACGTGATAGCAGTGAGGGTGGACAATAGCGACCAGCCCAACTCGCGCTGGTACAGCGGCTGCGGCATCTATCGCCATGTCTGGCTCACCACGACCTCTCGCTCGCATTTCAAGCATTGGGGAGTTCACGTGGTGACTGATGCAGATGGAACCGTGAGCGTGACGTCTGATTTTACAATTGATTATCCGCCATCATTCTGCAAAGTGCGTAACACCATTCTTGACGACAAAGGAAAAGCTGTTGCTACATCCACTTCGTCACGTGCTACAGACAAACTTAAAGTGAGACGGCCACATCTCTGGTCGATAGAAGACCCCTACGTATACACCGTGAGGACAGAGCTGATGAAGGGGAAGGAAGTGATTGACACTTATATCACAACCACCGGATTCCGGTCTTTCCAATTTGATGCACAAAAGGGGTTCTCGCTCAACGGGAAATCGATGAAGATCAATGGCGTGTGCGAGCATCATGACCTTGGTTGCCTTGGTGCCGCCATCAACGAAGATGCCATCCATCGCAAACTCACCATCCTCAAGGAGATGGGTGTCAATGCCATACGTTGCTCGCACAATCCACCTGCTCCCGAACTGCTCAACATGTGCGACACCATGGGCTTTATCGTCATGGACGAGTCGTTCGATATGTGGCGACGCAAGAAGACGCAGAACGACTATGCCCGTTTCTTCGACGAATGGCATGAGCGCGACCTCACCGACCTGGTGATGCGCGACCGCAACCATCCCTCCATCCTGATGTGGAGTATTGGCAACGAGGTGCTCGAGCAGTGGTCATCGGCCGAGGCCGACACGCTGACCCTTGAGCAGGCCAACCTGATTCTCAATGCGGGCCATGATGCCTCCACCCTGGCCAAGGAAGGGGAATTGAGCGTGAACTCGCTCCTCACTCGACACCTTGCCGAGATTGTGAGAAAACTCGATGGCACACGTCCCATCACGGCAGGTTGCAACGAGCCCGATCCGGGCAACCACCTGTTCAAGAGCGGTGCCATCGACATTATCGGTTTCAACTATCACCACCAATGGGTAAAAGACGTGCCCCGTAATTTCCCGGGCAAGCCGTTCATCTTCAGCGAGAGCGTATCGGCACTGCAGACCCGTGGTTTCTACATGATGCCAAGCGACTCCGTGTATGTGGCTCCCAAAGAGTGGTGGTTGCCTTATACCGACCCCTCTTTCAAATGCAGCGCCTACGACAATATGCACGCCTCTTGGAGCAGTACGCATGAGGAGACATGGGATGTGGTGAAGCACAACGACTTTGTCGGCGGACAGTTCATCTGGACCGGCTTCGACTATATCGGTGAGCCCACGCCCTACGCCTTCCCGGCCCGAAGCAGTTATTTCGGCATCATCGACTTGGCTGGTTTCCCCAAGGATTCGTACTACATGTACCAGAGTGAGTGGACCGACAAGCCCGTGCTCCACCTATTCCCCCATTGGAACTGGATTGAAGGCCAAACCATCGACATGTGGTGCTACTACAACCAGGCCGACGAGGTGGAACTGTTCATTAATGGGAAGAGCCAAGGCGTGAGAAAGAAGGCCGACTCGCACCAGTATCATGTGATGTGGCGGGTAACTTTTGAGCCTGGCGAGGTGAAGGTGGTGGCACGCAAGGACGGAAAACACGTGCGTGAGCAGGTGATACGCACCGCCAGTGCCCCCGACCATATCCGGTTGACATCCGACCGTAATGCCATCTATGCCAATGGGAAGAGCCTTGCTTTTGTCACCGTCGAGATAGTAGACAAAGACGGCAATGTTTGTCCGAATGCCGAGAACCAGGTGTTCTTCACGGTAGAGGGAAATGCCACCATCGCAGGCGTAGACAATGGCTTGCAGACCTCGATGGAGCGCTTCAAGGCCGACAACCGGAAAGCATTCGCAGGCAAATGCCTGGTGGTGCTCCAGTCGAAGAAGAAACCCGGCAACATCCGGCTTACGGCCAAGGGCGTAGACCTACGCCAGGCGACATTGGAACTGAGCGCAGAGTAATGAAAAAAGAGCGGGGTCGATTTCGGCCTCGCTCTTTTCAGATGTCCATACTATCTTACTGTGCGGAATAAATCCGTTCGATTTCCTTATAGGCCGCCACCCAGTCGGTGTCAAGAGAGAACTTGGTGAGATAGCCTTCGTTGGTGATGTAGGCCAGCACATATTCCTTGTTGGGATCGTTGAAAAGCGGGTTGGCAAGACTCACTTGCTTGAACGTCTCAATGACGTTCTGACGCGATTTCTTGTTGGATATGGTCAACTGATACTCGTAGGCATTGATGAACTTGTAGAGT
Organism: uncultured Prevotellaceae bacterium; assembly: GCA_900320585.1. GTDB lineage: Bacteria > Bacteroidota > Bacteroidia > Bacteroidales > Bacteroidaceae > Prevotella. The sequence goes on along the minus strand of ONSV01000073.1, from coordinate 845 downwards.
GCCAAGGCCTGTTCGTTGAGTGGAGCTATATCGCCTTTGGGATTCTGTTTGAGGGATTGTGTTCCAAGATATTCGAGAGCGAACTGCTTGAAACGTGCAATCTTCCTTTCCTCAAGCGATTTGGAGGTGTTTTCGGAGGTTTCTCTGGCCATGCGCAAAGCTTCAAGATAGGCCACAGAATCAGTGGATTCAACATGTTGTGCCGAGGCATAAGCTACGGCAAAAAGTAGTGCGAACGAAATGAAAAGTCGTCTCATAATTCTATTTGTTGATTTGGTTTCTATTCTTGTTAATACTTCTTCAGTTCAAGATGATGGTCGATACATGGTGGGAGTTCCTCGGCATAGTGGGTCACCATGATCAGGGTCTTGTTCTGCCGCTGGCAGAATGTCTCAATGATGTCCTTTGCCAACTGGCGGTTGGCATCGTCGAGTCCGTGAAGGGGCTCGTCGAGGATGAGCAGCTCGGGATCCTTGACGAATGCCCGTGCCAACAGCACGAGACGTTGCTCACCACTTGAGATGCCCATGAAGTTGCGGTCGTGCAGATGCCCTATGCCAAAGAGGTCCATCCACCAGCGGCACTGCTCGTATTCCTCTTCCGTAGGCTTCACATACAAGCCCACCGAGTCTTTCAGTCCACTGGCTACCACGCGGATGGCAGGCATGTCCTTGCGATAGGCTCGGTGCATCTCGGGCGACACGTAACCGATATGGCGCTTGATGTCCCAGATGGTCTCACCCGAACCCCGGGGGATATCGAAGAGGGTGATGTCGCTCGCATACCCTTGAGGGTTGTCGGCACAGATGAGACTCAGCAGCGTCGACTTTCCCGAGCCATTGCAT
>ONSV01000118.1 GCA_900320585.1 uncultured Prevotellaceae bacterium | reverse complement strand
CCGTCGATATGGCGGCGGATGGTGGCCTTGCCGTCTTCAATCTTCAGGATTTCCTCAGCGTAGGTCACTTGGTTCAGACCCAGTTTCTGGGCTACCTGCGGACCCACCTGTGCGGTGTCGCCATCAATGGCCTGACGGCCGCCAATCACGATGTCCACATCGCCAATCTTCTTGATGGCGGTGGCCAGGGCATACGAGGTGGCCAGCGTGTCGGCTCCGGCAAAAAGACGGTCGGTGAGCAACCAACCGGTGTCGGCGCCACGGTAGAGACCCTGACGGATGATTTCCCCTGCGCGTGGAGGACCCATCGTGAGGAGACCTACGGTAGAACCTGGGTGCTGCTCCTTCAGGCGGAGGGCTTGCTCCAGGGCGTTTAAGTCTTCGGGATTGAAGATGGCGGGCAAGGCGGCGCGGTTCACTGTGCCTTCTGCGGTCATGGCATCCTTGCCTACGTTTCGGGTGTCGGGCACTTGCTTGGCAAGTACAACAATTTTCAAACTCATATATGCACATAAACACCTCACTTGTGCACAAATGCGGGTTTTTGTGCTATTATTTCCAATGCCATAAAGCGCGTCTGCTGGCATTGCGCCTCCCTCGGGACCTTCGCTTTTGGGCACAAAAAAACCCGGCGTTGGCCGAAACCAATTACCGGGCTAATGAAAGGAGGAGTGGTACCTCCAGGAATCGAACCGGGGACACACGGATTTTCAGTCCGATGCTCTACCAACTGAGCTAAGGCACCATTTCTTTCGTTTTGCGGATGCAAAGGTAAATATAAAATCCGAAAATCCCACCATCGCAATTGAAAAACACTGTTTTGTTAACGTTTATTAACGAAATAATGGTTTTTGGAGGCTGTTTCTGCATTTTCTTTAAATAAAAATCCATTTTCGAGTTTTGTGGGCACTTTCAGTTGGTTTTTTACTCCATATCGTATTTTTTCGTGCTTTTTTTGTAATTTTGCCGCTAAATTCACTTATATATAATATTTACGGTAAAAACTACTCATAAATACGACGAAAAATGAAAGTATTGGTTACCGGCGCAGCCGGATTCATTGGTTCCAAAATCTCATTCATGCTGGCAAGCAGAGGTGATGAGGTGGTTGGGCTCGACAATATCAACGATTATTACGATGTGCGACTCAAGGCCGGACGCCTGCAACAGCTGGGTATCGATACCGACCCTCTGTGCAACCTGCCATGGAACACGATGCTGACAAGCCAGAAGTTCGGCAACTTGCGTTTTATACGCCTCGGCATAGAACAGAAGGAAGAGCTCGACGCGCTCTTCGCTGCCGAGCGTTTCGACCGGGTGGTGAACCTGGCTGCTCAGGCTGGCGTGCGCTATTCCATCACCAATCCCTACGCTTATCTCACGAGCAACCTGGTGGGATTCCTCAACATCCTCGAGTGCTGCCGTAATTACCCCGTGGAGCACCTGCTCTTCGCCTCGTCGAGTTCGGTCTACGGACTCAATTCCAAGGCTCCGTTCTCCGAGGACGACAAGGTAGACAGTCCTGTGAGTCTCTATGCTGCCAGCAAGAAGTCGAACGAGCTGATGGCGCACAGTTACAGTAAACTCTATGGCATACCCGCCACCGGTCTTCGCTACTTCACCGTCTATGGTCCATGGGGTCGTCCCGACATGGCTCCTATGCTCTTTGCCAAGGCCATCTCGCAGGGTCAGCCCATCCGTGTCTTCAACCATGGCGACATGATCCGCGACTTCACCTTCATCGACGATATCGCCACAGGGTCGATACAGTGCCTCGACAAGGCCCCTGTGGCAGAGCAGTGCGACAATGCGGTGCCTTTCCGCGTCTACAACATCGGCTGCTCCAATCCTGTGAAGTTGCTCGACTTCATCCAGGAGATAGAGGGTGCCCTCGGCATAAAGGCCAATATGCAGATGGAACCCATGCAGCCCGGCGATGTCTACATGACCAACGCCGACACCTCACGGCTGGAGCGCGAGATTGGTTACAAGCCCCATGTGCAGCTGCACGAGGGTATCGGCCGTTTCATCGAGTGGTATAAGTCGGAACTGAACCCGCTCCGTTGATCCCAGCCGTCTGATAGTTTGTCCCCTTCTTTCTCCTCACCCCAAATCATCCACGCAATGAGAATACGCTCCATACTCACACTCCTCTTCGCCACATTGATGGCGATACCCGTGTGTGCCTCCGATGTCGTGTGGTTCGACGGACAGCATCCCATCACCTATTCGCTGTCGGGCCATGCCGACCCCGTGGTGGCCACAGCCCTGCGCATGTGGCGCGACGACATGCGGCAGGTCACGGGCATGGAGCCGCAGCCGTCGTCAAGGGCCACCATCCGCATCGTGCAGCGTAAAGGCCGTCACGATGCCTTCCGCATCTACACCGACCGCGGCCATATCGTGGTGGAGGGCGGCAACGCGCGGGGCACGGCCTACGGCATCCTTGAGCTCTCGCGCATGGCGGGGGTGTCGCCGTGGGTGTGGTGGGGCGATGTGGTGCCCGAACGGAAGGAGCGGCTCGTCGTGGCCGACGGCTTCACCACCAGTCAGGCTCCCTCGGTGGAATACCGAGGTATCTTCCTCAACGACGAGGACTGGTCGTTGCGTCCGTGGAGCTGCACCCATTTCAGCAAGGCTCCCTATGGCGAGATCAGTGCCCAGACCTACAAGAAGGTTTTCGAACTGCTCCTGCGGCTGAGGGCCAACACCATCTGGCCGGCCATGCACGAGGGCACGAAGGCTTTCTTCCAGACCGATGGCGCCAAGGCCATGGCCGACTCCTGCGGCATCGTGGTGGGCACGTCGCACTGCGAGCCCCTCATGCGCAACAACGTGGGAGAGTGGGACGTGGCACAGCGTGGGCGGTTCAACTACAAGACCAACCGCCAGGCGGTGCACGACTACTGGATAGAGCGGCTCCGCCAGGTGAAGGGCACCGACAACAACTTCTTCACCATCGGCATGCGGGGCATCCACGACAGTTCGATGGAGGGCTACCAGACCGACGATGAGAAATTCGAAGGCCTCCAGCAGGTCATCGACGACCAGCAGGAGTTGCTGCGCAAATATGTGGGCGACCCCAGACGGCTGATGCAGATGTTCGTGCCCTACAAGGAGGTGCTCCAGCTCTATGAGAAAGGTTTGCGCGTGCCCGACTACGCCACGCTCCTCTGGTGCGACGACAACTATGGATACATGACGCGCCTCTCCAATGCCAGCGAACAGCAGCGGCAGGGTGGGGCGGGAGTCTACTATCACCTGAGCTACTGGGGACGGCCCCACGACTACCTCTGGCTCACCACCACCCAGCCCGGACTCATCTACAACGAGATGCGGCAGGCCTACGACCACCAGGTGAGGAAACTGTGGATAGCCAACGTGCACGACCCCAAGGTGGCCTGCTATGACCTGGAACTCTTCCTCGACCTGGCCTGGGACATCGAGCATTTCTCGGGCGACATGCTCCGCGGCCACCTGCTCTCGTGGCTCTGCCGGCAGTTTGGCGAGGAGGCGGGCAGGCGCCTGATGCCCGTGATGCATGAGTTGTATGCCCTCTGCGGCGCCCGCAGGCCCGAGTTCATGGGGTGGAGCCAGACCGAGCTCGACAAGCGTGTCTACGACCGTGGATTGAGCGGTGTGCGCAACACGGCCTTCAGCACCGAGGCTTTCGGCGGCGAGCTCGACCGTTATCTGGAGCGCTGCCAATGGGCGGCGCGGCAGGTCGACGAGTTGGAGCCGCTGGTGCGCCCGGCCCTGCGCGATGCCTTTTTCGCTGCCGTGAAGTATCCTGTGCAGGCAGCGGCAGCCCATGCCGTGAAAATGCTCGAGGCACAGCGGGCACGGATGCTGGCCAACGGCTCCACGGGGGCGAAGGAGACCGAGAGGGCCCGCCTCATGCAGCAGTCGGTGGCAAGGAGCATGGCAGCCTACCAACAGGTGCGCCAGCTCACGTGGTATTACAACAACCTGATGTCGGGCGGAAAATGGCATGGCAGCATGAGCGACCATCCACGCGACCTGCCGGTGTTCTGGGCTCCGCTCACACCGGTGACGCTCACTGCCGCCGAACAAGACAGTCTGCTTGCCATCCCGACGGCCGACGGCAGCCATCCGCTCCTTGCCGACGGAGTGGTGGCACGCAATGCCGCCGACTACGACCGTGCCTCCGGAGGTGTGCAGACCGTGCAGATGCTCGGCCACAGCATGAATGCCGTGGCACTGCCCAAGGGGGCTGAACTCTCCTACCAGTTCGATGTGGCCGATGAGGGCGAGTACCTGCTCACCACAGCCATGATTCCCACGCAGCCCAACGACAGTGGCGACCTGCGCTACTCCGTGGCCATCGACAATGGCACGCCTACCGTCTACTCGCTGAAAGAGCCCTTCCGGTCGGAGCCGTGGAAGCAGAACGTGCTCCGCCAGCAGGCCTTGCGGCAGACCAAGGTGTCGCTCTCCAAAGGCACCCACACCCTCGTCGTCCGTGCCCTCGACGAGCATATCGTCGCCGACCAGTGGATGCTCGACCCCAAGCCGGGAAGGCAGTTCTACCTCATCCCCGTGAAGGCGGCAGAGGCTACCCTCCCCGGAAAACTCTCGAAATAGACAAATCCAAGAAAACCTGAAACAGACTGGCCTGACGGAGTTGGGCCGGTCAGAGCAAATAAAACAATGGAGAACTACAGAAACATCGTGTTGTCGCTCATCCTCTTCCTGATGGGCTCGTTGACCGCCATGGCGCAGAACGAGACCCTCTCGGGGCGTGTCGTCGAGAAAGGCTCGGGCAAGGCGATGGACCATGCCACGGTGCAACTATATAAGTTGAGCACCTCGCGAAGCAAGACCGACACCACCTACGTGGGTGGCACGCTCTCCGACGCGCAGGGCCGCTTCGTCTTCCGCTCGGTGAACTTCGGCTCCTATCTGGTGAACGTGTCGTTCCTGGGCTACAGGGAGCAGACCCTTATGGTGTCGAAAGTGAAAGGACGCCAGGCCTCGCTCCACGACATCGCCATGGAGCCCGACGCCCTGGTGCTCGACGAGGCGGTGGTCACGGCCAACGTGCCGAAGATGGTGGTGAAAGAAGACACGCTGGTCTTCAACGCCGCCGCCTTCAGGGTGCCCGAGGGGTCGGTCATCGAGTCGTTGGTAGAGGCACTGCCGGGAGCGAAAATCGACGACAACGGCGGAATCACGGTCAATGGAAAGACCGTGAAGCGATTCAAGATGGACGGACGCGACTTCATGACCGGCAACAACAGCGCGGTGATGAAGAACCTGCCGTCGGACGTCATCGAGCAGGTGAAGGCCTATGAGGAGGCCAGCGACCTCTCACGGCAGACGGGCATCGACGACGGCAACGACGACTTCGTGCTGGAGTTCGTCACGAAGAAGAGTGCGCGCAAGGGACTGCAGATGAACCCCGACCTGGGCTACGGCACCGACCACCGCTATGGCGTGCGCCTGACGGCCATGAAACCCTTCGGCGACATGCGCTACACCTTCATGGGCAATGCCAACAACGTGAACGACCGCAATTTCTCGGGACGTGGCGGGCGCGGCCGTGGCAATGGCAGCGGACAGCGCCACTCCAAGTCGGCGGCGCTCGACGTGAGCTACGAGAATGGCAGGAACCTCAGGGTGAGCGGGCGCGTGACATGGAACCACAACAATACCGACAACTGGAACCGCACGGGGTCGGAGAGCTTTGTCAATACCCGTGGCGGTGCCTTCTCGAGCAGCATCAGCCAGAACTATTCCAGGGCAAACAGCTGGACGGGAAACATGAACCTGCAATGGACCATCGACTCGGCCACCACGCTGTCGTTCCGCCCCGACGTCAATTTCTCGACCAACGACGGCAGGGGATTCTCCAATTCGGCCTCGTTCAACGTCAGTCCCTTCGAGAAATACGCCGACCCGCTCCTCAAGTCAAACCTCGAGGCGATGGACGACGAGGGAATCGTGGTCAACGGCCGTGAGAACAAGTCGATGAGCTATGGCAGCAGCAAAAACCTCTCGTCGCAACTGCAACTTGTCAGGAGGATGGGCCGAAACGGGCGCAACATGGCCCTCTCGGGCAATATCAGTTACCGCGACGGACACAACAAGAATGCCAACCTCTCGAAAGTGACGCTCTACCAGGTGGCCGACCAGTGGGGCAACGACTCCACCTATCAGACCAACCGCTACACCACGTCGCCCAACGACAATTTCAACTACTCGCTCGGACTCACCTACACCGAACCGCTTTATGTGTTCCATAGAAAAGAGGTGAAGCCCGACGACGATGACGAGCGGCCCATGTCGATGCAGGGCAACCGGGGCAGAAGAGGAACGAGGGGCATCCAGGGCATCTTCCTGCAGCTGAGCTACCGCTACAGCTACAGCCACCAGAAAAGCGACCCGTCGACCTACGATTTCCCCGACTATACCGACGACGAGTTTGATATCGTGCTGCGTGAATACCGCGACTGGACCCGCCTGTTCGGATTCCTCGACAATCCTTACGAGGATTACCTCTCGAGGAGCCTCAGCCGATACTCCGAGCGCACGGAGCATGGGCATAATGCCGACGTGCAGCTGCGCTTCGTACGTGAGAAATACAACATGAACATAGGCTTCTCTGTGCAGCCGCAGCGGTCGCACTTCGTCCAGCAATACTTAGGCGTGCCGGTCGACACGGTGCGGAAAGTGACCAACTTCTCGCCCACGCTCAACCTGCGCTACCGGTTCAATCAGCAGACCAACCTGCAGGTGAGGTTCAGGGGCTCCTCATCGCAACCGTCCATCACGCAGTTGCTCGATATCTACGACGACACCAACCCGCTCTCCATCTCCATGGGTAACCCGGGACTGAAACCGTCGTTCTCGTCGAACCTGAACGTCAACTTCCAGATGCAGCGCCGCCCCACCTTCGTCACCGACAGTATGGGAATCTCCATCCCCCGTGCGCAGCGCCACTGGAGCTTCAGCGCCAATGGCGGCTTCCAGACCACCCGCAACTCCATCGGGAATGTGGTGACCTACAACGAGTCGACAGGTGGGCGCATCAGCCGGCCGGAGAACATCAACGGCAACTGGAGCGCCAACGGAGGCGTGACGCTCAACGTGGCGCTCGATACCTTGAACAGATGGGATGTGAGTGGGTCTGTGAATGGCAGCTACAACCATCATGTGGGCTATGTGAACCTGAACCGTACGGCCATCCCCGACCGCAATGTTACCCATACCTATAACGTCACGCCATCGGCTTCGCTCTCTTATCGCAACCGATGGCTCAACGTGTCGCTCAACTCGAATGTCACTTATGCCCGTACGGAGAACAGGCTGCAGGCATCCAACAACCTCACCACATGGAACTTCTCGTATGGGGCCAACACGCGCATCACCTTCCCGTGGGGCACCAATCTCTCCACCGACTTCCATGTGTTCAGCAAGCGGGGCTACAGCGAGCGCACCCTCAACACCGATGAGCTGATATGGAACGCGCAGCTCTCGCATAGTTTCCTGAAAGGCAAGAAACTCACGGTGATGCTGCAGTGGTACGACATCCTCAACGAGCAGTCCAACTTCTCGCGCACGGTGAACGCCAACGGTTGGACCGACCGCACGGTGAATGCCCTCACCTCTTATGCCATGGTGCATGTGAGCTACAGGCTCAACCTCTTCGGCAGCGGTGATGGCGGCCGTGGCAATGGCCGTGGTGGGTTCGACGGTCCGCGGGGAGGCTTCGACAGCCCACGGGGCGACCGCCCCGGAGGCCGTGGCTTCGGTGGCGTCAGGGGGCAGTGGTAAGCTCCGAGAAATAGTATGTGCGCAGTGGCGCCGTCAGAGTGTCGCCCTGCAGGGTGATGTCCTTTTGCAGGCGGATGTCTTCCGACGAGGAGCCTATCTTGACGGTGAACGTGCCGGGAGCGGTATTCCACTGCCGCTGGCCGTCGTTGCTGTAGTAGCCCAACTGCTCGACGTAGAGTTTCACGCTCACCTTCTTTGTCTCACCGGGCTTGAGCGACACGCGTGTGAAGCCCTGGAGCTGGATGGGGCGGATGTGCTGCCCGTCGGTAGTGGGCGAGATGTAGACTTGTGCTATCTCGTCGGCCGCCACCTTTCCGGTGTTCTTCACCTCGAACGTGAGGTTCACGCATTTGTCGGTGGTCATCATGTTGTTGGGCAACACCAGGTTCTGGTATTCAAACGTGGTGTAGCTCAGACCGTAGCCGAAAGGCCATTGCACACGTGGGTCGCGCTGTGCAGAATAGTTGTAGCAGATGGGTTCGTTGATTTCGGTGTTCGGATAGCTCACCGACAATTTTGCCGATGGCGACACCTTGCCATAGAGGATGTCGGCCACGGCATTGCCGCCCTCCTCGCCCGGATACCAGGCCTGGATGACGGCGGCGCAGCGCTCGGCAAGTCCCGACACCACCTGTGCCCGGCCGCCAAACATCACCAATACCACGGGCTTGCCCGTCTTGATGAGTTCCTCCACGTATTGTTCTTGCTTGCCAGGCAGGCGCAGGCCCTGACGGTCGCGGTTCTCGCCACAGAGCATCACGTTCTCGCCCATCGCGGCAATGATCACGTCGCAGTCCTTGGCCATGTCGAGTGCCTCCTGCTTGTCGGCCTTCTCGCCAGCGTCCACCTTCCGGTGCAGCATGGCATACTCCCATGCCCGCTCGTCGCCACCCACGGCGTATTTGGTCTCTATCTCCTCTGTCCAGTCGCAGCCCCGTGAGTACTTGATGTTCATGCCCTCGGGCTTGTGTGCGTTCATGCCCTCGAGCAGTCCCACGACGTGCGGATGGTCAAGGTCTTCGGTAATCATCTTCCAGAAATAGGTCATGGCAGGGAACGAGTAGTCGCCGCACATGGCCCACATGCTGTTGGCGTTGGGACCCGTC
>ONSV01000223.1 GCA_900320585.1 uncultured Prevotellaceae bacterium | reverse complement strand
GGGGGCTCAACCGCTCCCTATCCGGTCGCTCGGACATTAAGGTATCCGCGACCCATCAAAGAGTCGCGGGGAGATTCCTTACGCAACAGAGTTGCGATTATTTATGCGGGCTTCGCCCGCCATTCAGCCGAAAGCTTGCTCAAGCCTCCTGAACAATTTTGTTATATGATAGGCGCATCCTAACTTCGCGACGAAGTCGCAAAGTTACTTCCCCACCAGCCACTTCAGGTTGGGGTGGTCGAGCAATTTGGCTACTAACAGGCAGAGGGCGGAGACCACCAGCCAGATGAGGACGAACACCAGGATGGAGGCGAGCAGATTGCCATTGGTGCCATTCACCAGGCCTTTGAACCTCGGAATGATATGCAACAGAATCACCAAGTGCATCAAGAAGAACACCAACGACCGCTTGCCGATGAACTGCAGCAGATGGTTGTCGATGAGCCGCGCTATCCCTATCGACATCATCACCCCACAGAGGCTGATGATGACGAACGGCACAAACGTGATGTAGGTGACATGGAACACCTTCTCGAAATACGGGATGTCGGCCCAGATGAGGAAGCACGCCAACGCCAATATCACATAGGCGATGGCGGCCACCCAGACGTGGCGCTTGTTGGTCAGGAAATCCCTCAGATGATGGCCGATATAAATGAATAGCAGCATCGTCAGGCCATGGTGCCAGGCATAAGCCTCGTAGAAGAACTTGCCACCGTGGAGCGCACACCCCAGAACCGCCAAGGCGAGAACCACCGCGAACTTGAGGTAGCGGTTGGTCACATACTTGTTGATGAGCCAATAGAGGAGTTTCGACACGATGAACGCGTCGATGAACCACTGCGTGTGCCTGAGGATAAGATACGAGGGGATGGCTATCCTCACCACTCCCTTGGCGAAATCGGCAAACGGCTTCTCGAAATTGCTGCACATGCCCGTGCAGACGAAGAAAGCCGTCATGAAATAAGGCATATACACAAACTCGCGCGCGAACATGAAAGACGAGAAGAACTCGTTCTCGCAATGATAGACGCGCAGGGCATAATATGGCACATGGTGAGCCACCACTACCAGCATGAGAAAGCCCTTCAGTGTGTCGATATAGCCTATTCTATTCATTATTTCAGCGTGCGGATGAGCCACGACGACACCAGTTCGGTGGCGCGGTAGATGTTCTGGCCGAAGCCATGGTCGAAGCCCTCGAGCTCCACATACTCGCTCTTGGGCCAGATGTCGTTGAAGCGCTCGCCATAGGTGTAGGGCACCAGGCGGTCGGCCGTGCCATGAAGGATGAAGGCCGGTCCCTGATAGCGCATGGCCGTGCGGTAGATGGGCAGGCGCTGGGCCGTGAGAATGTAGTCGCGCCCCAGTTTCAGTCCCCACAAGTTGATGTACTCTGGCGGATCGGCTGGGTCGCCCTGCTGTTGCTGGCCCATCACGGTGCCACGGATGGCATCGTCGCGCAGCACGGCGGCCGGAGCCATCAGCGCCACGGCAGCGATATCCTCGCTTCCCAGTTCGCCAGCCGTCATCGAGGCCACCACCCCACCCTGCGAGTGTCCGGCAATAGCCACCTTGCTCACATAGCGCAGGTCTCTCACATACTCTATCACGTGCTTGGCATCCTCTATCTCGTTGGGCACGGTCATCTGCTGGAACTCGCCCTCGCTCTCACCATGTCCGTTGAAGTCGAACCTCACCGATGCGATGCCGTGGTTGGCCAGCGAGTCGGCTATCAGTTCGAACATCGGACCGTCTTTCCTTCCACCGAAGCCATGGCAGAGCACCACCATCGGGCATTGCTCCCCCTGTTTCAGGATGGGCTTCTGTATGATGGCCGTCAGCTTGCCTTTCGCGCCGTCGATGCTCACGCGCTCCTGCGTGCCATACGTCTGTCCCTTGGGAGCGAAGAGTTCGGTGAGCGTGCGCTCCATCTTGTCGGAGAGCACGGTGCCGAGCACCACCTTCCCGTCGGGCCCTATCAGGTACATCGATGGTATCCACTTCACGCCATAGAGCGATGCGATCTGGGTGTCCTGAAATTTCACCAGTTCGCTCACCTGTGTGTACTGGATGCCATATTTCTCTACGGCCTCCTTCCATTTCTCGCGGTCGGTATCCATCGATATGCCGATGAACTCCACCCCCATCGGAGCGAATTTCTGGGCCATGCGCTGGATGTTGGGCATGTCTTTCCGGCAGTCGGGGCACCACGATGCCCAGAAGTCGAGCAACACATACTTGCCCTTTGTCTGCTTGGCAAACTTGAACGTCTTGCCCTCCAACGTCTTCATCTTGAAGTCGGGAGCCTGTTCACCTGCCTTGAGCAGTTGCTGGGCATATTTGGCATCTGCGTCGAGCTGTGCAGACTGGGCATGGGCCGTGACGGTGATGACCAAGCCCATCACGAAGAAAAGAATCCGTTTCATATAGTTGAATTGATGATGATTTTTGTTGAGTACTTTCATATTAGAAATTGTCGGGAGACCAAACCAAAAACAGCCATATCACCATTGGATATAGCTGCTTTTGGCCGAGGAGCTACACGAACCGGGCGCCGTCGTCGGGCCTTACGAAGAAGCACGCGAACGAGCCCTCGTATTCGGGATATTGCTCCAGGTATCTCTCTGTGAGTTCCTTCTCTATCTGCTCCTTGTAGGCGGGGTCGACGATGGCGATGCACGCACCCTTGAAGCCCGCTCCCGAGAAGCGTCCGCCCCAGATACCGGGCAGCGTGCGCATGATCTCGTAGATGGAGATGAGCTCTGGGCTGCCACACTCGTAGTTGTGGATGCTCGACTCGCAGCTGTCGAAGCTGAGTTTTCCGAAGAGTTTCAGGTTGCCCGTCTCCCATGCCGTGACGCCCTGCCGCACACGCCGGTATTCGCTGTAGTAATGCTCGGCCCGACGTGCGAACCGTGCCGGCATGGCTATCTTTGTCTTCTCGAACGTGGCCTTCGGG
>ONSV01000075.1 GCA_900320585.1 uncultured Prevotellaceae bacterium | reverse complement strand
AAGAAAGAGCATAACATGACCGTTCTGCAGACTTCCCGTTACAACGAGATTCTCGACAAGCGCGGTGCACAGGGTTCGCTGCTGGGCATGGGTCCTGAATTCGTGGCTCACGTCTTTGAGAGCATCCACGAGGAGAGTGTCCGCCAGCAGATTGAAATCATTAACAAGTAACGCTATGAAAATACTAGTAATGGGAGCAGGAAAGATGGGAAGCTTCTTCATCGACCTGCTGAGTTTCGACCATGAGGTGGCAGTATTTGAGCGCGACCCTAAAAGGATGCGCTTCACCTACAACTGTCAGCGTTTCACCTCTCTTGAGGAGATTCGCGAGTTTAAGCCAGAACTGCTCATCAATGCCGTAACGCTGAAATATACGATACCAGTATTCAAAGAGGTGATTCCCTATTTGCCCAAGGAGTGTATCATCAGTGATATTGCCTCCGTAAAGACCGATATGAAGGAGTTCTATGAGAGTACTGGCATGCGCTATGTATCTACTCACCCGATGTTCGGACCCACCTTTGCCAACCTGCAGCAGCTCTCTGAGGAGAACGCCATCATCATCAGCGAGGGCGACTATATGGGGCGCATCTTCTTCAAGGACCTCTACCAGCGGCTCGACCTCAATATCTATGAGTATACCTTCGACGAGCACGACCGCACCGTGGCCTACTCGCTCAGTATCCCCTTCGTGAGCACGTTCGTCTTCGCCGCCGTCATGAAGCACCAGGACGCACCGGGAACGACCTTCAAGCGGCACATGAAAATTGCCAAGGGCGTGCTCAACGAGGACGACTATCTCTTGCAGGAAATCCTCTTCAATCCCTATACTAGCGACCAGGTGGCGCAGATACGCACGGAACTTAAGGAACTGCTGCAAATCATCGACACGAAGGATGCCGATGGCATGAAGGCTTATCTGATGAAAATTCGCAACAATGTGAGGCGAGATATCAAGATTGAACGTTAGCGTTTCGTCCAATATTTATTTCAGCCCATTCCGCAACTATGTCGTTGTCTCTCTTGCTCGTATCACTGTTCACCTTCGTTGAACTGAATTGCGAGAACCTCTTCGACTATCAGCACGACGAGGGGTTCAACGACTATGAGTATCTGCCAAAGTCTGCGAAAAAATGGGACAAAAACCGCTATTGGACCAAGCTCAACAACATCGCACGCGAACTGGTGGCTTGCGGCAATGAAAGTGAGGGCTGGACACTGCCCGACATGATTGCGCTCACCGAGGTGGAGAACGACTCGGTGCTCCACGACCTCACACGCCGGTCGCTCCTCAGGAATGCCCGATACGAGTATGTGATGACCCATTCGGCCGATGAGCGTGGCATCGACGTGGCATTGCTCTATTCGCCCTTCTCCTTCCGCCTGCTTGGCCAGTATGCCCTCAAGGTAGACCCTCCGGAAGGAAAACATGCCACACGCGACATCCTCTATGCCAAGGGGTTGGTGCTCTCGGGCGACACCCTGCACGTGATGGTGGTGCATGCCCCCAGCAGGGTCGACGGCGAGCGTGCCACCAGGCCCTACCGGCTGAGGGTGGCCGGGCGGGTGGCCGATGCCATCGACTCGCTCCGATGCCACGACGCCCACGCGCGGGTGCTGGTGGCTGGCGACTTCAACGACTATGATGGCGACAGTGCCCTCGTAAGGCTGTGCTCCCGGCAACTGGTGAGTGTGTCGCAGGGGGCTAAAGGGAAGAATGGGGCTAAAGGCACCTACAAGTTCCGAGGGAAATGGGGAAATCTCGACCATATCCTCGTGAGCGAGGCCCTGGCCGGTTCGCTTCACGACTGCCGAGTCGTCGACGAGCCCTTCTTGCTCGAAGACGACGAGCGGTATGGCGGAAAGCAGCCTTTGAGGAATTTCAAGGGACCAAGGTGGAAACGGGGGTTCAGCGACCATCTGCCGCTTGTGGCGCGATTCAGATGGTGAATCAGGGATTGCACACTGACTCATTCGGTGTGCAATATTTGTGTTTTCTCTTATAGAAATGTAAAAAAATGGGCGCAAATGGATAGCGTTTGCGATTTTTTGCCTATCTTTGCATGCTATGTAAAGTCGAAAATGAATAAAAATTAAATAAATAACAAAACAAGACAACAACTATGTTTGAAAATCTAAGCGACAGACTTGAACGCTCATTCAAAATCCTCAAGGGTGAGGGTAAAATCACCGAGATCAACGTGGCCGCCACACTCAAGGACGTGAGGAAGGCACTGATTGAGGCCGACGTGAGTTACAAGGTCGCCAAATCATTCACCGACGAGGTGAAACGCAAGGCCATGGGCATGAACGTGCTGACGGCTGTGAAGCCAGGTCAGCTGATGGTGAAACTCGTGCACGACGAGATGGCCGAGCTCATGGGTGGCGAGACGGTGGGCCTCAACCTCAAGAGCAAGCCCTCCATCATTCTGATGTCGGGCCTCCAGGGCTCTGGTAAGACCACCTTCAGTGGCAAACTGGCCAACATGCTCAAGAACAAGCAGCGCAAGAACCCGCTGCTCGTGGCCTGCGACGTATACCGCCCGGCCGCCATACAGCAGCTCAAGGTGGTGGCAGAGCAAATCGGTGTGCCCGTCTACGCCGAGGAGGATAACAAGAACGTGGTGCAGATAGCCAACAACGCGTTGCGCGAGGCCAAGGCCAAGGGGTACGACGTGGTGATCATCGATACCGCCGGACGACTGGCCGTCGACGAGGAGATGATGAACGAGATAGAGACCCTGAAGAATGCCGTCAACCCCGACGAGACGCTCTTCGTGGTCGACTCCATGACCGGTCAGGATGCCGTGAACACGGCCAAGACCTTCAACGACAGGCTCGACTTCGACGGCGTGGTGCTCACGAAGCTCGATGGCGACACCCGTGGTGGTGCGGCCCTCTCCATACGCAACGTGGTGACCAAGCCCATCAAGTTCATCGGAACGGGCGAGAAGATGGAGGCCATCGATGCCTTCCACCCCACACGTATGGCCGACCGTATCCTCGGCATGGGCGACGTGGTGAGTCTGGTGGAGCGCGCACAGGCCATCATCGACGAGAAGGAGGCCCTCGAACTGCAGAAGAAAATCCAGAAGAACAAGTTCGACTTCAACGATTTCATGAACCAGATCCAGCAAATCAAGAAGATGGGTAACCTCAAGGACCTGGCCTCTATGATTCCCGGTGTGGGAAAGGCCATCAAGGACATCGATATCGACGACGACGCCTTCAAGGGCATTGAGGCCATCATCCAGAGCATGACTCCCAAGGAGCGCACCCATCCCGAGTGTCTGAACCAGAGCCGCAGGATGAGAATTGCCAAGGGCTCGGGCACCACCGTGCAGGATGTGAACAGGCTCGTCAAGCAGTTCGACCAGACCCGGAAGATGATGCAGATGGTGACCAACCAGTCGAAGATGAACATGATGATGAACGCCATGAGGGGCAAGATGCCCAACATGCCACAATAAAAACGCGACAAGTTATGACACTGATAGACGGAAAAGCCACTGCCGCCGCCATCAAGGGCGAGATAGCCGAGGAGGTGAGGGCCATTCTGGCCGCTGGAGGGAAACAGCCCCACCTGGCAGCCATCCTCGTGGGTCACGACGGTGGTTCGGAGACCTATGTCAAGAACAAGGTCATCGCCTGTGAGGCATGCGGGTTCAAGTCGACCCTCATCCGCTTCGAGGACGACGTGACAGAAGAAGTGCTCCTCGCCAAGGTGCAGGAGCTCAACCACGACGACGATGTCGACGGGTTCATCGTGCAGCTGCCCCTGCCCCGGCACATCGACGAGCAGAAAGTCATCATGGCCATCGACTACCGCAAGGATGTCGACGGATTCCATCCCGTGAACGTGGGAAGGATGGCCATCGGACTGCCCTGCTTCATCTCGGCCACGCCATTGGGCATCCTTACCCTGCTCCGCCGCTACGGCGTGAAGACCTCGGGCAAGAAATGCGTGGTGCTCGGCCGCAGCAACATCGTGGGCAAGCCCATGGCACAGCTGATGATGCAGAAAAACTATGGCGACGCCACGGTCACCGTGTGCCACAGCCACTCGGCCACGCTGCGCGAGGAGTGCCGGCAGGCCGACATCATCATCGCCGCCATCGGACAGCCCGACTTCGTGACTGCCGACATGGTGCGCGAGGGTGCCGTGGTCATCGACGTGGGTACCACACGCGTGCCCGACAGCTCACGCAAGAGCGGATACCGGCTCAATGGCGACGTGAAGTTCGACGAGGTGGCTCCAAAGTGCGAGATGATCACCCCTGTGCCTGGCGGCGTGGGGCCCATGACCATCTGCTCGCTCATGAAGAATACCTTGGCGGCAGCTAAAAAAGAATACTATCAATAAAACAATTGGAGCCATAAGATGACAGCCGAGGAGTATTATCAGCTGGGAAATGAGTACAGGCGTCAGGGCAACTGGCAGATGGCGCTCAACAACTATCTTGAGGCCATCGCCCTCGATCCTGAGAGTCCGGCAGTGCAAGCCAAGCAGATGCTCGACGACATCCTCAATTTCTATCATAAAGACTATTACAATCCCTAACTGCCTTTTGTGGCATAAAATCTGAATATTATGAGTAAAATCAAAGGTCAAATCTTGGTAAACACAAACCGGTGCAAGGGATGTGGCCTGTGCATTGTGGCTTGTCCGAAAGGCGTCATCGCCATGGCCGACAAGAAAGTCAATGTGTCGGGATACCCCTACATCGAGGCAAAAATGCCCGACGACTGCATCGGCTGCGCCTCGTGTGCTATCGTATGTCCTGACGGATGTATCACTGTCTACCGTAAAAAAATGGAGGGTTAGCCCATGGCTGAGCAGGAAGTAACATTGATGAAAGGCAACGAGGCAATCGCCCACGCTGCCATTCGGTGCGGAGCAGATGGATATTTCGGATATCCCATCACACCGCAGAGTGAGGTAATCGAGACATTGTGCGCCCTCAAGCCCTGGGAGACAACAGGAATGGTGGTGGTACAGGCCGAGAGCGAGGTGGCCTCGATCAATATGGTCTACGGCGCGGCAGGTGCCGGAAAACGCGCGCTCACCTCATCGTCGAGTCCCGGCGTGGCTCTCATGCAGGAGGGCATCGCCTATCTCGCTGGCGCCGAACTGCCAGGCGTGTTCGTCAACGTGCAGCGCGGCGGTCCCGGACTGGGAACCATCCAACCCTCGCAGAGCGACTATTTCCAGGCCACACGTGGCGGCGGAAATGGCGACTACTACGTCATCACGCTGGCACCATCGTCGGTGCAGGAGATGGCCGACTTCGTCGACCTGGCCTTCGACCTGGCTTTCAAGTACCGCAATCCAGCCATGATCCTCAGCGATGGCGTCATCGGACAGATGATGGAGAAAATCGTTCTGCCACCCTATAAGCCCCGCCGCACCGACGAGGAGGTCATCGCACAGTGCCCATGGGCCTCGGTGGGAAAACCGCGCACCAGGGGCGTCAACGTCATCACGTCGCTCGAGCTGAAGCCCGAGATTATGGAGGAGCGAAATATCCACCTGCAGAAGAAATACCAGGAAATCCGCGAGAAGGAAGTGAGGTATGAGACCATGCTCTGCGATGATGCCGAGTATGTCATCGTGTCGTTCGGCAGCGCTGCACGCATCGCCGAGAAGGCCATCGAACTGGCCCGTGCCGAGGGCATCAAGGTTGGCATGCTGCGCCCCATCACCGTGTGGCCGTTCCCCACCAAGCAGGTGAAGGAACTTGCCCATGGCAAGAAAGGCGTGCTCGTGGCCGAGATCAATGCCGGCATGATGGTCGAGGACGTGCGCCTGGCCATCAACGGCGAGGTTCCAGTGGAGCACTTCGGACGCTTGGGCGGCATCGTCCCCGAGCCCGAGGAGATAGTAGAGGCATTGAAAACTAAATTGATGAAGTGATGGAAACAAACGATATCATTAGTCCAGAGAACCTGGTCTACAAGAAACCGACGCTCCTGAACGAGGTGCCCATGCACTATTGTCCGGGATGCTCGCACGGCGTGGTGCACAAACTCATCGCCGAGGTGATAGAAGACATGGGCATGGAGGAGAAATCCATCGGCGTCTCACCCGTGGGATGTGGCGTCTTTGCCTACAAGTATATCGACATCGACTGGCAGGAGGCCGCACACGGCAGGGCTCCCGCAGTGGCTACGGGTATCAAGCGGCTGTGGCCCGACCGACTGGTGTTCACCTACCAGGGCGACGGCGACCTGGCCTGTATCGGCGCCTGTGAGACCATCCACGCGCTCAACCGCGGCGAGCATATCGTCATCATCTTCATCAACAATGCCATCTATGGCATGACGGGAGGACAGATGGCACCCACCACGCTCATCGGACAGAAGACTTCTACTTGCCCGTATGGTCGCGAGCCGGCACTCCATGGCTACCCGCTGAAGATGACCGAGATTGCCGCTACCCTCGAGGGCACCTGCTACGTCACCCGCCAGAGCGTGGAGAACGTGGCTGCCATCCGCAAGGCCAAGAAGGCGCTCCGCAAGGCGTTCGAGGCATCGATGGCCGGCAAGGGCTCATGCCTGGTAGAGTTCGTCAGCACCTGCAACAGCGGGTGGAAACTCTCGCCGCAGAAAGCCAACGAGTGGATGCAGGAGAATATGTTCAAGTTCTATCCCAAAGGCGACCTGAAGGACACCACAGGGGAGTAGGATCGTTTCACCAAATAATTATTCGACTATGAAAAAAGAAATCATTATATCTGGCTTTGGTGGACAGGGCGTGCTCTCCATGGGCAAAATCCTGGCCTATTCGGGACTGATGGAAGGCAAGGAGGTGACCTGGATGCCGGCTTATGGACCCGAGCAGCGAGGCGGAACGGCCAACGTGACGGTAATCGTGAGCGACGACCGCATCTCGTCGCCCATCCTGAGTCGCTACGACATTGCCATCGTGCTCAACCAGCCCTCGCTCGACAAGTTCGAGCCGAAGGTGAAGCCCGGCGGCATCCTCATCTACGACAGCTATGGCATTATCAACCCTCCCACCCGAAAGGACATCGAGGTGTACAGCATCAATGCCATGGATAAGGCGGCTGAGATGAAGAACGCCAAAATCTTCAATATGATCGTGCTCGGCGGACTCCTCCATGTGTGTCCGGTGGTCACCGACAAGGGCTTGGAGAAAGCGCTCCACAAGACGCTGCCCGAACGCCATCACAATATGATACCGCTCAATATGGAGGCTCTCAGCGTGGGCGGCCAGATCATGAAGAAGATGTGAGATACAGACAACAGACGGGATATGCCAGCAGATGGCATATCCCTGTTTGTTCTCTTCCTCATCACCCCAACCAGTTATTGTATTTGCCGACAAACAGTTTTTTCCGAATTTCATATTTTATGAGGGGAGCTTGGTGCTTTTCCTTGTTTCCGTTCATTCAACCCAACACCTACCATTAGCATGCCTGTAAAGATACTCAGTGTTGACGACGAACTTGACCTCGAATTGCTGTTGACACAGTTTTTCAGAAAGAAAATCAGAAAAGGAGAATACGAATTCCATTTCGCCCACAACGGACTGGAGGCGCTCACGATACTGCTCCAGGAAAAGGACTTCGACATCATCCTGAGCGACATCAACATGCCCGAGATGGACGGCCTGACGTTACTGACGAAAATCAACGAGATGCAGAACCCTGCGATGAAGTGCATCATGGTGTCGGCCTATGGCGACATGGGCAATATCCGCCAGGCGATGAACAACGGCGCCTTCGACTTCGCCACGAAGCCCATCGACCTCGACGACCTCAGCCTGACGATAGAGAAGGCCATCGAGCACATCACCTATATCAAGGCGATGCAGAAAGAGCACCAGCAGTTGGAGACGATCAAGGGCGACCTGGCCGTGGCCAGCGAGATACAGCAGGCCATCTTGCCACGCTGTTTCCCACCATTTCCTGAGAATGCCGGCCAACTCGAGATTGCTGCCTCGATGAGGGCGGCCAGCGATGTGGGAGGCGATTTCTACGACTTCTTCCGCATCGATGACCATCGCATTGGCTTCGTCATTGCCGACGTGAGCGGGAAAGGTGTGCCTGCAGCCATCTTCATGGCCGTCAGCCGCACACTCATCCGGGCCACCGGCATCAAGGGAGTGAATCCCTCCGAATGCATCACCTATTGCAACAGGCTGCTCGCAGAAGAGTCGGTCAACAGCATGTTCGTCACCATCTTCTATGGCATCTACGACCTCACTACGGGTGAGGTGAGCTACATCAACGCCGGGCACAACCCTCCCTTTGTGGTACTGGCCAAAGGCAATGTCGAACAGCTGCCATACAGCAAGAACATCATTCTTGGATTCACCGCTGACTACCAGTTCGTAGAAGAGCACTTCCAACTGGGTCACGGCGACACGCTGCTGCTCTACACCGACGGGGTGACCGAGGCCACCAACGTCAGGAAAGAGGAGTTCGGCGACCAGCGCCTGAAGGAGCTGCTGAAGTCTACCTCGAAGGTGGGCTGCCAGGAGATGATCGACAAGGTGAAGGCCGGCGTGAAAACCTTTGCGGGAGAAGCGGAACAGAGCGACGACATCACGTTGCTCGCCCTCAGACGACTTTAATCACCTGACTACTTGAATAGGAAGCATATCATAACGGCATGCGCAGGTATCCTGCTGGCAGGACTCGCTGTTGCTGGCTTCACCGGCTGGAGGTCGGAGCACAAGAAGGTGGAAGACCTTCAGGCCCGGATCAAGGAGATGAAGAAGCAGGAAATGAGGTCGGCCGTAGACAGGAGCGTCAGCGCCCAGATGGAGAGCATCGCCAACGAGCAGAGGGAGATCTCTGACGAGAAACGCGAGGAAGCCCTCCAGCAGACAAGGCTGGCCAACGAGATGAGGCAGCGCTCGGAGACCGAGCGCCTTAATGCCCTCGAGGCCGAGCACAATGCCATCGCTTCCGAGAAAAAGGCCGTCGAGGCCTCTACCGTGGCCGAGCAGCAGCGGAGCGTTGCCGAAGAGCAGAGAAGGCTGGCCGAAGAGCAACAACAGCTGGCCGAGCACCAGCGCATCCAGGCAGAGTTCTCGAAGAACAAGGCCGACACGCTGAGCTATATCGCCCTGGGACGCTCGCTTGGCTCCATGTCAACCATCCAGGCCAAGGCCGGCAACACCGAAATCGCCAACCTGCTGAGCTACGCCTCATACATCTACACTTCACGATATGGAGGCGACATCTATTATCCTGCCGTATTCCAGTCGCTCATGCTGTCGAGCCAAAGCATGACGACATGGACCGAGCACGCAGGGGCCGTGATGAACCTGGAATACCTGCCCAATACGAACAACGCCATCGTCTCCGTAAGCAACTATGGCGAGATCACGCTCAACGAGAGGCTGGACAACCGCTTGGTGTCAACCGAGCTCTTCAGAAACAGCAAGTACGACTTCCGCGATGTCATCGTCGACGACAATACGGGCAATATCTATGCCGTGAGCAGAACAGGACACCTGGTGCGTGTCCCAAAAGACAACAAGACCGTAAGCGTCCTGGAACTCGACGATATAGAGCACCCCATGCGCATACATATCCTCAGCGAGAGGAGCTTGCTGGTGGTGGGTGAGAGAGCACTCGGCATGGTCGACCTGAAACACTGGGTCGTGAGCGCTACAAAACCATTGCCCTTCCGGGTCACTTATGGCTCGAAAAAGGCAACCCTGCCCTTGATTTTCGACGACAGGGGAGGGATGCACCTGGTGAGAGGAATCGACAACTACGACACGAAACCTGTGCCCGTAACGGGAAAGGTGACCGCCTATTGCGAGTCGAAAAATACCCATATCGAGGCCTACGGCATGAGCGACGGCTCTATCTGGCTCGTCGGTGCCGACGGAAAATCACAGAAACTCCTGGGACACCGGTCGCGCATCTCGAAAATGAGACTGAATGGTCGGCGGCTCTATTCTGCCAGTTACGACGGCAGCGTGAATCTATGGGTGGCCGACAAAGAGAAGGTGGAGCCCATGACACTGCTCCAGACAAACAACTGGCTCATGCACTTCTGCTTCGACTCTTCGAAGAACACATTCTGGGTGGGGGATGCCAAAGGCAACCTTTCCGTAGTCAACATTTCCGTCCCCATCATGATCGAAACCATTAGGAAGAAGCTGAAGCGCAACCTCACCACGGAGGAATGGAACTACTTCATCGGAGAGAACGTACCCTATGAGTCGTTCGTCGAAAAGCAGGGAAGGAGGGGTGCCCAATGAGAAGACTGCTCACCTTACTGGCCTTGCTGCTCGTCATGGCACCGGCATGGGGGCAGGGCATCCCATTCATCCGCAATTTCTCGGTGGATGACTATCATGCCAACAACACCAACTACGACATCGAGATCGACGAGTATGGCAATGTGTTCGTAGCCAATTTCGAGGGATTGCTCTACTACGACTATGCCGAATGGCATATTATACATACGCCGGGAATCACGCGCATCACCGTGGTTTACAGGGCCGACAACGACACCATCTGGGTGGGCGGATACAACTACTTCGGAAAGGTGGTGAGGAAACCCAACGGTGATTTAGCGCTGCAACGGGTGGGGGCTGCCAACCTGTTCCGCGGCGAGGTGACGGAAATCTATGAGCTCGAGGGCGACTTGCAGTTTGTTGCCGACAATGGCGTGATCTATCAGGTGAAAGACGACCAGGTGACCGTGAAGAAGGAAGTGGACAAGGACTTGCTCAAAATAGGTGTGCTCGACGTGGTAGACATTGATGCGCTGGAAAGTGGCGAGACCGACGTGGTGAAAAACGACACCATTCAGGTCATCTCCTTGAGTAAGGACATCAACGCCGTGGTGATGAAAAATGCCGGTATCTCCATCACCGACAACAAGTTCCGCACACTCTATACCCTCACCGATGCCAACGGACTTTGCTCAAACAATATTGCATATGCCGCCTACGATGGCCGTGGACATCTGTGGGGAGCTACAAGCAAGGGCATCTTCGTCATCAGGATTCCCTCCGCTTTCTCACATTTCACCACACATGAGGGACTCCAGGGCTCGGTGCTCTCCATTGAGTCGCTCAACGGAGCAATCTATGCGGGAACCGACGACGGACTCTTCCGGCAGGAGGGGTATCGCTTCGTGAGCATACCGGGGGTGGCTCATGCTTGCTGGCAACTGGTAAGGAGTGGCAACGGACTGTTGGTGGCTTCGGCCGACGGCATCTACCGGGTCTACCCCGACGGGCGGGTGCGCCAACTGACCAATTTCGACACCATGTCACTGCTCGAAGACGGCTCACGCCTTTACAGTGGCGAGACCAATGGTGTCTTCCTGATGCAGGCCGACGGCCAAAACCGGCAGAAGGTGTGTGATTTGGACAACGTCAAGAAATTGGTGAAGGACAAGGATGGAACTATTTGGGCACAAGGCATCTATGGCAACATCTGTTACAAGAAAGCCGGCGACAATTCGTTCCTGCCCTATGAGGTCAAGGGAAAGAAAGAGACCATGCTGACCATCGTGATGGCCGATGGAAAGGTTAGCTTGGTGAGTGCGGAAGACACCGCACCCATTCCCTATCCGCTCCTCTCGTATGTCGATGACCAGGGAGTGAGCTGGCTGACCGACAATGAGGGCAAGCATCTGTACAGGTGGAAGGATGGGAGAAGATTGGACGACACGAACTGGCTGCTGCCAGTCAAGGAAATGGTCGTGGGCTCCATCCTCACAAGGCCGGGTGAGCTGTGGCTGGGAAACGACAAGGGACTGTCAGCCATCAATACTCAGACGGCCGACCCTGCCCTGAACACTACCCCTAAACTCTTTATCCGCTCCATGAAACTGGGCAACGACAGCATCCTTTGGGGTGGATTCGGCAGCATGCCCGATATGATGCCCGAACTCGACTATAATGAGAACGACATCCGCATCACCTTCTCGCTCGACTGTCCTTCCATTGCCGGTGAGACGCTCTACCGCTATCAGCTCAACAATGGCAAATGGAGCGCATGGAGCACCAGCACCTCGGCGAGCTTTGCCAATCTGTCGCCCGGAAAATATACCTTCTCTGTCCAGGCACACGACATCCTGAACCGCCTCACCCACACCACGAGCATTCGGTTCCGTATCATTCCGCCATTCTACATGAGATGGTACATGAATATCCTCTACCTGTTGCTGATGCTGGCCCTTGCCTATGCCCTCTTCCGACTGCGATTGCGCAGGCTCGAGAAAGAGAAGGTGAGGCTGGAGACGCTTGTAAGGGAGCGCTCGGCAGAGGTCGTCAGGCTCGAGAAGATGGCCACCGCCGGAAAACTGACACAGGGACTCATCGACCGCATCCTCAATCCCCTGAACTACATCAACAACTTCGCCAAACTCTCCGAGGGACTGGTGAGGGATGTCAAGGCGAATGTGGAGGATGAGAAGGAGAAGTTCGACGAGGAGAACTACGAGGATACGGTAGAGGTGCTCGACATGATTAAGGGCAACCTGCAGAAAGTGGGCGAGCATGGACAAAACACCACACGTGTGCTGAAGGCGATGGAGGAGATGCTCAAAGACCGGTCGGGCGGTATCGTCGACATGGACCTCATGACCGTCATCCGCCACGACAAGGAGATGCTGCACGAGTATTACAAGAAGGATATCGCACAATATGGCATCAAGACCTTCTTCAACGATTCCGACGAAAAACTGCCCATCAGCGGCAATGCCGACCAACTGAGCAAGACCATCATGAGCCTGTTGGGCAATGCGGTCTATGCCGTGGTGAGGAAAGCGCAGAAACGGCGCAATGGCGAGACGGGCCAGACGTATGTGCCTGAGATAGCCCTGCACGTGTCAAGGACGAAAAAGACCTTCATACTGAGCATCCGTGACAACGGCATCGGTATCGAGGAAGGCATCATCGGGAAAATCTTCGACCCCTTCTTCACCACCAAGACCACGGCCGAGGCTTCCGGCGTGGGACTCTACCTGAGCCGTGAGATCGTGCAGAATCACGGCGGAGACATCCAGGTGAAATCCCAAAAAAATG
>ONSV01000194.1 GCA_900320585.1 uncultured Prevotellaceae bacterium | reverse complement strand
CGTTAAAAAACCTCACCCCCGACCCCTCTCCCAAGGAGAGGGGAGTGGACAGTTCTACTGACAACAACTCCGCCGATAAAAGTAACCACTCCCCTCTCCTTGGGAGAGGGGTCGGGGGTGAGGCTGTCCTCTCTGGCACGACCAACGAATCCGTGATACTCCAAGTTCCCGACCTATTATATATTGAGGCCGTTGGCAACTATGTCAAGGTCAGCCATCTGCGCGACGGAAAGGTGCGTACTGACATGATTCGCGCCACCATGAAACAGATGGAAGAGACTCTGCATGATCATCCGATGATTGTCCGCTGCCATCGGGCCTTTCTGGTCAATCTCGGTCAGGTAGAGAAGATTGTCTCTCATTCCGGCTCTACAAAACTGCTTATCATGCACTGCCACGAATCACTCCCCGTCTCGCGCAGCAACATGGCGCAGGTCAAGGCAGCAATTAAACAAGAATAGAGCCTTCGCGAAGTTAGGCTTCGGCTCAGGAAAATAAACAAAAAAAGTGTTTTTTGTTTGGTTTTCCACTCGCCTTGCACTTTCTTTGCGACTTCGTCGCGAAGATAGGCGGCACCTCGGTAATGGAAACAAAAAAAATCATTTTTTTGTTTCGCATTACGCTCGGTTTGCACTATCTTTGCAGTAGAAATAAGTTAAGATGAAAAAGGTATTGAAGTGGGTGGCTATCCTGATCCTGATACCCATCTTTCTTTTTTTACTGATCACGTTTCTGCTTTACCTGCCGCCAGTGCAAAACTGGGCAGCGGGCAAAGTGGCTGCCTATGCTTCTGAGAAAACCGGCATGGATATCTCGGTAGGACACGTGAGCCTCTCTTTTCCTCTTGACCTTAAGATCGACGACTTCAAGATGATCAAGGACAACGACTCCATACCCGGCTTGCGTGATACCATCGCCGATGTTGGGCAACTGGTTGTCGACGTGCAGCTTAAACCCCTTTTCAACAAACAAGTAGAGATCGATGCCCTTGACCTACAACGAGTGAAGCTCAACACCAACGGATTCATCGATGACCTTAGGATAAAGGGTAATGTGGAACACCTGGCCTTGGAGTGCCATGGTGTAGACCTTGAAAAATCGATTGTCAACCTGAACACGGCGAAACTCGACAGTGCCAAACTCGAGATTTGTCTTGGCGACAGTGTGCCGCCTGATACGACGTCGGAACCGCTCGAATGGAAAATCAAGGTGCAGGAGTTGAATATGGCCAGGGCCGACATTACTGTCAGGATGCCGGGCGACTCGATGAAGATTGGAGCCTATGTGGGGAAGGCCGATGTGCATGATGGCGATTTCGACCTTGCCACTTCGGTATATCAGGTGAAAGACGTTCGTCTGCACGATACCAAAGCCAACGTTGACATGCCATTCTCGAAAACCACAGCTTCTGCCGTGATAGGCGACGCTACAGTGAGCAACGGACGCTTCGACCTTGAGAATGCCGACTATACCGTAGGTTCTCTCGACTGGGCCTTAGGATCTCTTACCTACGATGACAATAACGCCAAGCCTGTCAGTGGACTCGACACCAACCATCTGGCATTATCGGACATTGCCATCAGCGTCGACTCGCTGTCTTATCGGGCTCCCGACCTGGAGATGTCGCTCCGCCAGTGTGCTTTCCGCGAGAAAAGCGGAATGCATCTGGAGCAGTTGAGTGGAAAGGTGCGGCTCGACGACAAGAAGGTGGTGTTGCCCGATGTCTATCTGAAAACGCCCGATTCCAAAATCGCCGCGAAAGTGAATCTCGACCTCAATACATTCGATGGCAAGCATCCTGGCAAGCTGTCGGCCGATATTGATGGTTATCTTGGCAAGCAAGACCTCATGCGCTTTATGGGCGACATGCCGAAAGACTTTGTTCGCAAATGGCCCAACCAGCCATTGGCAGTGAAAGGCAACGTTAAGGGGAATATGCAGCGTATGGAGTTCAAAGGTCTCAATATGGAACTGCCCACGGCCTTCAAGGTCAAGGCTTCTGGCTATGCTGCCAACCTCAGTGACCCCAGTCGCCTGAAAGCCGATGTCGATATCAAGGGCACCACAGGCAATCTCGATTTCGTCACCGCTCTTCTTGATGAAGATACGCGCAAGACTATCCGCATACCCAATGGCATCGGCCTCGATGGCAACGTGAAGGCGAACGGCAGCATGTATGCCACCAATATGAATGTGACTGAGGGTGGGGGAGTGATGAAGGCCAATGTGGCTCTTGACAGCAAAATCATGAAATACTCGGCCACCATTGATGCCGAGAAGTTCCCATTGCAGCATTTCCTGCCCAACTATGGACTCTCTCCGCTTACGGCGCACATCGAGGCCGACGGACAGGGCACCGACTTCCTCTCGCCTTCCACTTCGATGAAAGCCAAGGCATACATCGGCAAGTTCCGCTACGACAAATATGACCTTGATGGCATGAAGGCGGAGGCCGTTCTCCAGAAAGGTCGTCTGATGGCCGATATCGACAGCCACAACCCATTGTTCGATGGCAATGTGTCGTTCAATGCGCTTGTCAACACCAAGCGTCTGCAAGG
Organism: uncultured Prevotellaceae bacterium; assembly: GCA_900320585.1. GTDB lineage: Bacteria > Bacteroidota > Bacteroidia > Bacteroidales > Bacteroidaceae > Prevotella. The sequence goes on along the minus strand of ONSV01000194.1, from coordinate 3,968 downwards.
TACGGTGGCTTGCGACCTCAACAAGGTCGATGCCTATCATTTGCACCTGTTCGACAAGCCTCTCACCTTGTCGGGCTGTGCCCATCTCGACATCGACACCGACTTTGGAGAGAACTATAAGGCACGTGGTTCAGTGGGCGATTTGCAGGTGTACTACAACAATTCCTATTTCCGTCCCGACAACTGGATACAAGAAGATGCTCTCGCAGGTGGAGAAATTCACCGACGAACTTACCTCACAGATGCGCGACAAGCACTTCGACCAGGCCCGCTTGCGTAGCAAACTGCCCGATGCCAACATCTATCTGAAGAGTGGAAAGGAGAACTTCTTTGTCGACTTGATGAGGGAGCACGGACTGGCGTTCAACGACTTGTGTGTCGACATGGTGTCGTCGCACGTCGACGGACTCAATGGCAAGTTGAATGTCGATGCCTTGTCGTACGACAGCATCTCTATCGATACCGTGAGGTTTGCCGTACTCACCGATAGCACCGGATTCAAATACAATGCTCATGTGCGCAAGGCACCAGATGAGTCTGGATCTGACCATCTCGCGTTCAATGCCCATCTCGATGGCTCCATCCTCGAGAAAGGGGCGTCGGTCAACGCTCGCATCTACGACCAGAACGACTCCTTGGGCATCAACCTTGGCGCTGTGGCCACCATAGAGCAAAATGGACTGATGGTGCACCTCACCGACAAGCATCCTGTCATCGGGTACCGTGAGTTTGCTGCGAACGATGACAACTATTTGTTCCTGGGCGATGACCGGCGACTGTCGGCCAACCTCAAGTTGAAGTCGAACGATGGCACACACCTCCAACTCTACACCAACGACGACAATCTTGAGGCTTTGCAGGACCTCACCCTCAGTGTGGGAAACCTCGACCTGGCCGGCATCTTCAGCATCCTGCCGTTCCTGCCTAAGGTGGAAGGTGTGCTTGAGGGCGACTTCCATGTGGTGCAGACTCCCGAGAACTTGGCGGTCTCGAGCGCGCTCAATGTGAACAAGCTCAAATATGAGGGCTTGAATATGGGCGATATCGGCACGGAGTTTGTCTACATGCCCAACGACGACGGTTCGCATCATATCGACGGTATGGTGTATAACGCAGGAAACGAGGTGGGCTCGTTGGTGGGCACATATTGGCCAAAAGATGGCGGCTCGGTCGACGCGAATTTCGACCTGGCTCGGTTCCCACTCAATCTTGTCAATGGCTTTATCCCCAACCAGATTTTTGGCCTGAGCGGATATGCCGAGGGCGACCTCACCATCAAAGGACCGTTGTCGAGCCCCAATGTCAATGGCGAACTATTCCTCGACTCCACCTATATCGTGAGCGTGCCTTATGGCATTGATCTACGGGTGGCCGAGGACCCGGTGAGGATTGTGAACAGCAACCTGCTCTTCGAGAATTTCGAGGTATACGCACATAACAACAGCCCACTCAATATTTCGGGATATTTCGACTTCTCCAACCTCGACCGGATGTCTGTCGACCTGAGGATGCGGGCACAGAACTTCCAAGTGATCAATGCCAAGGAGAATTTCAGGTCGGAAGCATTCGGAAAGGCTTTTGTCGACTTCTTCGGTTCGATGAGGGGACCGGTTGACGCACTTTCGATGCGTGGCCGCGTCAACGTGCTGGGCTCCACCGACATGACTTATGTGTTGCGCGACACGCCTCTTTCTGCCGATAACCGTCTCGATGAGCTGGTGAAGTTTGTTGATTTCAGCGACAGTATCACTCATGTGATTACCCGGCCACCCCTCACAGGCTTCGACATGAACCTCTCGCTGAGCATCGACGAGTCGGCACACATCAAGTGCGACCTCAATTCCGACCACAGCAACTATATCGACCTGGTGGGTGGTGGCGACCTGCGCATGACTTACAATACGGTGGACAACCTAAGGCTCTCTGGCAGATATACGCTGAGCGATGCCGAGATGAAATACTCGTTGCCCATTATCCCGCTCAAGACGTTTACCATCAGAGACGGCAGTTACATCGAGTTCAGGGGAGAGCCCATGGACCCACTGCTGCATATTACGGCCACCGAGAAGACCAAGGCCTCGGTGGAGGACGGTACGGGCAATACGCGCTCTGTCGACTTCAATTGCGGAGTGATTATCTCGCAGACCCTCAAAGACATGGGTATAGAGTTCATCATCGATGCCCCAGAGGATGTTACCATCGGGTCGGAGCTGGCCTCCATGACCAAGGAGGAGCGCACCAAGGTGGCCGTCACGATGCTTACCACGGGTATGTATTTGGCCGACGGCAACACCAGCGGATTTACGATGAACGGAGCCTTGAGCTCATTCTTGCAGAACGAGATCAACAATATCACCGGCAATGCGCTTCGCACTCTCGACTTCACAGTGGGTGTCGACAACGCCACCGACGCCTCCGGCTCCATGCACACCGACTATTCGTTCAAGTTCGCCAAGCGGTTCTGGAACAACCGGCTGCGTGTCGTGGTGGGTGGAAAAGTGTCTACAGGCTCTGAGATGCCCAACCAAAACCAGTCGTTCTTCACCAACGTGACGATGGAGTACAGGCTTAGTCCTACCTCCAACAAATATTTGAAACTGTATTACAACCGCGACTCCTACGACTGGCTCGAGGGCGACATCGGGCAGTTTGGCGGTGGTTTCCTCTGGCGCAGAAAGCTCCAGCATTTCAAAGACATCTTCAAATGGAAGACCGAAAACACCCAGTTGCCACCGATGCGAAGTGACTCTTTGCGACAGCGCATGCCGCAGTCGCCCTCCTCGGTTGTCGACACCATAAAGACTGAAGCAAAATGAGATTATCGAGCAACCACATCCTATCACTCTGCCTGGCCAGTATCACTGCGTGCTGGATGGCTTCGTGCGCTCCGCTGACAAGTGGGGTGCCCGATGGTGACAAACTCTATGTGGGCATCGACCATATCGACTACACCAACTTCGACAACAACGACAATGACGACCATTTCGCCAATACCAAGACCGAGGTGGAAGCGGCTCTCGCCCTGCCGCCTAATGGTTCGCTTTTTGGCAGTTCCACCATTCGGTCGCCATTCCAGCCGCGCTTGTCGATTTGGAACCATTACTCCAAGAAAGACTCCAAGTTTGCTGATTGGATGACCAAGTCGTTTGGCAAACCGCCTGTTTTGCTCAGCGGGGTCAACCCTGAGCTGAGGGCTTCTGTGGCTCAGTCGGCTCTCCATGTGCATGGATATTTCAGGGGTAAAGTCACGTCCGAAGAAGTTGAGACACGTCATCCCAAGAAGGGAAAGGTGGGGTATACGGTCAATTTCGGGCATCTGTTCACCGTCGATACACTGGAGTACGTCAATTTCCCAACCGAGGCCATGGCATTGATCGACAGTACCGCCAAGGAGAGCCTTGTACACACGAACGATCCCTTCGATATCTCCTCGCTCGACGGTGAGCGAACCCGTGTGAGTACACTCTTGCGCGACAATGGCTATTATTATTACCAGCCCGGCTATGCCTCCTATCTGGCCGACACCCTTTCGGTGCCGGGTACTGCCAAGATGAAGCTACAGTTGGCCGACAGCCTCCCGCCACAAGCTTTAAGGAAATACTATATTGGCAAGGTGGACTTCGATTTGAGGAAGACCATGCGCGAGACACTCGACAACCATAATAGCCGCAGGAATTTCACCGTCAATTTCCATGGTCGCAAGCAGCCTATCCGCATGGGAGTAATCCTGCGCGACGTGAAACTCCGGTCGGGCAACCTCTTCTCCTATTCCGACTATCAGGAGACATTGAGCAAGCTTACGGGCAACGGGCTTTTCTCTTTGGTAAACTTCGCCTTCACGCCTCGAGACTCCCTGGCCACTGCCGACACCCTGGACATGCGGGTGACATGTGTTTTCGACAAGCCTTATGATTTCTATGTGGAGGGTAACCTCAACGGCAAGACCAGTGGGTTCTTCGGTCCACAGC
>ONSV01000084.1 GCA_900320585.1 uncultured Prevotellaceae bacterium | reverse complement strand
TGATGACTCTGGCAGACAGGATTCCCGTCAGAAGGCCCGACGCCACGTAGCCCATGTTGCGCGACTTGTTCTCGGGGCGTGAATAGAGGGTGGCCATCGGGATGTAGAGTTGCGGCATGATGGAACAGAGTCCCAACGTCAGCGAAGCGCCCCATATCAGCCACACATTGTTGGCATACGCTATCAGCAACGCCGACGCTGCCGCCACGCTCATGGCCAACGCGGTGATGCGGCGTACGGGCACCATGTCGGCCAATGGTACGATGAACAACAGTCCCAATGCATAGCCCACCTGTGTGATGACCGTGATGAGGTTGGCTTCGGCCTGCGTGATGCCGATACCCTGACAGATCAACTCCAGCAACGCCTGGTTGTAGTAAAGGTTGGCCACGGTGAATCCTGCCAACACAGCCATCATCAGCAAGATGTGTCGGGGTATTCCTCCGTTGGGTTCCAATTGTCTCATCTTATGCTTCAAACAGGTAGAGGTCCATATACGCTTGCGGCATGTGCTTGGGTATTGTCAACATCTGTGTCTCCATGCCCCGCTCTTTCATTCGCTACGCTGTTGCAAATATAGTCAATTTGCTTCTTTTTCCCTCTTATACCTATAAAAAATCCCTCCACTACATTTTTTCTTTATAATTTCGCTGTCGTAAGGTGACGGAGCGTCTGAAACACCATCCGCACTTTTGCGCTGGCAACGGAATCGAAAGCCGGCTTGTCCTGAAGAAGATGAAGGCCAAAGATGGCATGAAGATGCCTTTCAAAGGTTCATACCGAGTCGAAAGATTGTATGCGAAATCTGCTCGTTCTTTTTCTTCTTGTTCCTGTTTTTTCCGTATCTTTGCGGTGGCGGAGATAGCAACCAGGAAGAGCATCTTCGGGCATTCAGCGCACTTGGAAAAATTTCTACAAAATTTGCAAAACAAGAAGCAATGATGAAATTGAGTTATGTGGTATTCTCTCATGGAAAAGAGAGCGGCCCAATGGGGTCGAAAATCCAGCGCCTTATGGCAGAAGCCAATCGTTTGGGACTACACACCATCTCTGTCGACTACCGCAGATGTGCCACGGCCAGCGAGCGCGTGGCCCTCCTCGATGCGACCCTCAGGCAGCTGGACATGCCACCACAAAAGGTGGTTCTTGTAGGTTCAAGCATGGGCGGATATGTGTCGACGGTGATGGCAAACAGCTTGCCTGTGGCCGGACTGTTCCTGATGGCTCCGGCACTATGGATGCCATCGGAGGAATATACGATACAGTCATATCAGCCGCTGACATCCAAGGTCGAGATTACCCATGGCATCAACGACGAGGTGGTGCCCTGCGAGAATAGCATCCGGTTCGCAAGAGAGCATGAGGGAACCATCCTGCACCTTGTACCCGATGACCACCGGCTGAAGGCATCGCTCGATTTCCTCGCATGCCAATTCAGGCGGTTTGTTGAAGAACTGACATTGTAGAAGAGTAGATGACTCAACTTTGGAAAGTTGAGTTAGAAGCGGAGCGAATGTGAAACATCAATAGATAATCTTTGAGCGATGGGCAAGTTTCGGTTTTCAGACCTGGCAGCGCTGCCATTTGTCTTATGCGTGAGATTTCTCATGTTCTTGGGCAAACTGTGCCGCCTCACCTACGAGCAGATATCGGTCGTGTTCAACCTATGGCTGCAAGGTGGGGTGTTGACCTTGTCGGCCATCTTGCCAGCGGTCTTGTCGGTGATGCTGCTCTGCAGAGGCTTTTCCATGTCGCGCCTGCTGCTGACCGGCCTCCTTGTTCTGTATGCCCTCGTCTATGTATGGGCATTCGTCAGGATGCTCCGTCGTTATCGCCTTCCTTTTAAGAGAGCGTTCGACCGCTGTGTCCACGACTTGCAAGAGTTGGCAAGGAGGTGGCACACCACCTATTATACGGTCAATCTGTTGATTTTTGTCTTTGCCTTCTTGTTGCTGTTGGCCGTGAACATTCTGCTGAGTTATTGGATTTATGCTTGAGCCCGATTGTGCCAGCCGTCACTTTGATGTCCTCATTTCAGCTCCGCTTTCACATCAGTCACCATATCCTTGTGTTTCTCGTCAGGCTCGGTGAGTTGTGAGGTGAGGACAATTTCCCCGGGCTTGTCCTTGGTGTTGAACGAACCGATATAGGTGATGGTGCTGGCGTTGAAGAGCGTTGCTTCCACTTTCACACGGTAGTTCCCTTTTGGCACGGCATTGCCTTGCTGGTCGGTGAAGTTCCATGTGTAGGTCTGAAGGCCGCTGGCCTTTGGTGTGGCTCCGGTGAAAGCATCAAGCTGTACGTCGGTCAGGTCATTGGCTTTCGCTGTCTTCACCCATGTCGGAACACAGGCGGGTCGTTTGATGTATCCCCGCATGGGCTGCTCATTCCCTCTTGTCCTTCCCTTGGTGGTGTATGAGGTGACGAATAATGTCTTCACCATATCACCTTTCTCATTCTCTATCCAAACGGCATACTGGTTGGACCCAGGGCCGTCTTGCCTCTGGTAGTTGAAAGACACCTCGAGAGTCGTGGCTTTTGATTTGTTACTCTTCTTTTGTCCGGCCATGTTGGGAAGCCATAGCAGCATGGCGGCGAAAATAAAAATGAACCAATTTTTCATTGTCTTAGCGTATTTGGAATTTCCGCAAAGATAGTGGTTTTTGTCGGATATTCCAAATATGTACGTTTGTTTCAGTGATAAAAAATGAGCCTTTCATTTTGTTCTCTGCCTTACTATTTGTATCTTTGGCACATAAAAAAATTTTTATGGAAGAAAGAATACTTGTAAGCGGATGTGAGGGCGAAGTGGGCGGATACGACACCCAACTGCTCTATTTCACCTGCTCTTCACTCAGCAGCGACGACCGGCGGCTCTATGTCATCAGCGACCGCGACGGGCATCCCAACGTCTATGTCAGGGAACTGGCCACGGGAGAGGAGACACGGCTCACCGACAACCATAATGGCACGCTGAAGAGCTACGTCTATTTCGACGGCCAGCCCGGCAGGGGACTGGGCAAGGCCAGCGTGTGCCTCGACAGTGCCCGCGACGTCGTCTACTTCATTCAGGACAACCAGATTTGCAAGGTGGGACTGGACAAGAACATCCAGGTGCTCAACAAGGTGCCTGATGGCAGGACAACGGCCTTCACCCATGTGAGCAGCGATGGAAGACTGCTCTGCGTCCCGATGACCGACGGCAGGGCCTTGGACTACGACCCCGAAAAGGAAGGATATGGACTGGACCGGCGGCCTGTCTACGACATCGACGGCCGTGTGCAGGATGAGCGGTTGAGCAGCTATCTCTGTGTTTACGACACTGCCACGGGAGCGCTCGCCTATGAGAAGGAGGTTCCCCTGTGCTGGATTACCCATGTGCAGTTCAATCCCGCCGATTCCGAACTCATCATGTTCAACCACGAATGGCCGAGTTTCGACTGCGGCATCCGTCGCATCTGGCTGTACGACCACCGCAGCGACACCATCGTCCGCATTCGGAAGGAGGGTGCCGATACCCACGGCAACACTTGTGGACATGAGCGCAAGGCGGCCGACTGGATATGCCATGAGATGTGGACCGACGACGGTGGAACGGTCATTTACCACGGCGGCTATGCCAATGGTCCCGCGCTTGTGGGGAAATACGAACTGGCCAGCCAGCGCTACTGGGAGATTGCCCTTCCCGAAGACTACAACGCCTATGGGCATTTCACCATGGACCACCAGCAGAACCTCTGCTGCGACGGTTATTTCAAGTTTCCCGACGACATCAAGGCCGTCAGGGAGAACAGCACCGACAACGGCCCCGACCCGCACAAGAAAGACGGCGAGTACATCTCACGCGTTGTGCCACACTGGGAGGAGGGCAGGCTCGAGTGGATTCCCCTGTGTAAGCACCGCAGCGACTGGCTGGGACAGGACGCACACCCGCACCCCATCTACAGCCACGCTGGCGACGCCATCTATTTCAACAGCCGGAGCGGGAAATACGTCAAGGTGTATGTGGCCCATGTCCAGCAGGAGGGCTCACTTCATTAGTGCCGCATAGTCCGTGCTCCGCGCAATCTGCTTGCCCTTTTCTGTCGCCAGCTTCTCCGGGTCGGGCTTGATGCCTACACGCCATAGGTCGAGACGGTCTGAGTCAAAGCAAGCATCGATGGTAGGGTCTCCCGTCATCGTCGTGGTGGTGTGGAGGCGGCAGGCGGTCTTCAGAAGTTCCATTTGCTTGTCTGACAAGGGCTTCAGGAAAGTGTCTCTCAGCGTGTCAATCCATTCGGCGGCCCTCCTCCCATGCGAGGTGTCATAGCCGTCTGTTGTGCGGCATGAGTCGTGGAGGTAGGCGAACAAGGCCACGACAAGGGGGTCGACGTCAGGAGTGATCAACTGCTGTCCGTTGGCATAGACCCTGTCCCAATGGCTGATGCCGTGCAATTCGCCCATTGTCCATCTGGAATGGACGTAGCTACGTAGTTCCCGGATCATTTCCTGCATATTGTCCGTGCTGGCAGGGAACTGTTGCTGGTCATGATGCAATTGGTTTTCGAATTGTTCCATTTATTGATAGCATATACGTGAGTGCAAAGATACAGAAAAAGCGCTTCATCTTCTATTTGCCGCCTTGAAAAATTGGACAATGGTTTCTGAACGAAGGCGCTATGCCATCAGCGGTCATTGTGAAATCATATTCCAAATGGTTGGTTTGGGGAGAGAAACGCAAAAATGAGTAATTGAGAAAAAACTGCAAGATATCATGTTTATGAAATGGACTGTGTTGTCAGACAACCGCGCAAAAGACCCGTCGTTCTTGACGGAGCACGGATTGTCAATCCTGTTGGAAACGGAGCGTTACCGCATCCTGCTCGACACTGGGGCCAGTGATGTGTTCATCCGCAATGCAAGGCGGTTGGACGTTGACCTCGCGACGGTGGACTACGTCTTCATCTCTCACGGCCACAGCGACCATGCCGGTGGACTGCGCCATTTCATGGAAGTCAACAAGAGGGCAAAAGTCATCGTTTCACCGGAGGCGGTCAACGGGATGTTCTATTCCAGAAGGAACGACCTGCACAGCATCACCACGATGTGGCCTGAGGGAATAGGGGAGAGACTCTTCATGGTAGACCACACCTGTGAGGTGGCCGATGGCATCCATGTCATGGCTCATATTCCACACACTCACCCCATGCCCAAGGGCAACCGGCATCTGTTCATCAAGGATGCCGAGGGAAATTACGCTCCCGATGATTTCCAGCACGAGATGGCGCTCTATACCGGTGGATTGCTTTTCACTGGCTGCGCACATAGTGGTTTGGAGAATATCCTGGCGGCATGCCCCTGGCCTGTCAGGTCTGTCGTGGGAGGATTCCACCTGCTTGACGGCCATGAGACGAGAGACGAACTGGTAGGTCTCGCCCAGAGACTTGCAGACAATTATCCCCAGACGGTATTTCACACCAGCCATTGCACGGGCGACATTGCCTATGCCATCATGAAGAAGGCCATGGGCCATCGGCTCCATGCCTTCTGTTGTGGCACTGTCCGTGAGATGGAAGAGGCGAAAGGGACTCTTGAAGAACTGAGATGATAGTATGGCTGAATTGACCGAACGACTAAAAAGAGAACTGGCCACCCTGCCTGTCGCAGCATTGGTGAAACCGCTGAATGATACTCTGCGGAGTGAGACGGCGGCGATAGTGACGGCTGCACCCGGAGCCGGAAAGTCGACAGTGCTTCCACTGACCATTCTGGAAGGGTTGCAGGAAGGCTCCGGCAAGATTGTTGTGCTGGAACCCAGGCGTGTGGCGGCACGGCAAATCGCCTCACGCATGACATGGCTTCTTGGCGAGTCGGTTGGCGAGACAGTGGGTTACCGCATCCGGTTTGAGAGCAAGGTGTCGCCGAAGACGCGTATTGAGGTAGTGACAGAAGGAGTGCTCACGCGGATGCTCTTGGACGACCCTGCGTTGGAAGACGTGGCGGTGGTTGTCTTCGACGAGTTTCATGAGCGGAGCCTGAACACCGACGAGGCGTTTGCGCTGGTCAGGCAGTGTCAGGATGTGCTGAGAGAGGACCTGCGGCTGGTGGTGATGTCGGCAACGATCGACACGGGTGCCCTGACAGATGCATTGCGTTGCCCCGTGCTGACGAGCGAGGGAAGGATGTATCCGGTCGAGGTCATCCGCAATGAGGAGGATGCCGACGTGTTCAACGTGTCGCAGATGGTGGCCAAGGCCATCCTGCAGGCCCACCGTGCGCACGAGGGCGACATCCTGGCATTCCTGCCTGGCGAAGGTGAGATACGACGTGTGCAGGAAATGCTCTCTTCGGGTGGACTTGGCGAGACGAAGATTTTTGCCTTATATGGCTTGCTCTCCAACGACGAGCAGGCGAGGGCCATAGCACCGAGCCGGGAGGGTGAGCGGAAAGTGGTGCTGGCGACGCCTATCGCTGAGACCTCTCTGACGATAGAGGGTGTGCGTGTGGTTGTCGATAGCGGACTCTGCAGGAAGATGGTGTATGACGCACGCAGCGGACTGAACCATTTGGAGACGGTGCGTATCTCATTGGATATGGCCACGCAGCGTACGGGGCGTGCGGGGCGTGTGGCTCCCGGCGTGTGTTATAGGCTGTGGACTGCCGCCACAGAGTCGTGGATGCCCGCCGTGCGGATGCCGGAAATCCTGGAGGCCGACCTTAGCTCGCTGGTGCTCGATGCCGCCATCTGGGGCGAGCACGACGTGGAGAGGCTGCCGTGGCTGACGCCTCCGGCAAAGTCGGCTGTAGCTCATGCCCGCAGGCTGCTGACATCGCTTGGCGCGACAGACGAGGCAGGCAGGGCGACGGAGTGGGGGCGAAGAATCTCAAAACTGCCTTGCCATCCACGTATCGCCCGAATGCTGCTGATGGCTGACACGAAGGAACGGCAAGCGCTTGCTGCCGACATCGCCGCACTGATAGAGGAGAAGGATCCTTTGGCAGGAGATGGCGACATCGCTATGGACCGCCGGCTCGACGCACTCCGCAGGGAACGCAGAAGCGGAAAGTACGGCCAATGGGGGCGTATGGCGAAAATCGCCCGTCAATATGCCGACATGATACACACCAAAGCCGACAATGACGCCGTCAACCCCTATGAGGTGGGTGCGCTGCTTGCTTCGGCCTATCCTGAGCGTATCGGCAAGGCATGGAAAGAGGGCGTCGGCGTCTTCCAACTGCCCGGTGGTGAACTGGTGGCGGTTGAGGCATCGGATGCCATGGCTGGCGCCGAATGGCTTGCCATCGCTTCGATGCACCAAAAAGTGGGTGGCGTGGGGAAAGTCTTTCTGGCCAGTGTCGTCGACCCGGCAGACCTAAAGGAATATGCCCTTGAGCGCGACAACATCTTTTGGGATGGCAAGGCCGGAACCGTGGTTGCCAGAAGAGAGACCCGCATCGGAACCATCCTGTTGGCTTCGAAACCCTTGCCAAATTGTGCCCGCGAGAAGATACAACAGGTTGTCTGTGAGGCGATTGCAAAAGAAGGTCCGTCGGTGCTGGATTTCTCGGACGAGGTGCGCAACTTGCAGCGGAGAATCGCTTTTGTTGCCACCCGTCATCCAGAATTGTCTCTTCCGCCTGTTGACACGGAGACCATCTGCAGGAGCGCAATGGAGTGGGGACCTCTCTTCATCGGCAAGGCAACGACAACGAGCGAACTGAAGAAGACTGACCTTTGCGAGGTCGTCTGGAGCCGGCTCACTTATGAGCAGCAGAAGATGGTGGAGCAACTGGCTCCTACGCATATCGTTGTCCCCACAGGGAGCCGTATACGGCTCGACTACCGTATAGGTGCCGAAGTACCGGTCTTACGGGTTCGCTTGCAAGAGTGCTTCGGCCTGCTGGATACGCCACGGGTGGACGGCTCTCCCGTATTGATGGAACTGTTGTCGCCGGGCTTCAAGCCTGTGCAGCTCACCACCGACCTGCACAGCTTTTGGCAATCCACCTATTTCGAGGTGCGCAAAGAGTTGCGCCGCCGCTATCCGAAGCATTCATGGCCAGACCATCCATTGGAGGCAGACCCCGTAAGGGGAGTGAAGAAGAAATAGGGTTTTAGCTTTAGCGGAGGAAAGGTGTCTTAGTTCTCTTTTTCCTGGCTTTCTTCATTAATCGTTATTGTCGGGAGCCTGTCGCTCGTGCTCGCGCAGGTTTGCGGTGTCGGTGTATTGCACATACACGGAAAACTCGTCGGGGGTGTTCTCGTTTTTGGTTACGAAGATGCCTGCATCGCCCATCACCACCCGTTGTTCGGACAATATGGTATAGCCGTAGGAATCATGTCCGTATTGGATGCTCTTGGTCGACAGTAGCGCACCATATTTTTCCTGGAACTTACTGTTGATGTCATTGAACACCTCTTCGCATGCTTCTTCACCATGGCAACTGATGACGGCTTGCGCTTGGTAAACCCAGTTGGTCGTTTCGTCGTAGAAGACAAGCAGCCGTGCATCGTGCCCTGCAAAGGAGCCTTTGAAGGCCCTCGCCCCTTTGGGCAGCCATTTACTGGTCTCTTGGTCAAAACTGCAACCATTGGCCGACAGGTTCTCCTCAAATTGCTGGATGGTGCCATCCAGCGGAATTCCAAGGAATTTCACATGTTCTGTCTGTGCCATTGATGTCAATGACAGTAGGAGCAAGAGAGAAATGAAAATGGTTCTCATATAAAAAATAGTACAACTTAGAATGAGAGGGACTGGTATTTGATTGACTTGTTTTTCTAAAATGAAGTTGAGCGGATGCACAACTTTTATAGAATAATTGCAATCAAGTGCCTGTCCCTCCAATTCTCATTCGGTCACCAGTCTTTACTTTGCCTCACCGTCGCCATAGATGAAGCCGAAAGCACCACTGGCATAGTCGAAGATCTCTTCGTCGCGGAAGAACCGCTTCAGTTCTATCTCAGCATTCGAGGTGGAGTCGCTGGCGTGCACGATATTCTGTTGATTGCTCATCGAATAGTCGCCCCGGATGGTTCCTGGTGCAGCCTCACGTCCGTTGGTGGAGCCTGTCATGGTGCGCACCACCTGCACGGCATCCACACCCTCAAGGGCAAGGGCCACGACCGGCGAGGCTTGCATGGAGGCTGCCAAAGAGGGGAAGAAAGGACGGTCTACAAGGTGGGCATAATGCTCGCGCAGAATCTCGTCAGAGAGTTGCATCATCTTCAAACCTGCCACGCGCAGTCCGCGACGCTCAAAACGGTTCAAGATCTCACCTATCAGCTGACGCTGAACGCAACTGGGCTTCAGTAATACTAATGTTTTTTCCATAAAATGATTCTTTAAAATTAGACACACAATATTTCCACAAAGATAGTGAAAGCCGAGAGAAATGCAAAATAAAAATAGAAGATTTTTATTTTCATTTCCGAGGCGCATCCTATCTTCGCCGCGTCTTATTTGTATTCAAACCAATCGATATCCACATACCCATTGTTTGCCTCTTGGCTGCATTGTGCGAAGAGTCCAAGCATGACACCAGTGAAGCCACCGATGGTCTCTGTGCTGAGAAAACGGTATTCCATCTTGGCCAATTGGGTGAAGTTGACGCCGTCTGATGATGCCAGCATATAGTAGAAATCCTTGTCGGAGGTGATACGCAGATATGCATGGTCGCCAGTCAGCAGTATTTCTTTTTCTACATGACTGGTCTGTCCCAGTCTCACATTCGATTTGACGAAAATCTTCCCGTCTCTTCTCTCGGCCACCACATCGTAGTGGTTCAGGGGAGCGGCATAGGCTGTGATGCCGGCTTGCATTCCCTCACAGAGGTGAGAGCAGTCGAACAGCGCTGTTGCCGAGAAGGTCAGTTCCGTCTGTCGGCGGGCAATGAAGGTGGGCGACGCGGTATCGCTGAGGTCTGTGGTGCTTGGATGGAGCCTGAGCCATCCTTTGCGGTCGGTCAGGGAATATTTGGCATAGTCTGGATTGCACAGACTCATCCATCCCATAGGCAGACCTAATGAGTGGTAACTGTCTTTTGGGGCACTGCGTTTGATGTGATTGAATTCTTCTTTGTCAGGCTCTTGTGCCAGTGGCACCAACGGGAGCGTCTGGCATTTCATGTCTGCCTGCAACGTGCCGTCGCCGTTCACCACCGGCCATTCTCCCTTGTCCCACTGCACGGGAGCAAGCATTGTCTCTCGTCCCATCACATGCTGCAGGTATCCACTGGTCCTGTAGCCAAGACAGATCATCCACCATGAGGAGTCGGACGCCTGCACTAAGTCGGCATGACCAAGTCCTTGTATCGGGCTGTTCTGCATCTTCATGTTGAAATGAGAGAGGATGGGATTGGCTGGGTTGGGATCGTAAGGACCAAAAAGACTCTTGCTGCGAAGGATGTTCACATGATGCCCATGCTCCGTGCCGCCCTCGGCCAACAACAGATAGTAATAGCCGTCTTTCTTGTAGATATGCGGTCCTTCTGGATAACGGCCGCCAAGCCCTGTTCCAAGGTGATGGATTTCGCCAAGCTGTTTGCCCGTCTCCACATCAATCTCGCAGATTTTGATGTCACCCTCTTTCCATAGGAAATAGCACTTGCCCTCATCGAAGAAGAGTGTAGGGTCACAACTGCCGATGGCAAAGTCTATCACGATGGGTTCCGACCATTCTCCGGCTGGATTGTCTGTCCACACATAGAAATGGCGGCGCGAGGGAAACACCGTAGTCACCATATAGAACCTGCCGTTGTTATAGCGGATGGTGGGTGCATAGATGCCACTGTTTCCATCTGTTCCTTTCAAGTCGACCTGTGAAGGTCTGGTGAGGCAATTGCCTATTTGTTCCCAGTTCACCAAGTCCTTGCTATGGAATACCGGCACTCCTGGGAAATACTGGAAAGTGCTGTTGACGAGATAGAAATCATTGCCAGCACGGCACACACTGGGGTCGGCGTGAAACCCGGGAAGTACGGGATTCCTATACCCTTGTGCCCTTCCCGGTATGGTTTGCATAACCATTGCCATGGAAAGGACAACAACCAAGAGAGCAGATTTGAATGCCCGTCGATTGTCATGGATGAATAGCTCCCTGTCTTCGTCTTGCAGACGGAGGAGTGAAATGTCGGGTTGGCTGCTCATGTGAATTCTATTGAAGTCTTGTTTGAAAAGGTGTATGTTCTGTCGTTATCTCAGTATCACCATTGAATGCCAGAAGTGGTTTGCCCATGGGCGCTATTGGCCCAGAGACGTTGTCATACGAATCTGCAAACGTGGTCGACGGCAATGTCGGAGAAGCCGAATGCCTCGGCCTTCGTCATCCGGCCATTGGCTATCTCGGCAACGGTATCCACAAGCTGCATGCCCATCTGCAGGATGGTCTTCTCTCCCCGTAGAACGGCACTGAGGTCAACGTCCATGTTGTCCTCCATCATGTGGAATGTACGCTCGTTGGCCGTCACCTTCAGCACGGGGGCAATGGCGTTGCCCGTTGGCGTGCCCCGGCCTGTGGTGAATACAATTGCCTGACAGCCCGATGCCACCATCGAGGTGACCGATGCGATGTCGAAACCGGCGGTGTCCATCACCACGGCTCCCTTCTCAGTAGGCCGTACCAGCGGAGAGATGCGCCTCGTATTCGCGGCACACCTCAATGATCTGGTTGTGTATCTCGGGCGTGGCAGCGCGCTTGGCCAGGATGTGCTCACCGCCAATCCATTCTATCGACTCGCTCATCACCGTCGTGGCGCCTAAATCCACTAAGATGTCGCTCATCTCGCCCACCGAGGGATTGCTGGCGATGCCCGACGTGGCATCCGAACCGCCACATTCAATGCCGATATAGAGTTCTGAGGCATCAAACAGCTCTTTCTGCTGCATGCCGGCCTCCTGCGCCATCTGTCGGGCAGCACGGGTGGCCTTCTCAATCGTCTTCAGCGTACCCCCTTCCTCCTGGATGCCGAAGGAAACGACGGGTTTCCGCGTCAGCAAACCGATTTTCTCCCTCAACTTCCGGTGAGGCACGGTCTCGCAACCCAGTCCGATGATCACCACCCCGTAGATGTTGGGATGACAGGCAAAGCCCGTCAGAATCTTCTGGCTCATGTCGGTGTTGGCCTGCACGTCGGAACAGCCCGTGTTGAAGACGATGTTCACGGCACCACGTATCTGACTGGCAACAATCCGGCAACTCTCACTGGCGCAGACGCATGTTGGCAGAACCAAGATGTGGTTGCGGATGCCGGGGCGCCCTTCCGTTCGGCGGTATCCCCAGAATTGGAAAGGATTCGGCTGCTGGCCTTCCGACTGCACCGCACACATCTGCCAGCCGGCTCTCACCAGTTCGCTGTCGTAGTCACGCAGCTCGCTCTTCAGATTCTGGTCGTTCACCCAACCCCCTTTGTCCACTTGCTGCACCAGGCGGCCAAGGCATTCCCCATATTTCACCACTTCGCCGCCCACGGGCATGTCGTCAAGGGCCACTTTGTGGCAATAGGGAATATCCTCCACGGCCTTGATAGCAACGAACTCGCCGCCTTTCATGAAGCATACGTCTTCTCCCTGGGCTATCTCTGTGACAGTGGTGACCACGTTGTCGGCAACATTCATCAAAAGTGCATTTATTTTCATACTCATATTTCTATTTATAGATTTGCTTGGCATGCAAAATTATTCTTTTTCCCCATATCTTGTGGCATAATCATCATTATTCTCAAATTGAGAGGAGTTCAGAAAATACAGGAGTTCAGACATTACTCCAACTCACCACCATTCAACATGATGAGGTAAATTAGGGTTGTTGTCTGAACTTCTGAACTCCTGCAGCTCCTGAACTCCTGTAAACTATATTCTCCTCATGGCCTCTTCGAATGCGCGGTGAGTGTAGGTGCCATTGCCAAGAAGCTCGGAGAAATGGATGGCGTTCTTCTTCAAGCTTGAATAGGTCTCATCCGACATTCTGGACAGGATGACTTTCAAATCTCGTATGGAATGAATGACAATGCCCATTCCATGCTTCAAAATAAACGGAGCCATGGCCGACTCTGCCCACACGATGACGGGGATGCCGGCACGCAGATAAAATGAGGTCTTGTGGGGGTTGTTCACCAGGAGGT
>ONSV01000086.1 GCA_900320585.1 uncultured Prevotellaceae bacterium | reverse complement strand
CGTTTGGAAAGAACGGCAACCCCAATCTGGGACCCGAGAAGAAACACTCGCGCGAGATCGGTTTCCAAGGCGCGTTCTTCCATAATGTGCTCAATCTCGGACTGACCTATTACAATGCCATCACGATGGATGCGCTTTTCAGCGTGCCCACATTGCCGTCGTCGGGACAGAGCAGCTCTTACCTTGCCAATATCGGCAGAATCCGCAACAAGGGATTCGAGTTCTATTTCGGTGTCAACATCATCGACAACAAGGAGTGGGGTCTGAGTCTGCGTGGCTCGCTCAATTCCAACACCAACAAAGTGCTCTCCACAGGAGGCGTCGTGCCTTTCGCCATCGGCGGATTCTCGTCGCGCACCATCGTCACCATGGTCGAGGAGGGTAAGTCGGTGGGATTCCTCCGGGGCACGGCCACCACGCTCAACGCCGACGGCACGGTGAAAGAGACTCTCTACAACCAAGACCTCGGACGCACCATCCCCACCGTCTATGGCAACTTCGCCATCTCGGCCCATTGGCGCAAGCTCAACTTCACGCTCACTGGCGACTACCAGACGGGGGCTTATGTGCACTCCTTCGACCGGCAGTTCAGGTTTGCCAAGAACATCAAGGACGATGCCATTCCACAGGCGGCACTCGAAGGAACCACCCAGGCGAAGACGTGGCTCAACTTCACCAACTTCTTCGTCGAGAAGGCCGACTTTCTGAAAATCCGTAACATCGGGGTCGACTACACGTTCGCATTCCCCAATTTCGTGCTGCGAATGCTCAACCTGGCGTTCAATGTCTATAACCCCATCTCTATCACCAGCAGCAGTGTGGACCCCGAGGCTGTGCTCTCGGGTGCGCGCACCCAGGGCGCAGTGGCCACCGGCGGACTCAGCTATAGCAGCTATAGTCTGCCGCGGCAGTATGTGCTCACGGCAAAACTGACCTTTTAGTGTGTTGCTCATAAAAATAAGTGCATAAGCAATGGAATAAAGACGAAGATGATGAAACCAAGATATATCCCCATCATGATGGCTGTGGCGTTGCTGGGAAGTTGCGACCTGGTGACGCCCGACGAGATCATCAACCCCAATGTCGATGAGTCGACGTTCCTGAGGTCCGACAACCCAATGGAGACGTGGGTAAATGGCGCAGAGAAGGAGTTCGCGCTGCACATGTCTGACTTCGTGGAACTCATGGAAATCCTTTCCGACAACTATTTCAACAACTACACACGGTCGAGCAAGGTGTTCGACGTGCCACAACTGCTCTATACCGATGCCGATGTCACCAAACTGCAGCGCCACGTGGGGGCTCTGCGCGAGATGGCCGACTACGGATTGACAAAAGTGGCGGGGGCCGATCCCAACGCCAACGACGCACAGCGGTTCCACCTGCTTTACATCAAGGCCTACTCGTTCTTGCTGGCGGGCGATTTCTTCCGCGCCCTGCCTGTCGAGAATGGTGGCGAGGCCGTGGAGTGGGGCGGTCAACTCGAGAAAGCCATCAAGGTGCTCGACGAGGCGCTCCCCCTGGCAAAGAGCAATGACGACATGGCTTTCGTCCACACGCTCTATGCCCGTGCTGCCCACCGGCTGGGAAACAGCCAGATGGCTGCCGACCATGCCCGTCAGGCTCTTGCGGCCTCGGCCAATTTCTATAGGCAGGTGAGGTTCGATAACAAGAACGGGGTGCTCAACGGTGCACAGGAGGCCATCTGGAGCGACTGGTTCCAACCATTGCCCCGACTCGATTTTCTCGACCCGAAATACTTCCAGATGAACAGTGATGAGCAGTGCCCCATCACCATTGCGAAAGCCGAGGAAGACTACTTGATTTTAGCAGAGGCGGCTCTGGCTGCCAATAATCTCGGTGAGGCAAAGACACAGCTCTCCAACCTGCTCGTTCTGGTGAAAAGCCGCCCGGTGCAGACCGGCATCAACGACCAACTCGAGGGACGCTATAATGGTGGACTGAAAGCTTTTCCCAACGACCCGGCCTATCGGGTGCAGGCCTCACCAAGCGATTCCTTGCGCGTAGGACTCATCATCGACCGTCGACCGCCCTTCTTCATCTCCATACCTTATATATCAGGCACTTCGGTCACGCAGGCGATGATCGATGGACTCGACAGTCACGACAGCGCGCTCGAACTGCTTTACCTCATGCGCCAGGAGATATTCTTCGCAGAAGGGCGGCGTCCGGCCGACCTGGGTATCCGGCTTCCGCTCTGCGAGGTGGAGGCGGCCAATGTCTCGAATGCGTCCAACTTTACCGAGGCCTATATTCCCTCTTTCGTACCGCTGGATTATGGTCTCGACGACTTCACCATCGACGACAATGCCAAGACCGTGACCATCAAATATAATATGAACCGTGTCATCGTGCAGAATGCCCGTTCGGCCGATGTGGCACCTTTTGAATAACCAACTATGTGCCGACGTTCTTCTCTCTCTCGCCTGGTGATGACGCTGATGGTCGGCGTCATATGTCTGGGACTACAGGCTCAGACCTCGCTTGGCGTCCATCCGAAATACGTGGTCCTCATCACCATCGACGGACTGCGGGCCGAGATGGTCGACGACCCGCTCATGCCATCGCCATTCCTGAAGATGATGAGCCAGGAGGGTCTGCGCATAAGTAAGGTAATCGGTGTGCCGCCTGCAGCCACCTATCCGTCGCACACCACCCTCGTCACTGGCGAGGTGCCGGCCCGGCACCGGGTATTCTACAACCGCCCGTTCTTGTGGAACAAGGACACGGCGCGCATCAGCTACTGGTATGCCGACAGCATAGCCGTGCCTACCATCTGGCAACGGGCGCACGAGAGAGGGCTGAAGACGGCATCGCTCTTCTGGCCCACGTCCACCAACAGCCCATACATCGATTATAACGTGCCAGAATTCTGGTCACTTGACTATAGTTGCGACCAGATGGAATATATCAAGCCTTCGTGCACACCACTGGGCATTCTTGACGAACTGGAACAGAATGCTTGTGGAAAACTCGACACCATCACCTATCAGGCGGGGTCGCTGCAGCGCGATGGACGTACTGCGGCAATGGCCAATTACCTGATGAACCATTACCAGCCACGGCTTACCACCATCCACCTCATCACTACCGACTACAGCCAGCATGCCTTGGGCACGCAGAGCCAGCAGATCCTTCAGGATATGGCGAGTGCCGACCATGCCGTGGGCACCATTATCGAGAACCTCAGGCTCACCCACCGCCTCGACAGTACGGTGGTCATTGTCACTGGCGACCATGGCTTCTGCGACTATAACCAGACGCTCAGTCCCAACGTGTGGCTCACAAAGGCGGGTATGCTCAGCCCGCAGCCCGTAGGTGAGTGGAAGGCGTGCTTCTATGTTGGGGGAAACACTTGTTTCCTCTATCTGCGCAAGGGCAATGACAGGAAAACGCTAAGGCGCGTCAGGCAGATGCTCGACAGCCTTCCCGACGACCAGCGCCGGCTATTCCGCATTGTGGAGAAAGAGGAACTCGTAGAGAAAGGGGCCGACCCTGCAGTGGTCCTGGCGCTTGAGCCCATAGTGGGGGTGGCGATGACCAACAACCGCACGGGCGAGGTGGTGGAACTGCGTAGGGGCGGCACGCACGGATTCCTGAGCGGGCAGGATGCCACTACGCTCATCGCCTATGGGGCCGGCATCAGTCCTGCCCGTCAGGATGTTATCCGGCAGACTGCCATTGCCCCCTGGATACTGCAGCTCCTGGGGATAGAGTGATACCGAAGACAAACCTTAACGAATCAATTAATCATTTAAGCCTATGATCGACCAAATTATCCAATTCAACAATCAATTCGTGGACTCAAAAGGATATGAGAAGTACATCACCGACAAATATCCTGACAAAAAACTGGCTGTGCTCTCGTGCATGGACACCAGACTCACCGAACTGCTTCCTGCAGCGCTGGGACTGAAGAACGGCGATGCGAAGATAATCAAGAACGCTGGCGGACTGGTGATTTCTCCCTTCGACTCAGCCATGCGAAGCCTCATCGTGGCCATCTACGAATTGGGTGTGGAGGAAATCATGGTGGTGGCCCATTCGAATTGTGGGGCCTGCCACATGAGTTTCGACCATTTCCATCATGAGATGACCAGACGGGGAATAGCGGAAGAGACGCTCGACACTATCCGCAAGTGTGGCATCGACCTGAATACATGGCTTGAGGGATTCAAAGACACGCCCGAGTCGGTACGCAAGACCGTGGAGACCATCAAGACTCATCCGCTCGTGCCACACGACATCGTAGTTCGCGGATTCATCATCGACTCCAAAACCGGTAAGCTCGACGAAATAGCTTGCTGACAACAATTCGTTCGGGAGTTCAGAAGTTCAAGAGTAATGACTGAACTTCTGAACTCCTGATCAACCATATATCTGCTCGTACCACTTCTGGAATACATAGAGGTTCCACAGCTTGTTCTTGTGGTTCTCTTTACCCGTGAAGTGCTCGTGCAGGATATGCTGGATGAAGTCGTAGTTGAAGAGACCCTGCCGTTCGATGTGTTCCTTGCTGGTCAGACGTTCCACGTCTTCGCGCAGGTCTTCACGCAACCAGTGGTCCACGGGCACGTCGAAACCTTTTTTGGAAAAGTGGATGGTGGCCTCGGGCAACAGGTCCTTGAAGGTCTCCTTCAGGATGTATTTCTTGTTGCGTCCATGTTGCTTCAGGCCGTCGGGCATGCTCAGCGCCAGTTCCAGAATGCGGCTGTCGATGAATGGCGCGCGGTTCTCAAGCGAGTTGTACATGCAGGCACGGTCGACTTTTGGGAACATGCACCCTTCCAGCAGGCTCTCCACATCAAGCAGCTGCTGTTTCTGCAGATAGGAGAAACGGTCGCTGATGGCATCGTAGCGTTTCTCGTAAAGGGGCTTGATGTCCTGGTAGACATCAGGGGTGAGCAATGTCTTGCGCTGGTCGTCGCTGAATCCCAGGCAGAGCATGTCGTAGTAGAGACCAAAACCGCTTTTCTGCGACGAGCGGATAATCTTCTTCACCTTTCTGAGCAGGTTGTTGGTGTAGCCGTTGATCGGACAGTAGTCTACCATCTTCTCGAAAATCATGCGCAGCACCTTGGGCACGCGCTTGTAACGACGTGAATAGTAGTCGGCAAGGTATTTCTCGTAGCCAGCGAACAGCTCATCGGCACAGTCGCCGGTGAGAACGAATTTCACGTCCTTGCGGGCCAACTTCGACACGTAATAGCAGGGTATGGCCGAGGAGTCGCCAAAGGGCTCGTCGTAATAGGCGAGCAAATCGTCAAGGTCGTGAATCACATCCTTGTATTCGAGGATGTACTTCGTATGCTTCGACCCGATGTGGCGGGCGAGCAACTCGGCACGGTGGGTCTCGTCGCACTCCCGCTCGTTGAAACCGATGGAGAAGGTGCGGATAGGCTCGTCAGACAACTGGTTCATCAGGCAGCAAACAATGCTGGAGTCGATACCGCCACTAAGAAAGGCTCCCGCAGGCACGTCGGCCACCAGGCGCTTCTTCACCGAGTCGGTCAACAACTCCCTCAGCCGTTTTTTCGCTTCCTCTTCGGTGATGTCCTGTGGCTGGATGGTTTCCTGCAAACGGTAGTAGGTATGGGTGGTTGGGGTGTGGTCACTGCCAATCGTGGTCCAGGTGCCAGGCATCATCTTGCGCACAGGCTCGTAGATGGAGTAGGGAGCAGGGATGTAGTCGAGGCTGAGGAAAAGGTTCAGGGCCCTCTTGTCGATGGCGAAATGTTGCTCGCGGGGATTGAACGCCTTGAGCTCGGAGGCGAAACGGTAGCCGTCTTCGTCCTGGATATAGTAAAGCGGCTTCTCCCCGAAACAGTCACGGGCAATATGCACCTCATCGCTCCGCTGGTCGTAAATGGCAAAGGCATACATCCCTTCCAGTTTCTCCAGACAGGCACGGATGCCGTAGTGGAGATAGGCCTGAGCCACCACCTCGGTGTCGCTGTTGGTGTAGAATGTTGCGCCTTGGTCTTCCAAATCCTTGCGCAATTCCTGGAAATTGTAGATTTCGCCATTGTAGACGATGACGATGTTGCCATTGTCGATGGTCAAGGGCTGATGGCCGGTCTTGATGTCGACGATGGAGAGCCGGCGGTGCGACAGGGCCACATGGCCTTTCACAAACACACCGCTGTCGTCCGGACCGCGACGTGTCATCCTGTCGTTCATTTCCCTGATGGCTTGCTCATCGGCTTCGCCATGATAACGTATGATTCCTGCTATTCCACACATATTCTTTTCTTTTTTCTACATAAAAACGCGATTATCGCATATATATTATTTGATCACGTATTTCTTCCCGTTCCTGATATAGATACCTTTGTCGGGGTGGCGCGGGGCGTCAACACGCATACCCTGAAGGGTGTACATGTCATTGCCGCCGGAGGGAGTGATGATGTTGGAGCTGATGCCGTCTTCCGAGGGACGGGGGTAAATCTCGTTGATGCCTTCCATGGCATAGGTGCCGAACACGTTCAGGCGACTGCGGTCAATGATGGTCATCGTGCCCTTGGTGCCGTTCTGGTTCGGACTGTTGGTGTCCCACGTCATGGGCACCATGCCACCCATCTCCTTGCAAAGGCGGTGCAGTTCGCGGTAGTGCGACTTGATGGAGGCGTTGTGCTTCTCCTGGCTTTCGCCGGCAAGTCCCGAGAGGTCGCGCCAGTTGGCGCCAAACTCACCAATGACCACAGGGTAACCTTTGTCCACAAAGTGGGTCTTCATCTTCTGCAACTGGCTCTTCATCTCGGCTTCCTCACCCCACGTGGCGTTGTGCTGCGAACCGCTATGGTGGTTGCCTTCTCCCCAGTAGTAGAACACCTTGCCCCACGACTCGTCTTTCTCCATGCCCCAGAATTGCCATGGGTTGTAGTAGTGAACCTCGATGGCAAGTTTGCCTTCCACAACGTCGGTGGGCATCTTGCCCGACATGAAGTTGCAGGTGTGGTCGATGTTGGTCGACGGTCCCTGCACCACGAGCACGCGCAGGGCGTTGTTGCCTCCGGTGGCGCGAACGGCATCGACGAATGCCTGGTTGTATTGGATGAGGTTGTTGGTGGCCGACTGGTTGTCGGCATTGGGCTCGTTCAGTCCGGCAAAGAGCAGATGCTCGTCGTAGTCCTTGAAGGTCTCGGCTATCTGGGTCCAGAGGGTTTTCAGGATATGCTTGTTGTTCTCAATGGTGGTGGGATTGGTGTCCTTGATGTGCTCCTCCAGCCAACCTCCGTCCCAATGGTCGTTGAGCACCACGTAGAGTCCTTCGTTCATACAGTAGTCCACCACCTCTTTCACCCGCGACAGCCATGCGGCGTCTATTTGGTAGGTCGTGGCGTCGGAGATATGGCCGAAAGCCCATGCGCAGGGCATGCGCACGCTCTTGAATCCCAGACTCTTCACATAGGTGATGATTTCCTGGGTGGTCTTCGTGCCCTGCCAACCTGTCTCGGCGGCAAGGCCTCCCTTGTTGTTCCATAGCGCACCGCCTGTCCAACTGGTGGTGGCCTCGAAGGTGTTGCCCAGGTTCCAGCCAGGCGACATGTCGTTGATGATTTCGGTGGCGCTGCGCGACATTCCGTCCTGGGCATTGGCGCCCAAGAAGCAGAGAATTGCTATTCCCGCGCAGAGTATATGTTTCCGGATGCTCAGCATGTGATTTCGTTTTTATTGTATGTTGTTAATATTGGTTGGCGTGCAGGGGCGTGCCGGATGTGCACTGGAACAGGCGGGCTTCAGAAGACGGTCAGTGGGTCTCTGGAGCAAAGATGCGGTCGCGAAGCCGCTTCAGGTCGTTCTTCGCCTTCATGGCGGCTTTCTCGCCTCGCTCTATCATCGCACCGATGCTCTCTTCGCTGAAGCTCGACACGCCAAACTCCAGCAGTTGGGGACGGATGTACACATCGGCCAACTCGCGGTTCTCCTTGGCCTTCTTCCAGTCGGGACGCGATACCAACCAGTCGAGCAGACCGCCAATGCCAAACTCCTCTTTCAACGAGAAGTCACGGTCTTCGTGGTCTTCCTGCTCCAGGTCGATGGCTATCACCACATCGGCTCCCATGGCCAGCACCACGTCGACGGGCAGGTTGTTGAGCATGCCGCCGTCAACAAGGGTGTGCCCTTTCCATCTCACGGGCTTGAAGGCACCGGGGATAGCCATGCTGGCACGCATCGCCAGCTCCAGTTCGCAACTGTCCATGATCACTTCCTTATGGGTCTTGATGTCTACGGCCACGCAGCGGAAGGGGATGGGCAGGTCGTCGAAACTCCTCACTCCGTCGTAGCGGCGGGTCAGACTGTCGAGCATCGTGGTGATGCTGTCTCCGCTCAGGCCTATGCCATAGGCCCCCTCGTTGTCGCTGGCTTTCCTACCACGGTTGATGGGGAAACCGAAGACATAGGTGGTGTTGCCTTCTTGCCTGAAAATGTCGCCACTGTATTTGTCGTTGCGGCCGCCTATCAGCGAGAGCCATTTCTGGCGGCGGAAAATGGTGTCGAGTGCCTGGGCGTCGTAGCCAATGGCATAGAGACCGCCCACTATCGAGCCGATGCTCGTGCCGGCGATATAGTCAATGGGGATGCCCATCGATTCTATCACTTTCAGCACGCCAACCTCGGCGGCTCCTCTCGCACCACCACCTCCTAACGCCACGCCCACGCGCAACCGCTTGCCCTCGACAGGCTTCTGAGGCAGGCTTTCCCCTGCCTCGCAGGTGGGAATGGGGAGAATGGTATCTCCCGGCCTGCAGTGCCCGGAGAGGCTGCATAGCAATATGATAATGGTCAGAATAGTTGTCTTCATGTCATGCAGTGGATGATGGCTTGGAAATGGCCTGTGGCGTTCAGTCCCCTGTCACTACCTCTGTGTCGTCGAGGTTCAGGGGATGGTCGCGCCAGTATTGCTCCTCGTCGAACGACACCTGGGGCGATACTTCATCGTAATCCTGACGGAAATAGATGTCGGGGTCGGGGTCGGGCGCGGCAACCTCGTCTGGGGCAATATAATAGTGGTAGCGCGAGAACTCCTCGGTCACGTGGCTCTTGCGCAGACCTGGACTGTAACCCTCGTAGTCGTGATAGACGGCGGGCTTGCTCTTGTCGCGATGGCCCAGCATGTCGATGACACGGCGGAGCATGGCACGGTCGCAGCCCGTCAGCAGCATCGCTGCCAACAGACAGGCCAGGCCAGTGGCCATTCCTCTCGTTTTGTGATGTCGCGTCGTCTTCATTCAGGCTACTGGTTGGAACTTTCCTTTAGGGGGTCGTGCCAATGCTCTACAAAAATACGCCAAATTCTTGAAATACGTGTACTTGAAAGCTTATTTTTTTCATTCGCAACAGTGAAGATGCTCTCAGGGTGGAGATGTCAACTCGAGATTCGGGGAATAACAAATGTACAAAATCACAATCCAAAGCATCCCAAACGGTCGGTGAAAGTTCTGTTTGGGATAACTTTTTACGATGACTTTTTGCAAAAGTTTCCGCAAAAATCATATAACAACATTCGAGCAATACTTGAATATACACTTATAATTATATAAAAAATAATAATTTAAAAATAATAAATTAAAGCAATTTTTCAAATATTTCGCGCAACGTTTTGTATTTCATTGTTTACCAAAAATCTTTTCATGTTTCTTGGGACATTTGCTTTTTTTTCTTGCCTTTCTTTTCTCTTTCTCATAAAAAGTTTGTAGATTTGCAATCCGTATCAATCCTACCGGTGGGCCTTGTTTCTCAATAATGATAACTGATGCCCATCATTGTCTAACTTCTTTTCCGTGGGGCAACGACCCCACTTCCAATGCAGCATGAACCAGCAGAAAACCTTCTCCTATGACGAAGCCTATGCCGCTTCGCTCGACTATTTCTCAGGCGACGAACTTGCCGCACGTGTCTGGGTGAACAAATACGCCGTGAAAGACAGCTTTGGGAATATCTACGAAAAGTCGCCCGAGGACATGCATTGGCGTATCGCCAACGAGATAGCACGCATAGAGAACAAATATCCCAATCCTATTTCCGCCCAGCAGGCTTTCGAGCTGCTCGACCATTTCAGGTATTTGATACCGGCGGGCAGCCCGATGACGGGCATCGGAAACAACCTCCAGGTGGCGTCGTTGTCCAACTGTTTCGTCGTGGGACTCGATGGCAATGCCGACTCCTATGGCGGCGTGATGCTCATCGACCAGGAGCAGGTGCAACTCATGAAACGCCGGGGTGGGGTGGGACACGACCTCTCGCACCTCAGGCCGAAAGGTTCGCCCGTCAACAATTCCGCGCTCACCAGTACGGGTCTCGTGCCCTTTATGGAGCGCTATAGCAATTCCACCCGCGAGGTGGCACAGGATGGGCGACGGGGGGCTCTGATGCTTTCCGTGAGCATCAAGCATCCCGACAGCGAGGCTTTCATCGATGCCAAGATGACAGAGGGCAAGGTGACCGGTGCAAACGTGTCGGTGCGTATCGACGATGAGTTCATGAGGGCGGCTGTCAACAAGCAGCAGTATGTGCAGCAGTTCCCTGTCGACAGCGACAACCCCGTTTTCACGAAAACCATTGAGGCCAAGGACTTATGGGCCAAAATCGTGCACAATGCATGGAAGAGCGCCGAACCCGGAGTGCTCTTCTGGGATACCATCATCCGTGAGAGCATCCCCGACTGCTATGCCGACCTGGGCTTCCGCACCATCTCTACCAATCCCTGTGGCGAGATACCGCTCTGTCCTTACGACTCGTGCCGGCTTCTCTCCATCAACCTCTACTCGTATGTCGACAATCCCTTCACTCCTGAGGCTACGTTCAATTTCGACAAGTTCGAAAAGCATGTGGCCCTCGCACAGCGCATCATGGACGATATCGTGGACCTCGAGCTGGAGAAGATCGAGAGCATCATGCAAAAGGTGAAGAGCGACCCTCAAGACGATGAGGTGAAGCGTATAGAGTATCACCTGTGGGAGAAAATCTACCATAAGAGCGGACTGGGACGGCGCACGGGAGTGGGCATCACCGCTGAGGGCGATATGTTGGCAGCATTAGGTTTGACTTATGGCACACCAGAGGCAACTTACTTCTCAACCGAAGTCCATAAGACGATTGCCGTAGAAGCTTATCGCAGTTCGGTAGCGATGGCAAAGGAACGTGGCGCCTTCGAGGTGTATGATGCACAGCGCGAAAAGGACAATCCATTTGTTAACCGCATCAAGCAGGTAGACCCACAGCTTTATGAGGATATGGTGAAGTATGGACGTCGCAACATTGCATGTCTCACGATTGCACCTACAGGAACCACCAGTCTCATGACCCAGACTACATCGGGTATCGAGCCTGTCTTCATGCCTGTCTATAAGCGTCGTCGCAAAGTTAACCCCAACGACCCCAATGTCCATGTGGACTTCACTGACGAGACTGGCGATTCATTCGAAGAATACATCGTCTATCATCCAAAATTCCTCACTTGGATGCGCCTCAATGGTATCGACACAGAGAAGCGCTACACACAGGAAGAGATTGATGCCATCGTGCAGCGCTCACCATATTTCAAGGCAACTGCCAATGATGTCGACTGGATGGAAAAAGTGAAGATGCAGGGAGCCATTCAGAAGTGGGTCGACC
>ONSV01000070.1 GCA_900320585.1 uncultured Prevotellaceae bacterium | reverse complement strand
CCGGCAGCGTGGAGCTCACCGAGGGCGTCGACTATACCGTCGACTATTCGGCTGGCGAGGTGACCATCATCAACCAGAGTATCCTCGACGCACAGACCGACGTGAGGGCAACCTATGAGAGCAACACCGACTACGGACAGTCGAGGAAAACTATGTTCGGCATCAACTGGGAATACGACTTCAGCAAGAATTTCCAGATGAGCGGTACGCTCCGCCATCTCTCCGAGCAGGCGCTCACCACCAAGGTGGCCATGGGAGCCGAGCCTCTGAACAACACCCTGTGGGGCGTGAACCTGAACTGGAAGAAGGAGAGCCAGTGGCTCACCAACCTGCTCAACAAGGTGCCGCTGCTCCATGTCACCCAGCCCTCCAACATACAGCTCTCGGCAGAGTTCGCCCAGCTCATCGCCGGACAGGCGCATGGCACGCAGGACAACGCCTCGTATCTCGACGACTTCGAGAACACGAAGAACACCATCGACGTGTCGGCACCCACCTCGTGGATTATCTCGAGCGTGCCCACCATGTTTGGCGAGCACAAGGACAAGACCGGGCTCTCCAGCGGCTTCAACCGCAGTCTGCTGGCATGGTACAACATCGACCCGCTCTTCACCAGGCGCAGCTCGTCGCTCACCCCTGGCCATATCAAGAGCGACCTCGACCAGCTCTCCAACCACTACGTGCGCGAGGTGTATGTGCGCGAGCTCTATCCCAACCGCGACCAGAGCAGCTACAGTGGAGCCACCTCCACGCTGCCGGTGCTCAACCTGGCCTACTATCCCAACGAGCGCGGTCCCTACAACTTCAATCCCGACCTCAACTCCGACGGAACGCTCACCAACCCCACCAGCAAATGGGGTGGCATGATGCGCAAGCTCGACACCAATGACTTCGAGACTGCCAACATCGAGTACATCGAGTTCTGGATGCTCGACCCCTTTGTCTACACCAATGAGCAGGGCGACGCCTCCGAATATGGCGGCGACTTCTACATCAACCTGGGCGAGGTGAGCGAGGATGTGCTGCGCGACGGAAAGAAATTCTTCGAGAGCGGAATGCCGGTGAACGGCGCCACCACCTATTCGCTCACACAGTGGGGAAAGGTGCCCAACCAGTCGAATGAGCCCTACGCCTTCGTCACCACCTCGGGCTCGAGGTTGCTGCAGGACGTGGGCTTCAACGGACTCACCGACGCCGAGGAGCAGACCTACGACTACTATAAGGACTATCTCAGCAGCGTGCAGTCGAAGGTAAGCCCCGAGGTCTACGACAGCATCTTCAGCGACCCTGCCAACGACAACTACCACTATTTCCGCGGGCGCGACTACGACCAGATGCAGGCCTCCATCCTCCGGCGCTACAAGTACATCAACAACCCGCAGGGCAACTCGCCCGATTCCGACACGCGGAGCGAGTCGTACGACACGTCGTACAAGACCACCCCCGACGTGGAGGACATCAACCAAGACTACACCCTCAACGAGTATGAGAAATACTACCAGTACCACGTGTCGATAAGGCCCGAGGACCTCGTGGTGGGCCACAACTTCATCGTCGACAGCCGTGAGGGGTCGGGAACGCTGCGCAACGGCGAGCCCTACAAGGTGACGTGGTACCAGTTCCGCATCCCCATCGACAGGTTTGAGCAGCGCGTGGGCTCCATCAGCGACTTCACCTCCATCCGCTTCATGCGTATGTTCCTCACCAACTTCAAGAAGCCCATCGTGCTCCGCTTCGGCAGTCTCGACCTGGTGAGGGGCGAATGGCGCGTGTATACGCAGAACCTCACCCCGAGCGCCTCGAATTCGGGCTAT
Organism: uncultured Prevotellaceae bacterium; assembly: GCA_900320585.1. Lineage (GTDB taxonomy): Bacteria > Bacteroidota > Bacteroidia > Bacteroidales > Bacteroidaceae > Prevotella. The sequence goes on along the minus strand of ONSV01000070.1, from coordinate 11,413 downwards.
ATGGCCGTGAGTGCCGTCAACATCGAGGAGAACAACGACAAGACTCCCGTCAACTACATCCTGCCTCCGGGCATCTCGCGCGTGCAGGACCCCACACAGCCGCAGCTGGTGGAGAACAACGAGCAGGCTCTCGACATGGTGCTCACCGACCTGGGCACGGGCGAGTCGAAGTGCGTGTACAAGAACACCAACCTCGACCTGCGCCAGTATCGCCGTCTGCAGATGTTCGTGCATGCCAACTCGCTCAACGAGAACGTCACCAACCTGGCCGACAACCAGCTGGCCCTCTTCGTGCGACTCGGCAGCGACTACAAGAGCAACTACTACGAGTATGAGATTCCGCTCAAGCTCACCCCGGCAGGCCACTACGACAAATACTCCGCCACCGACAAGCGCATCGTATGGCCCGAGGACAATATGCTCGACGTGCCCCTCTCCATCTTCACCGCGCTCAAGAAGCAGCGCAACATCGCGAAGGGCGAGGGCGCCGCATCGTTCAACCAGCTCTTCACGGCCTACGACGAGGACAAGCCGGCCAACAAGGTGAGCATCATGGGCAATCCCTCGCTCGGCGAGGTGAAGACCATGATCATCGGCGTGAGGAACCTCTCGGGCGAGGTGAAGTCGGGCGAGGTGTGGGTGAACGAGCTCAGGCTGAAGGAGTACAACAACGAGGGCGGATGGGCCGCACAGGGCAACCTCAATGTGCAACTCTCCGACTTCGGTACGGTGGCGCTCACCGGACGCTACACCTCCGAGGGATTCGGCGGGCTCGAGGACGGCGTGGCCGCCAGGTCGCAGGACAACTACCAGAACTTCTCGTTCACCACGCAGCTCGAACTGGGCAAGTTCTTCCCCGACAAGGCCAAGGTGTCGGCACCGCTCTACTACCATGTGAGCAAGGAGAAGACCAAGCCCAAATACAACCCGCTCGACACCGACATGCTGCTCGACGACGCCCTCGAGGCCACCGAGTCGAAGCAAGAGCGCGACTCCATCGAGTCGATCGTGGTGACCAACTCCACCAACACCAACTTCTCGCTCTCCAACGTCAGGGTGGGCATCGCCAACAAGCGACACCCCATGCCCTACGACCCCGCCAACTTCTCGTTCACCTACAGCCACTCGCACGACCACACCTCGGGCAACACCACGGTCTATGAGAACGACGACACGTGGAAGGCGGCCATGGCCTACTCGTGGACTCCGGTGTTCAAGGCCTGGGAGCCTTTCAAGAAGCTCATCAAGTCGAAGTCGAAATGGTTTGAGATAGCCAAGCGCTTCAGCCTCAACTACCTGCCGCAGAACCTGTCGTTCAACACCAACCTCACCCGTCACTACTATGAGTTGCAGGAGCGCGATATGGAGAACCTCTCGTCGAGCTCGCTGCCCATCAAGTTCAATGAGCAGTTCCAGTGGCACAGGGACTTCTCGCTCAGGTGGGACCTCACCAAGAACCTGCACATGAACTTCCAGAGTGCCACCCTGGCAGAGATCGAGGAGCCTTACACGCCCATCAACAAGGACTACTATCCCGACGCCTACACGGCTTGGAAGGACTCCGTCATCACCTCGATCAAGAACCTGGGCCGGCCGCTCGACTACAACCAGAGCTTCTCGGCATCCTATCATGTGCCGCTCAACCTCATACCCATCTTCGACTGGCTGAACAGCGACGTGAGCTATAACTCATCCTACAAGTGGATGCGTGGCACCGATTCGGCCGATGGTGAATCGCTGGGCAACCAGATTTCCAACAACAGCACGTTCAAGATCAACGGCTCGCTCAACCTGCAGAAGTTCTACGACCATATCCCGTTCCTGAAGAAGGCCAACGAGCGGTTCAACAAGGCCATTCCCAACAAGAAGGAAATCAAGGGCAAGGAGCCGAAACTCGACAAGAACGCCCGTGCGAAGAAGGAGGGCGAGGCCGACGACGACAAGAAGAAGGCCGCATTGCCCAAGAACAAGAACACCTTCGAGAAGGAAATCGTGATCAAGGGCGACACCTCGCTGGTGGTGGCCCACAACAAGAAGAGCCGCAGGCTCATCGTCACGGCCAAGAACGAGGACGGCAAGACCATTCCCGTGAAATACAAGGTGGTGGACGACAACAAGATCAAGGTTATCAACAAGAGCGACTCGGCAGTGACGATGAAGCTCACGGTCACCGCCAAGCCGCCGCTCGACGACAAGACGTGGTACAAGACCGCACAGGTCATCGCGCGCGGACTGATGATGGTGCGCTCCATCAACTTCACCTTCACCACCAACCGGATGATGTCGATACCGGGATTCCTGCCCAACGTCGGCGATGCCTTCGGACAGCGGAAGGGCGACATACTCAGTCCGGGACTCGACTTCGCCTTCGGCCTCAATGGCGACGACTATGTGGAGAAGGCCCGCCGCAACGACTGGCTGCTCATCAGCGACAGCGTGGCCACGCCGGCCTCCTCAAGCTTCACCCGCGACGTGCAGCTCAAGATGACACTCGAGCCGGCTCGCGACCTGAAGATCGACCTCAATGCCAGCCACACCGAGACCAAGACCAGGCGCATCCAGTTCATGTTCGAGGGCAACCCCACCACACGGGCGGGCAACCTCACCCTCACCACCATCTCCATCGGTTCGGCTTTCGAGAGGATGGGTGATGCCAACGACGGATACCATTCGGCCACGTTCGAGAAGTTCTGTGGCTCGCTCGAGGGATTCAGGCAGCGCGTGGAGGCCAAGTACGAAGGCTCTGTCTACCCCAGAGGCTCACACCTGGCGGGCAAGACCTACGACCCGGCCAACGGTGGGGTGGGGCTCTACAGCGCCGATGTGATGATACCGGCCTTCCTCGCCTCCTACACCAGCATAGGCGGCAAGTCGCTCGACATCTTCCCCACCATCTCAAGGATGCTGCCCAACTGGTCGGTGCGCTACTCCGGACTGGGTAAGCTCTCGCCCTTCAAGGAACTCTTCAAGAGTGTCAACCTCAACCATTCCTACAAGAGCATCTTCGCCGTGGGCTCCTACTCCAGTTTCAGCACATGGCAGGAATTCATGAACGGACTGGGATTCATCACCGATGCCACTACGGGCAATCCGGTGCCCAGCAGCATGTTCAACATCTCCACGGTGAGCATCAACGAGAATTTCTCGCCGCTCCTCGGTCTTGAGGTCACCTTGCAAAACAACCTCTCCTGCAAGGTGGAGTACAAGACCACGCGCGTGCTGACGCTCAGCACCACCAGCGTGCAGCTGCAGGAGGCCACCAGCAACGACTGGGTCATCGGCATGGGATACAAGATCAATGACTTCAAGCTCTTCGGCGGAGGCAACCACCGCAAGGTGAAGGGCAAGGCCAAGGACAATGGCGGTGATGGCAAGGGCAACGAGAACGACCGGAATAACAGAAACAATAACAACAGCAGCAGTAGCCGGTCATCATCATCGTCATCGTCGAAGAACTTCAACCACGACCTGAACCTGCGCTTCGACTTCTCCTACCGCAAGCAGGCCAACATCCTGCGCGACATTGCCACCATGACGAGCAACGCCTCGAGTGGCAACACCGCGCTGAAGTTCTCGTTCAAGGCCGACTACACCATCTCGAAGCTGATGACCATGACCTTCTACTACGACCAGCAGGTGAACACCCCGCTGCTCTCGGCCAACAGTTATCCCACCACCACCCGCGACTTCGGCCTGAGCCTGAAGTTCTCGCTCACAAGGTAATTTCGCTCACAAGGTAATTTCGCTCACAAGGTGATTCCGCTCACAAGGTGATATCACTCACAAGGTGATGTGCCTGAACTCCTTCAACTCCTGAACTCCTGAACTACAAGAAGTTGAGCGAACACGAAACTTCAATATCATAATTATAATGCTTCCGAAACACCCTCAAAAAACATAGTTTCGGAAGCATTATAAATTATAATCCATCCGAAACGCCTCAAAAATCATCGTTTCGGAAGCATTATAAAGGCATTTTTATTCTAAGAAATGCTACACCATTTCCCCCTCAATCATCACCTTGCTCACGATGTCGCGGGTATAGGCATAGGGGATGTATGCTAACGAGGGGATGGGTTTGGTGATTTGCAGGTTGGCCCTCTTGCCCACGGCTATGGAGCCATAGTCGTGGCTGAGGCCCATGGCGTAGGCGGCATTCAGGGTGGCGGCATTCAGGGCCTCGGCAGGCTCGAGCCGCATCTTGATGCATGCCAGCGACACCACGAACTTCATGTCGGCTGAGGGGGTGCTGCCAGGGTTGCAGTCGGTGGCGAGGGCGATGGCCAATCCGCGGTCGATGAGTTGCCGGCCACGGGCATAGGGCATATTGAGGAAGAACGAGGTGCCGGGAAGCAAGGTGGGCATGGCGGGGGAATGGGCCAGCAGGTCGAGATCGTGGTCGCTGGCGCTCTCAAGATGGTCTATCGAAAGCGCGTCGTGGGCCACTCCCACCTCCACGCCGCCCGACGACTTCAGTTCGCAGGCATGAATCTTGGGGCGCATGCCATAGCGGGCTCCGGCCTCAAGGATACGGGCGGTCTCGCCGGGGGTGAAGAAACCCTCGTCGCAGAACACATCGATGTAGTCGGCCAACTGCTCTTCGGCCACGGCCGGAATCATCTCGTTGATGACCAGGTCCACGTACTCGGCTTGCCTTCCGCTGTAGGCCCTGCCCACGGCATGGGCACCGAGGAAGGTGGCGACGATGCGCATGGGCGTCAACTCCTTCAGCCGCCGCACCACGCGCAGTATCTTCAGTTCGTCGGCGGTGTTCAGGCCATATCCGCTCTTGATTTCCACGCATCCCGTGCCGCGGGCCATCATCTCGTTGAGCCGCTGCATGGTGGCTTCCACCAGTTCGTCCTCGCTCATCTCGTGCAGGCGGTCGGCAGAGTTGAGGATGCCGCCGCCACGGCGGGCAATCTCGGCATACGACAGTCCACGAATCTTGTCCTCAAATTCCCCCTCGCGGCTGCCCGCATACACCAGGTGGGTGTGGGGGTCGCACCAGCAGGGCAGCACCGTACCGCCCTTGGCGTCGATGGTGAGGGAGGGCGAGGCATCGAGGGCATCAAACTGGTCCATGTCGCCGAAGGCGGCGATGCGGTTGTCGTCGGTAAGCAGCCAGGCATCGTGGATGGTGCCCATGTGCTTCATCTCCTGGCCCGCGAGGCGCAGCGTCTCGCGAGGGTGGATGCCCGCCAGGGTGCCGATATGTGTGATGAGGGTTTTTGGCATTTTTTTGAGGCTAGATTTTTCTAGGGTTCCTAGTTATCCTAGGGCTCCTAGTTTTACTAGTTATCCTAGGGCTTCTAGTTTTACTGGGGCTCCTAGTCTTCCTAGTCTTTTATAATGTATATTCTCTTAAGAATTTCACGGTTTGGGCAATGTGGGGATACATCACCACGTCGTGGTTGATGAAGGGCACCACCTGGCGGTAGGCCTCGTGCAGCCGCTCGATGACGGGCGATGAGCGCAGCGGACGGCGGAAGTCGAGGGCCTGGGCGGCGGTGAAGAGTTCGATGGCGAGCACCCGCTCGGTGTTGTCGGTCACGCGTAGCAGTTTGGTGCCCGAGTTGGCGCCCATGCTCACATGGTCTTCCTGTCCCTGCGAGGTGGGGATGCTGTCGGCCGAGGAGGGCATGCAGAGCGTCTTGCTCTGGCTCACGATCGAGGCCGCGGTGTATTGGGCGATCATGAACCCGCTGTTGAGTCCTGGCTCGGCCACGAGGAAACTCGGCAGTCCGCGCTTGCCCGACACCAGTTTGTAGGTGCGCCGTTCCGAGATGTTGCCCAGTTCGCTCATGGCAATGCAGAGGAAGTCCATGGGCAGGGCGATGGGCTCGCCGTGGAAGTTGCCCGCCGAGATGATGAGGTCGTCGTCGGGGCATACGGTGGGATTGTCGGTGGCGGCGTTGATCTCGATGTCGACCACCGATTTCACGTACGAGAGCGTGTCTTTCACCGCACCATGCACCTGTGGAATGCAGCGGAAGGAGTAGGGGTCTTGCACATTCACCTTGGGCTGTGCGATCATCTGGCTGCCCTTGAGCAACTTGTTCATGCTCACGGCGGTGGCTATCTGTCCCTTGTGCGAGCGCACCAGGTGCACCGCCACGTTGAAGGGCTCCATGCGCCCGTCGAAAGCCTCGAGCGACATGGCTGCGATGGCATCGGCCCAGGCCACGAGGCGCTTGGCCTTGATGAGCGACCATACGGCCAGCGCGCTCATATTCTGTGTGCCGTTGAGCAGGGCGAGGCCCTCTTTTGAACCCAGGCGGATGGGCTCCCATCCCATTCGGCGCAGGATTTCGGCACCCGTCATGCGTTCGCCTTTCCATTCCACCTCGCCCAGACCCACCAGCGGCAGGCAGAGGTGTGCCAGGGGCACGAGGTCGCCCGACGCGCCCACCGACCCCTGTTGGTAGACGATAGGGTAGATGTCGTTGTTGAAGAAGTCGATGAGCCGCTCCACGGTGTCGAGCTTGATGCCGGAGTAGCCGTAGCTGAGCGACTGCACCTTGAGCAGCAGCATGATTTTCACAATCTCGTTGGGCATGCGCTCGCCGATGCCGCAGGCGTGCGACATCATCAGGTTGATTTGCAGTTCGGCCATCTGGTCGGCGTCGATGTTGATGTCGCAGAGCGACCCGAATCCGGTGGTGACGCCATAGATGGGCTTGTCGGCCTCGGCAATCTTGCGGTCGAGGTATTCGCGGCAGCGCACGATGCGCTGGCGCGAGTCGTCACCCAGTTGCAGCTTGTAGCCGTGGGTGATGATGTCGTCGATCATGTCTTGGGTAAGATGACCGGCACTGATTTTGTGTATCATTGTTTTTGGTTGGTTTTTATTCTGTTTTCAGGATGTCGTCGTTCACCAGGTGGGGTAGGGTGACCACCAGTTGGGGGGTGCGTTCCATCTCGCGACGGATGGCGTCGAGCGCGCCGGTGTTGCGTGCCCAGCCACGGCGAGCGATGCCGTTGTTCACGTCCCAGAAGAGCATCTCGCGTATCTTGGCGTCGCTGGCCTCGCTGCCGTCGATTACCATGCCGAAGCCACCGTTGATGACCTCGCCCCAACCTACGCCGCCACCGTTGTGCAGCGATACCCAGGTGGCTCCACGGAAGGCGTCGCCGATGACGTTTTGCACCGCCATGTCGGCACAGAAGCGCGACCCGTCGTAGATGTTGCTGGTCTCGCGGAAGGGCGAGTCGGTGCCCGACACGTCGTGGTGGTCGCGCCCGAGCACCACCGGGGCCTTGAGCCTGCCCTCGCGGATGGCGCGGTTGAATGCCAGCGCGATGGCCGTGCGCCCCTGGGCGTCGGCATAGAGGATGCGGGCCTGCGAGCCCACCACAAGGTGGTTGCGCCCGGCCTCCTTGATCCAGTGGATATTGTCATCGAGCTGGCCCCGTATGTCATCAGTGGCCGTCTTGCGGATTTCCTCCAGGGCCTCGGCAGCCAACTGGTCGGTGAGGGCCAGGTCGTCGGGGTCGCACGAGGTACACACCCAGCGGAACGGACCGAATCCGTAGTCGAAGAAGAGCGGTCCCATGATGTCCTGCACGTAGGAGGGGTATCTGAAGTTGCCGTTATCGAGCAGGATGTCGGCTCCGGCGCGGCTCGACTCGAGGAGGAAAGCGTTGCCATAGTCGAAGAAGTACATGCCCCTGGCGGTGAGCTGGTTGATGGCGGCCACCTGCCGGCGGAGCGACTCGCGCACTTTCTCCTTGAAGGTTTCGGGCTGCTCGGCCATCATCTGTTTCGACTCCTCCAGGGTGAGTCCCACGGGGTAGTAGCCACCGGCCCACGGGTTGTGGAGCGAGGTCTGGTCGCTGCCCAGGTCTACCTTGATGTCTTCGCTGGCGAGCCGTTCCCACAGGTCTACCACGTTGCCCACATAAGCCATCGACACCACGCGGTGCTCGCTTACCGCCTTGCGGATGGCGGGAATCAGCTCGTCGAGCTGGTCGTGCAGCTCGTCTACCCATCCTTGCTCGTAGCGCTTGTAAGCGGCCTTGGGGTTGATCTCGGCCACCACGCTCACCACTCCGGCGATGTTGCCGGCCTTGGGTTGTGCGCCCGACATGCCGCCGAGTCCCGACGACACGAAGAGCATGCCCTTGGCGTCGGTCTGGCCGGGTGCGAACTTACGGCGTGCGGCATTGAGCACGGTGATGGTGGTGCCGTGTACGATGCCTTGCGGTCCGATATACATATACGAGCCTGCCGTCATCTGCCCATACTGGCTCACGCCGAGGGCGTTCATCCGCTCCCAGTCGTCGGGCTTCGAGTAGTTGGGTATCACCATGCCGTTGGTCACCACCACGCGGGGCGCGCTCTTGTGCGAGGGGAATAGACCTAATGGGTGGCCGGAGTACATCACCAGGGTCTGCTCATCGGTCATCTCGCTCAGGTACTTCATCACGAGCCGGTATTGGGCCCAATTTTGGAAGATGGCGCCGTTGCCGCCATAAATGATGAGTTCGTGGGGATGCTGTGCCACGCGGGGATCGAGGTTGTTCTGTATCATCAGCATGATGGCAGCGGCCTCGCGCGACCGGTGTGGATAGTCGTCGATGGGACGGGCGTGGATGTCGTAGTCGGGGCGGTAGCGGTACATGTAGATGCGTCCATAGCGGTGCAGCTCATCGGCGAACTCCTTGGCCAGCGCGGCGTGCAGGTGCTGGGGGAAGTAGCGCAGGGCGTTGCGCAGGGCCAGCCGTTTCTCTTCGGGTGTGAGGATGTCTTTCCGCTTCGGGGCGTGGTTGATGTCGGGGTCGTAGGCCTTGGGTGCGGGCAATTGGTCGGGGATGCCTGCACGTATCTCGTTTCTGAATTGTTCGTTGGTCATGATATTGATGTTTGAGGTTGGTTGAATTTTTTTATAGTTTCTATAGATTTTATAGTTTTTATAGTATTGAATTTCCAGAAAGCAGGGCTATTGTCTGAACTCCTGTAACTCCTGAACTCCTGTAACTCCTAAATTATTACTAGATTTTTCCTTCCACGATTTCCATGATCTCGCGCTCGGCCTTATTGGCCTCGTCGATGAGAGCCTGTGCCTCACGGATGAGCGCCTCGGCTTTCTCGCGGTCGTGCAGCGAGGCGGCATTGATTTTCACGTTGAGTCCGGCACCCAGCACGGCAGCCCTTGCGGCCAGGACTCCCACACCGGCGTCCGACACGCTGTTGGGATTGCCCTCGATGGCCATCAGCCGGCAGAGAGGCATCACCCTGATGGCCGCCTTCATCGTGCGCAGGGGCACCTCGGAGGCGTAGAGCGTGGCCGTCTGGATGGCCTCGGTGCGTGCCGCTTTCTCCTGGTCGGTGGTCTTGGGCATGCCGAAGGCCGCCATGATGCGGTTGAAGGCCTCGGTGTCCTCGTCGGTGAGGTGGAGCAGTTCGGCCATGATGGTCTGTCCCTCCTCGGCGCTCTCGCTGAACTCCTTCCAGCGGTCGTCCCATCCGGCCTTATGGGCAGAGAGGTTGGCCACCATTGCTCCGAGAGCGGCACCCAGCGCACCCATATAGGCCGAGATGGTGCCGCCGCCAGGGGCTGGCGACTCGCGCGATGTCTCCTCGGCGAATCCCTTCACCGTGAGGTCGGTGAGGCGGGACTTCCGGTTGGCGTCCTCGAGCAGGTATTCGATGACTTTCTCCCTGGGGTTGAACGGACGGAGGTCGTCGAGTCCCATCGAGTGGATGGCGATCTTCACGATATCGTCTTCGGGAATGCCCGTGGAGCGGTGTTGCTTCTCCAAAAAATACTTGCCTGCCTCGATGAGCGTGCGCTTGGGCACCAGACCCACAATCTCGGTGCCGGTGACGCGGATGCCCCGTGCCTGGGCGCAGCGGCACACCTCGTCGAAGGCCTTGTGCAGCGGCGTGACGTTGATGTCGGTGATGTTCATCGACACCTGTGCGATGCCATACTCATCGATGAACCATCCTATGGCCTTGGTCTTCTTCAGCGTACCGGGAATCATGATGGTGTTGCCCTCGGCGTCCTTCATGGGCTTGCCCACGATGGGGTTGCCCTCGCGGCGGGGACGTCCTTTCTCCCTCACGTCGAAGGCGATGGCGTTGGCCCGACGGGTGGAGGTGGTGTTCAGGTTGAAGTTCACGGCGATAAGGAAGTCGCGGGCGCCCACCACGGTGCATCCCGTACGGGCGATGTCGTCGTCGTAGGGACGGCTGCCGAAGTCGGGCTCCTTGCCCGGTGTGGAGAGTTTCTTGGCGATGCCTTCATACTCACCGGCGCGGCATACGGCCAGGTTGCGCCGCTCCTCGGAGTAGGCGGCGGCCTCGTAGCAATAGCATGGTATGCGCAGTTCGTCGGCAATGCGCTTGGCCAGTTGGCGTGCCAGTTCGGCGCACTCCTCCAAGGTGATGCCGCTCACGGGGATGAGGGGCAGCACGTCGGTGGCGCCGATACGCGGGTGTGCCCCGTGGTGCTGGCGCATGTCGATCACTTGAGCGGCTTTGCGCACGGCGCGGAATGCGGCTTCCACCACGGCGTCGGGGTCGCCCACGAAGGTGATGACGGTGCGGTTGGTGGCCTCGCCCGGGTCGACGTTGAGCAGTCGTACGCCTTTGGTTTGTTCTATCTCTTGTGAAATTTGCCTAACGGCATCCATGTTGCGTCCCTCACTGAAATTGGGCACGCATTCCACTATTCTTCTCTCCATAGCCATGGTTTTAAGATGAGTAAAAAAATGATGTAGTGTGTTTTTTCATTGTCAGATGTGATTATCATCACTTCCGCTTGCAAAGTTAGTGAAAGGCGAAGACAAAGCAAAACAAAATACGAAGTTTTTGTTTGGCTTTGTTGAGCCGCATCCTAACTTCGCCGCGCAGCGGCAAATATAGTGAAAGCCGAGAGAAAAGCAAATTAATCTGCGATTTATTTTGCATTTCACTCACCTTGCACTACCTTTGCATTAGAAATCATGCCTATGGAGGTAATATAGGCTGCACCGTCATAGGTGAAATAGGAAAGCGGCACAAAAACTAAACACAATGAAGAAAATCTTTACTTTTGCGATTGTTAGTCTCTTTGCATTGGCCAGCTATGCCGACAAAGAGGTAACTACAGGTGAGGTGACCGACGGCACGTCGTTCTACGCCCTGTTCTCCGCCGACGAGGCACTCGATTTCTCGGCAGTGGAGGGCGTGAAGGCCTATGTGGCCCAGAAGGTGTACACCGACCGCGAGCTGCCCAACGGTACTGTGGTGCAGGAACTGACTGAGGTGAGGCTGACCGAGGTAAGCCAGGTGCCCGCCAAAACGGGCGTGATAGTATGCACCGCCGCCGCAGGCACCTACAGCATACCGACCGCCAGTGGCGAGGTGGAGGCTGTGGCCGGGAACGACCTTGTGGCCGTTGACGAGAGGGCCGATGCCGCCTGG
>ONSV01000055.1 GCA_900320585.1 uncultured Prevotellaceae bacterium | reverse complement strand
CAAGTTTATGCAAAAATAGCAATTTTCACCGACTTAAGCAAGAGAAGAGGAGAAAAAATAGCGGATAGGGAAGGAAAAAATCCGGGTCTACCGCCATCAGTCGATGAGCGACGCCGACCTTACCCTACTGAGGGTCTCGGGCGTCATCTGGAGGTAGTTGGCAATATAGTTGAGCGGTGCTCTCTGCACCACTTTGGGCATGAGTTTGCACATGCGCTTGTATCTGTTCTGCGCCGTCTCGAACCTCACGAGGTCGGCATGCACCTGCGAGAGGATGAGCGACTCCTCGAGGATTTTTCGGTAGAGAATCTGAATGTTGACATTGTGCAGGGCCACCTCTTCGAGCCGCTGTTTGGGCAGGGCATAGCAGATGGAGTTCTCAAGGGCCTCGATCTGCAGTTTGGTGGGCTCCTCCCTGAACAGGCTTTCGATACACATCACAATGCCACCGTCCACCCCCAGGTGTTCGGTGACGATACGGTCGTTCTTCTCATAGAACTGCCTCACCAGCCCTATGTCAATATACAGGATCTCACGGCAGATGTCACCTTCGGAAAGGATCATCTGTCCTTTGGTATATTTCCTGAGCACGAGCACACTCTCGAGAATATCCAGCTCGTCATGGGTCATGGTGCTGTATTTTCGTGCCAGTTCGCGGGCGATGTCGCGTGTGGTGTGTATTTCCCTCATTTCTTTCTCCTTTCTCTTCTTTATTGCGGAATCTTAGTGTAGTTTCTAATTGGTAGTTTGTTCGTATACTATCTTTTTTTCAGTCAAGTTTCAATACGGCGAGGAAAGCCTTCTGCGGCACCTCGACATTTCCGATTTGCTTCATCCGCTTCTTTCCTTTCTTCTGCTTCTCGAGCAGTTTGCGCTTGCGCGACACATCGCCACCATAGCATTTGGCGGTAACGTCCTTGCGCACGCACTTCACGGTCTCACGGGCGATGATTTTGGCGCCGATGGCCGCCTGGATGGCGATATCGAACTGCTGCCGCGGTATCAGTTCCTTGAGTTTCTCGCACATACGCCTGCCAAAGGCCACGGCATTGTCCTGGTGTGTGAGCGTCGACAGCGCATCCACGGGCTCGCCATTGAGCAGGATGTCGAGTTTGGCGAGCTTCGAAGGCCGGTACCCACAGATATAGTAGTCGAACGAGGCATAGCCTTTCGAAATGCTCTTGAGCTTGTCGTAGAAGTCGATGACGATCTCTCCCAGAGGCAGGTAGAACAGCAGCTCCACCCTGTTTCCACTCACGAACTCCTGGCTGATGAGCTCGCCCCGCTTGTCGAGGCAGAGTTTCATGATGGGCCCGATGAAGTTGGTGGTGGTGATGACCGAGGCCTTGATATAAGGTTCCTCGATATGGTCGATGAGCGCGAGCTCGGGCAGGCCCGACGGGTTGTGCACCTCTCTCGACCCTCCCTGCTTGTCGTAGACGATATACGACACGTTGGGCACGGTGGTGATGACATCCATGTCGAACTCCCTGTCGAGCCTCTCTTGGATAATCTCCATGTGGAGCAGTCCGAGGAATCCGCAGCGGAAGCCGAATCCGAGCGCCACCGACGACTCGGGAGTGAACGAGAGCGACGCATCGTTGAGCTGCAGTTTCTCGAGCGACGACCTGAGGTTCTCGTAGTCGGTGGGGTCGATGGGATAGACACCGGCGAAGACCATGGGCTTCACCTCCTGGAATCCCTCGATGGCCTCCTTGCACGGGTTGGCCACATGGGTGATGGTATCGCCCACCTTCACCTCCTTGGCATCCTTGATGCCACTGATGATATATCCCACCTCGCCCGTACTGAGCGAGTCGCGTGGTATCATGTCCATCTTGAGCACGCCCACCTCATCGGCATCATACTCCATGCCAGTGTTGAAGAACTTCACCTTGTCGCCTTTCCTGATGCTGCCATTGGTGATCTTGAAGTATGCGATGATGCCCCTGAACGAGTTGAACACCGAGTCGAAGATAAGCGCCTGGAGCGGTGCCTTGGGATCGCCCACGGGATGCGGAATGCGCTTGATGACGGCCTCGAGAATCTGCTCCACGCCCTCACCGGTTTTTCCCGACGCGCGTATGATATCCTCGTGGTCGCAGCCGATAAGCTCCACGATTTCATCCTCCACCTCATCGGGCATGGCCGATGGCATGTCGATCTTGTTGATGACGGGGATGATCTCGAGATTATGGTCGATGGCCATGTAGAGGTTGGAAATGGTCTGCGCCTGCACGCCCTGCGTGGCATCGACAACGAGCAGGGCACCCTCGCAAGCGGCGATGCTGCGCGACACCTCGTAGGAGAAGTCGACATGTCCCGGAGTATCGATGAGGTTGAGCACATAGTTCTTGCCATCAAGAGCATACTCCATCTGTATGGCATGACTCTTGATGGTGATGCCACGCTCGCGCTCAAGGTCCATGTTGTCGAGCATCTGCCCCTCGGTTATCTGTATGGTTTTTGTATGTTCGAGCAACCTGTCGGCCAAGGTGGATTTGCCATGGTCGATATGCGCGATGATACAAAAATTCCTAATTAGCTCCATTATTTTTCAAACAGTTTACAACTATCCTATATCCTTGTTATGCTTTTTTAAACTACAAAAATACGAAAAAATATGTGGATTTTGCTGCAAAAAGGGCGGGTGCGTATTTTTTTTAAGAATTTTAACGGATGATTTGGGATGATATGTCATTGGATTGCACTAAATTTGGTGCCCAAAGGAGGCATACGCCCCTTTACGAACCATAAAACTACAGATAAAGCTACCGTATATGAGGAAGTTTTTGCTATTGATGCCATTGCTGGCCATGCTGGTGGGATGCCAGGAGTCGCTGGAGGACCGTGCCGTGCGTGAGACCCGTGAATACAACAAGAAGTTCTGTCCGCAGCGAGTGGACGCGAGCACCACGCTCGACAGCATTGTTTTCGACAAGGCGACGAAGACGAAACGCTCGTTTTTCACCCTTGAGGGCGTGGCCGACGACCTTTCTGCCGCCCAGGCCAATGCCACGCAAATCAGGGAGGCGCTGATTGCCCAGACGAGGAACTCCCCCGACGAGCAGAAGTTCAAGGAGGCGGGTTTCTCCTATTATTTCGTCTATCGTTCGGCGAGCCACAAAGACGTGGTGCTCTTCGAGACCACCATCACCAAGGACGACTATCAATAAAACTCTTCGGCCTCCCTTGCTTTGCAAAGGAGGCCGGTTTTTTAAGGAGTTCAGGAGTTCAGAAGTTCAGGAGTTCAGACTTTACTCAGGAGTTCAGACATTACTCTGAGGTCAGAAATTCTGCAGTTCAGACTTTACTCTGAGGTCAGAAATTCTGGAGTCCAGACTTTACTCTGAGGTTCTGGAGTTGGGCAAAAGTTAAACATCAATTAATTGATGTTTATCCCAGTTGGTCGAGAGCGCGGCAGAGCTGGTCGGGGCAGCTGGTGGTTTTCATGCCACAGCGTATGCCGTCGAGCTTGCTCTTCACGTCGTCGACTTTCATTCCCCTCACGAGCGAGCTGATGCCCTGCAGGTTGCCATTGCAGCCGCCCACGAATTGCACATCCTGCACCACATTATTGTCATCGACAGTCACTTTGATGAACTGGCTGCAAGTGCCCTGGGTTTTGTATGTGACGGTGCGCATGGTCATTACTCCTCGGGCTTCATGTTGGTATAAACGGTCTGCACGTCGTCGAAGTCCTCGAGCTTCTCCACCATCTTGTCGATGGTCTCGCGCTGCTCTGGGGTGACGTCCTTCAGGTCGTTGGGGATACGGGTGAACTCGGCACCGGTCACCTCGAAGCCCTCGCTCTCCAGGTGTTTCTGGATATCGCCGAAGCTCTTCGGTTCGCCATAGATGGTGATTTCGTTGTTCTCCTCGTCCTCGTCGAACTCATCCTCCACACCATAGTCGATGAGGTCGAGAATCAGCTCGTCCATATCGATACCCTCCTTTTTCTTGAAGGTGAACACGCACTTGTGGTCGAAGAGGAAGCTGAGCGAGCCCTGGGTGCCCAGGTTGCCATTGAACTTGTTGAACACCGAGCGCACATCGCCCACCGTACGGGTGGTGTTGTCGGTCAATGTCTCGACGAAGATGGCCACGCCATGAGGTCCATATCCCTCGTAGGCCACTTCCTTGTAGTCGCTCTGGTCTTTTCCCATAGCGTTCTTGATAGCCCTCTCGATATTGTCTTTGGGCATGTTCTCACGCTTGGCGTTGGCGATGATGGCGCGCAGTGTGGGGTTGTTCTCCGGTTCTGGACCGCCGGCCTTCACGGCGATGCTGATTTGCTTGCCGATACGGGTGAATGTCTTGGCCATGTGGCCCCATCTCTTCAGTTTTGTCGCTTTACGATATTCGAATGCTCTTCCCATTGGAGTAAATTTTTATAGTTACTGTGTATTAGTTGTTTTTATCTGAGTTCGGCATTGAGTTTGGCCTTCAGGTTGGCAATCAGCTTGCTCATAATGGCCTCGATCTGCTTGTCGTTGAGCGTACGCTGGTCGTCTTGCAGGATGAAGTTCACGGCATAGCTCTTCTTGCCAGCGGGCAGGTTCTTGCCCTCGTAGACGTCGAAGAGTTCCACGCTCTTGAGCAATTTCTTCTCCGTAGCCCTTGCGATTTGCTCGATCTGTGCAAACTCCACGTTCTTGTCGATGAGCAGGGCAAGGTCGCGGCTCACGGCCGGGAACTTGCCGATTTCGGCAAACTGCACCTTGTTCTTCTTGATCACCTTCATCAGGGCGGTCCAGTTGAGGTCGGCGAAATAGACAGGCTGGTCGATGCCGGCATTCTTGAGCAGTTTGTTGCTCACGATACCCATCTCGACGAGCAGTTTTCCACCTCTGTTCTCCAGAGCGGTAGCCTTGGCGAAGATGTCGTTTTCCGACACCTTGCCCACCACCATGCCCGGCTGCACGCCCATGCGTGCGAGCACATTCTGCACATAGGCCTTCAGCTCATAGAACGAGCTGTCCTCATTGGCATGTGCCCAACTGCCGCTCACGCGCTTTCCGGTGACCCACATGGCGAGATGGTATTCCTCCTTGTATGCCCTCATGGGGTCTTCGTCGTTCTTCTTCTCCGGGTCGAACAGGTAGCAGTTGCCGAACTCGAAGAACCGAAGGTTGGGATTACGCCTGTTCACGTTGTAGGCGATGCTCTCCAGTCCACCGAAGAGCATGGTCTGCCTCATCACGTTGAGGTCGCTGCTCAGTGGATTGATGATGCGCACTAGGTTGTCGGCATGATAGGCATTCAGCTCGTTGTAGTAGGCAGCCTTGGTGAGCGAGTTGTTCATGATCTCGTAGAACCCGCATCCCACGAGTTGTTCTGCCACGAGGTTATGAAGCTTGTGCTTCTGGTCTTCCTCGTTCTTGATGACGAGCGAGCTCTTGAGCTGGGTGGGAATCTCCACATTATTATACCCATAGATTCGGAGGATTTCCTCCACCACATCGCATGGGCGCTGCACATCCACGCGGTAGGCAGGCACTACGAGTTGCAGTTGCTCGCTGTCCTCGCTCTCGATGGTCATCTCCAGGCTCCTGAGGATGCTCTTGATGGTCTCGGGCTCTATCACCTTGCCGATGAGCGAGTTCACATAGTCGTATCTCAGTGTGACGTGTGCGTCGGGAATGGGATTGGGATAAACATCGCAAATCTCCATCGAGATTTTTCCCCCTGCCAGTTGCTTGCAGAGGATGGCGGCCTGCTTGAGCGCATAGATGACGCCATTGGGGTCGATGCCACGCTCGAACCTGAACGAAGAGTCGGTGCTCAGCGCATGGCGGCGTGCGCTCTTCCTGATCCAAGTGGGATGGAAGTATGCGCTCTCGAGCACCACGTTGCGTGTGGTCTCATAAGTACCGCTGCCTTTTCCGCCGAAGACACCGGCGATGCACATCGGCTCCTCCTCGTTGCAAATGGCCAGGTCGTGAGTGCCGAGGGTGTGTTCCTCGCCGTCGAGGGTGACGAACTTGGTGCCTTCGGGCTGTGGTTTCACGATGATGTGGTGGCCCGTCACCATGTCGGCATCGAAGCAATGGAGTGGCTGTCCGTAGGCATGCATCACGTAGTTGGTGATATCGACGATATTGTTGATGGGGCGGAGTCCGATGGTGAGGAGTTTGTTTTTCAGCCATTCGGGCGACTCCTTCACATCGCAGTCGGTGATGCTCACGCAGGCATAGCGACGGCAAGCCTCCTCGTTCTCGATGGTCACGCGCACGGGCAGGTCGTTGTTGTCGACCACGAACTCGTCGCACGACGGGCGGTGGAGTGATGTCTCATACCCATTTTGCTTGAGCCAGGCATAGAGGTCGCGGGCCACGCCCCAGTGCGAGAGGGCGTCGGCACGGTTGGCGGTGATGTCGACCTCGATGAGCCAGTCGCTCTCGAGGTGGTAGTATTCGGCCGCGGGTGTTCCCACCACTGCGTCGTCGGGGAGCACGATGATACCGTCGTGGCTGGTTCCCACGCCGATCTCGTCTTCGGCACAGATCATGCCACACGACTCCACGCCCCTGAGTTTCGACTTCTTGATGACGAATTCCTTGTCGCCGTCGTAGAGCACGCAGCCCAGGTCGGCCACGATGACCTTCTGTCCGGCTGCCACATTAGGCGCTCCACACACGATTTGCGAAGGTTGTTGCTTACCAAGGTCTACTGTCGTGACATGCAGGTGGTCGGAATTGGGATGCGGCTCACAGGTGAGCACCTTTCCCACGAAGAGGCCTTTGAGCCCGCCTTTAATCGTCTGCACCTCTTCGAGTGCGTCCACTTCCAGTCCGCCAGAGGTGAGCGCCTTGCACACTTCCTCGGCAGAGAGGTTGAAATCCACATATTCCTTAAGCCATTTGTAAGAGATATTCATTTTTTCAAATTTATTACTTCATGAAAATTCGTGCAAAATTACACAATTTTGATGAAATCAACAAAAAAAAGCGCAACAATACGTTGTTGCGCCGTTTTTTGTCGTGAAAGGTGTGGCACGAATGTCGATGCCACGCCTCATTCATTCTCCCACAAAGGCAAGCAGGTAGTCGACCGAGCCGTTCAATCCGAACTTGCTCACGTCGAGCGCGATGTCGTAGTTGCGTGCGTCGAACCACTCGCTGCCGGTGTATTTCTTGGTGTAGAGCTCACGCGTGTAGTCGTTGTCGACAATCATGAGCTTGGCATCGGCCTCGGTGACGCCATATTTGTCGACGATGCGCTTGATGCGTTTCTCCATCGGACTGTGCAGGTAGATCTTCAGTGCGTTGTCGTGGTCTTTGAAGATGAAGGAGGCGCATCTTCCCACGATGACACACGACTCCTCGGCGGCGATTTGCCTGATGACCGTGGCCTGGGCCTCGAAGAGTTCGCCCGAGGTGAGTTCCTCACCCAGAGCCTGATACTCGTTGTCGACGATATAAGATCTGTAGAACTGTGTGAAATCGTCCCACCACGACTGGTTTCTCGACTCCAGTTTCTCTACGGTTTCCTGTCCGATATCGAATTTTCTTGCTACGGCTTGAAGTATCTGTTTGTCAAGCAGTTTCACTCCCAGCCGCTTGGCGATTTCCGCCCCCACTTCATGGCCACCTGTTCCAAACTGGCGATTAATGGTAATGACGAATTTTTCGTGTTTGTTCATAATACTCAAGTTTACGTTAATGTTTCTTATGTTGCGAAATTATGGAAAAAATGCGAAACATGCAAATAATCTGTAGATTTTTTGATAAAATGAGCGCTGTGGAAACGAGATTGGCGAGTCGATGGTCACTGGCAGCCGGGCCTTTCCTGACGAGGCATGCAGGCTGAATTTGGCATTTTGCGAAAAAAATGTTTAAAAACTATGATAAACAAAAAAAACTTTGTATTTTTGCACATCACGACATTTGAGTCGTGCAAGGAAAATCAAACCATTAACCAATATTTGATATTATGGATCTTGAAGGAAGAAGAGAAAGCGAGAATTTTGAGGATCGCCGAGGTATGAGTACTGGCGCGAAAGCCGGTATGGGTATCGGTAGTTTGCTCCTCATAGGACTGATAACATTGCTCATGGGCGGCAACCCCATGGATGTCATCCAGCAGACAGGTGGTCTGGCAATGGGTGGTGGCGAGGAAGAAGTGGCAGAAGGCCAGAGGACCTTCTCGCCTGAGGAAGAGGCACAGGTGAAGTTCTGCAAGCAGATTCTTGCCAGCACTGAGGACATCTGGTCGGCCGTGTTCCGCCAGAAGTTCAACGCCGAGTACACCCCTCCCACCCTGGTATTCTTCACCAATGCCGTGCAGACCAACTGTGGTGGTGCCACATCGGCCGTAGGTCCATTCTATTGCTCTGCCGACCAGAAGTTGTACATCGACTTGTCGTTCTTCAAGCAGATGGAGACGCAGTTGAAATCGGGAGGCGACTTTGCCCGCGCCTATGTGATTGCCCATGAGGTGGGTCACCATGTGGAGAACCTGTTGGGCATTCTTGGCAAGGCCCATTCCCAGATGCAGCGCATGAACAAGACCAGTGCCAACCAGGTGAGTGTACGTCTGGAGCTGTTGGCCGACTACTACGCTGGTGTGTGGGCCCACTACGAGGACGAGGCTTTTGGCTCATTGGACGAGAGCGACCTGAAGGAAGCCATCAACTGTGCCCAGCATATTGGCGACAACTACTTGCAGGAGCAGGCCCAGGGCTACTCGCAGCCTGAGTCGTTCACTCATGGCACCTCCGACCAGCGTATGCGCTGGCTGAAGCGCGGCTATCTGACTGGCGACATGAGCACAACCACGTTCACTGGCAACTACAGCGACCTGTAATCTCCTGCCCACCGAAGGGCAACGGAATTTGCCAACATACACAAGGGAGCCGTGCTTTCATCAGCCGGCTCCCTTTGTTTTCAAGACATCAATCTCCATGTCAGCAACCAACACGATAACGATTCTCGGCACGGGCAATGCCTTTGCCACCCACTGTTTCAACACATGCTTCACCCTCCAAAGCAAGGGAGGCGCACTGCTCCTGGTAGACGCTGGCGGCGGAAATGGCATCCTCACCCAACTGGAGCGTGCCGGCATCAACCTACGCGACATCCACGACCTGTTTGTCACCCATGCCCATACCGATCACCTGCTTGGTGCGGTCTGGGTGATGCGCTATGCCCTGCAACACAAGAACCCATTGCGTGTGTGGAGCCATCGCAAAGTGCTCGACGTGCTCACCTATATCTGCCAGCAGTTGCTGCCATTGAAAATGAACATAGGATTGGGCAGCGTGGTAGAGATGAAATACCTGGAAGACGGCGACCGATTCGAGGTGGGCGACCTCAACCTGCAGAGTTTTGACATCCAGTCGACGAAGGAGCGGCAGTTTGGCTTTACCACCATCCTGCCCGGCGGAAAGAAACTGACCTGTCTTGGCGACGAGCCTTTCAACGAGCTCTGCCTGCCGTATGCACAGGGTGCCGACTGGCTGATGTGTGAGGCATTCTGCCTGTATGCCGACCGTGAGCGCTTCAATCCCTATGAGAAGCACCACAGCACCGCCCTCGACGCCGCCCGACTGGCCGAGCGCCTAAGGGTGAAGAATCTCATCCTATACCACACTGAAGACAAGACGCTATCCACACGGCGAGAGCGCTACACCGCCGAGGCCTCGTCGGTATTCAGCGGACAGGTCATCGTGCCCGATGACCTGGAGCGCATCGAGATAGAATAGTTTTTCAGGAGTTCAGAAGTTCAGAAGTTCAGGAGTTCAGACAATACTTTTTTTTCAGGAGTTCAGAAGTTCAGGAGTTCAGACAATACTCTTTTCTCAGAAGTTCAGGAGTTCAGGAGTTCAGACAATACTTTTTTCTCAGGAGTTCAGAAGTTCAGGAGTTCAGACAATACTCTTTTCTCAGGAGTTCAGGAGTTCAGGAGTTCAGACAATACTCTTGATGGACAAGGAGTTCAGACGCTCTGGGTGTATTCGGCGCACATTTCGGCGCAGCGCTCACCATCGACTCCTGCCGAGACGATGCCTCCGGCATATCCAGCCCCCTCTCCACAAGGGAAGAGTCCTTTCAGGCGGACATGCTGCAGCAATTCCTTGTCTCTTACGATCCGTACGGGAGCCGACGTGCGCGTCTCGATGGCGATGAGCACCGCCTCGTTGGTGAGGAATCCCCGCGAATGGCGGCCGAAGGTCTCGAATCCCTTCCGCAAGCGCGACGACAACATCTTCGGCAACCAGAAATGAAGCGGACTGGGCACCAGTCCGGGGGCATAGGAGGAGTCGGGCAAGTCGTAGCCCAATTTTCCCTTCACGAAATCCTCCATCCGCTGCGCCGGTGCCGTCTGCCGGCGCTGTCCCTGCTCCCAACAGTCGCATTCCAGTCGCTCCTGCATATCAAGCATGCGGAGAGCATCGTCGCCTTCCACATCCTCAGGTCTCACCTCCACCACCATACCACTGTTCGACCATTTGGTGCCCCTGTTGCTCGGGCTCATGCCATTGACCACGATCTGACGTGGACCGGTGGCTGCGGGGATGACAAAACCGCCCGGACACATACAGAACGAGTATACCCCTCGTCCATCGACCTGGGTGGTGAAACTGTATTCAGCCGCGGACAGGTATTTCCCCCTACCCTCACGGCTGTGGTATTGAATCTGGTCGATGAGGTGCGAAGGGTGCTCCAACCTCACCCCTATGGCCAGTCCCTTGGGCTCAATCTCCACCTTTGCCGTATGCAGGTAGCGGTAGACGTCGCGTGCCGAGTGCCCTGTGGCGAGGATAACCGGTCCGCGGAAGGTCTTTGTCTGTCCGTCGGCCATACATTCGGCCTCGATGCCCACCACCTTGTCGGCCTGCACCAGCAGTCGGGTCATGCGGGTCTGGAAATGCACCTCACCCCCACAGCGAAGTATGGTGTTGCGCATGTTTTCGATGACCCTTGGCAACTTATCGGTACCGATATGTGGGTGTGCGTCGGCGAGGATGTCGGGCGAAGCCCCATGCTGGCAGAACACATTGAGGATTTTCTCCACGTTTCCCCGTTTTTTCGAGCGTGTGTAGAGTTTTCCATCCGAGAAGGCTCCTGCCCCACCCTCCCCGAAACTGTAGTTGCTCTCGGGGTCCACCTTCTGGTTACGCGTGATGGCAGCCAGGTCGCGCTTGCGCTCATGCACGTCTTTGCCACGTTCCACGACAATGGGGCGCAGTCCAAGTTCGATGAGGCGCAGCGAGGCGAAGAGACCTGCCGGGCCCTCCCCCACCACGACCACCGCCTTGCCCTCCGACACGTCGCCATATACGGTCTTGACAAAGACGTCGTCGGCCGGCATTTCGTTGACATACACCCTGATGGTGAGGTTGACATATATGGTGCGCTGGCGGGCGTCGATGCTTCTGCGGAGCACTCTTACATGGGTGATGGTGCGCTGGTCGATACCCTGCTCGTCGGCCACATATCTGGCGATGGCCTGCATCGACGCGGCCTGATGGGGCAATACCCTCACTTGTAATTCCTTAATCATGCGATGGAGGTTTTAGCATTACGGTTGTCTGTGCCGAAAAAGGCCACCTGTTGTGACAAGTGGCCTTATAGTTGAAGGGAATAACCCTACTGTTTTAGAAGTTGATACCGAAGTTGATACCAAAAGCATTGCCATGTGAGGAGAAGTTGTCGGTATCGTAGTCAACGATGTTGAGCACGCCCATCTGGTATAGTGCCTCCAGATAGAGGTTGTTCCACTCCAAGCCGCATCCGAGCTTGAATCCCATATCGTTGCGTTTCAGGTAGTCGGTGTCGCCGGCCACAGCGAAACTGAAATATGGACCGATGAACGGCAGGATGGCCACATTGTTCTCGGTAGTGATGCCATACTTGATGATGACAGGAATCTCAAGGTAGTTGAGTTTGCCATCATAACTCTTCACATTGGGAATGTCAGCCTGATGGAATCCCTTGAGTTTCTTGGCGCCACGCTGTGTGTAGTAGAGGCCACTCTCGAGGAATACAGGAGCCGAGTCGGTAACACGGAGTCCCACCACGCCGCCGAGCGTCATACCGGTGCGTCCTTTGTCGGCTTTCAGGTCGCCACTGATACTACCGAAGTTGATACCGAAGCGTACGCCCCAATAGAGGTGCTCTTCATCGAATGAGAATCCGCCGCTGGTGAACTGAGCGAACGAAGGAGCAGCAAACATGCATGCTACGATTGCGATTAAAAATTTTCTCATAATCATATTGTTTTAAAAAATCTATCTTAGGCTATTTTGGCTTTGCCGTGCAAAATAAAGTATTTTTTTTGATTTTTCAAAATTATTAGGAAAAAAACGGCTTTTTGGCAATAATATTCATGGAAAAGGCCATGACGCAGGGCTGTATGGCGCCAGGAAAACAGAGGGGCGTCTGCCCGAATGGCAAACGCCCCCCCTTCTTATGCATGGGTATGCACCAAAGTTGAGTAATGAATGATAAATGCGAGTTTAATTGAACTTATAGGGCAGGTCGCCCTTGGCCCATTCCGTTCCGGGTTCCCATCCCGGGTTCTGCTCCAGTACGCCCTCGGAGAGTGTGACCTGGTCTTCAGGAATCTTGAAGAAACCGCCACCGGTGGCCGTGTAGCGCTGCATGAAGTCGTTGGTGAAGGCATACTGTCCGGGAATGCCCTGATTGAGGATGCTGTTGCCCACCTGGTTCCTCACCTTCTCCTGCACATCGCCCCAACGGCGGAGGTCGTTCCAGCGGAGCGCCTCGAAGCACAACTCATAACGGCGCTCCTTCTTCAGGTTGACGAGGCTATAAGGGATGTCGGGCAGGTTGGCACGCTGGCGGACGGCATTGATGCCATTCTTGCCATTATAGACGGCCTTGCCATCGGAAAGTTCGGCATGCATGAGCAGCACATCGGCGAACCTCAGCCACACGAGCGACTGTGTGAGGCCCGTCTGTCGGTTGTTCTCGCTGCCATAGAAATAGCCATAGCTGAGCATACGCTGTCCCGACTCCGGGTCGTAGGCCTCGCAGCCAATATACTTCTTGGCGAGCAGTTCGGTGTTCTCCACCTCCTTGGCGGGGTCGCCCTTGTACTCTGGTATCTCCACCTTACGGTCGCAGATGGAACCCGTGCGCCGGTAGTCGCCCGCATAGTCGGGGTCGGCGGCCCAGTCGGTCCACAGTTTCTCGCACACCGGTCCGTTGGAATAGCCCTGTACGGAGAAGGGGAATGCGGCGGCATTGGTCTTGCGCAGCCCATAGAACTCCACGATACGGTTGTGGCGCAACTGGGCATCGGCGCTCCATCCCGGCTTGTTCGACATCTTGATGGCAAACATATTCTCCTTGTTCTCGTCGGTTTCCCAGTTGAGGCCGTTCTCGATGTCATAGGTATAGTCCTTACCCGTATAAGGATTGGTGTAGGGCCAGAGGTAGCGCTAGTCGGAGACCAGTCCGAACCCACTGTTCTGGATGCAGTCCTCGAGCCATGTGATGACCTGCTGCTTGGAGACAGCCCCACCCTCATCGGCTGGCAGGGGCAGTTCGGATTTGCCGTAGAACCCGGTATAGAACAGCCACACGCGGGCCATCATACCCTCGGCGGCCCATTTCGAGACTCGTCCCTCGCCGAACTCAGGATACCGGAGCGAGGGTCCGTACTCGATGGCCTTCTTGAGATCGGAGGCGATTTGCGCATACACCTCGTCGGGAGTGGACCTTGGCAGGTTCTGGGGTTGTGTTGACAGCACCAGAGGCACGCCGTTGAACACCTGCGCGAGGTTGAAATAGTAGAACGCGCGAAGGAAATGGATTTCGCAGAGCAGCTGGTTTTTCTTGGTGTCCGACGACCATTCCTTCACGTTGTCGATGGTCTCCAGGGCACTGTTGGCACGGTTGATGCCGGCATAGCGCTGCTGCCACAGCGGTTTCATCCAGTCGACGTAAGCATTCATGAGGCGGTCGACGCCCTGGGCGCCGATATTGCTCTGGCTGCCTCCACCGAGCCTGTCGTCGGAGGCGATGTCGAAGATGAAGAAGGGGTCTTCCTCAGGGTCGGCCAGGTTTCTGTTCATCACGGAGTAGATGCCGTTCACCATCTGTATGGCATCGACCTCGTTGACAGGGAAGTTGGACGTATCCTTCATGGTGAGGCTCTCGGTATCGAGGAAATCGTCGCATCCTGCCAGTATCATGCATAATGCTGACACGAAGTATATTAAATTCTTTTTCATGATCTTCAAGGGTTAGTATTTAAAAGTTGATGTTCAGGCCCACCTGCCACGAGCGTGAGGATGGGTAATAACCACAGTCGATACCAGAAGCCCAACTTGTTCCGTTTCCGAATCCCACTTCAGGATCCATACCCGAATAGTCGGTGAATGTGAACATATTGCTTGCCGAGACATAGACGCGGCATTTTGCAACAGGCAGGAACTTGGCCACTCTCTTGATATCATATCCGATAGAGATTCTGGAGATCTTGAAGAAGTCGGCATCCTCGATCCATACCCTTGAGATTTCCGACATGTTGGCCGTCTTGCCATCAGAGAACCGAGGATAGCGGTTGGTGCTTCCCTCGCCGGTCCAGTACTTGGTATAGACATCCGTGCAGTAGTTGTCGTCGGGATGGTCGGAGAACTGGCGGTAGCTCTTGGCCACCTGCTGTCCGAACGAGCCGTAGCCATTGAGCGAGAAGTCGAATCCCTTGTATGCGATGTTGATGTTGAGGCCCATGGTGAAGTCGGGATTGGGGTCGCCTATCATGGTCTTGTCGTCATCGCCCTTGTCGATTTTGCCATTGCCGTTGTAGTCGACGAACTTGACGTCGCCCGGCTGGAGCGACTCGCCCTGGAGGGAGTTTTTCTTGTCGCCTCCGCAGTGCTTGTCCAGATAGTTCTGCAAGTCTTGCTCGTTCTGGATGATACCTTCCATCTGGTAGCCCCAGAAGTAACCGATGGGATATCCCACCTGGAGCCTATAAAGCTCAGCGGTGTTCTGTGCGATGGCATTGGAGCCACCATGGATAATGCCCTCGGAGTTGGCCAGACGGGTCACCTCATTCTTGTTGTGCGAGAAGTTGGCTGTGATGCCATACACGAAGTCCTTTCCGATGCGGTCGTTCCATGCCAGATGAATCTCATAACCCTTGTTCTCGATGTCGCCACCATTGATATAAGGAGCTCCGGTGCCATAGGAGAGCAATACCGGTGCCCTGACGAGCCAGTCCTTGGTCTTCTTGTTATACCAGTCGAACGACACGGCGAGCCGGTTGCGGAGGAACCTGGCGTCGAATCCGATATCGGTCTGCTCAGAGGTCTCCCACTTCACCTTCTCGTTGGGGAGGATATTGGGATAGGCACCGATTCCGGGATTATCCTTGCTGTCGAAATAGTAGGGATCGTCGAAGGCGACGGTGGCCACGTACTGGAAGTTGGAGATGTTGCAGTTACCGTTCTGTCCCCAACTGGCACGAATCTTGAAGAAGCCGAGCCAGTCTTTCGACCACTCCATGAAGGGCTCGTTGGTGACGACCCAACCTGCCGACACTGACGGGAAGTATCCCCAGCGGTGCCCCCTGGCGAAGTTTGACGATCCATCGGCACGGAGAACGAGCGAGAGGAGGTAGGTCTCATTGTAGTTGTAGTTGACACGTCCGAAGAACGAGGAGAGCGCGCCCTGGTCGTTGGGGCTTCCGCTGATGCTTGTATAGGCGGGGTCCACCACATTGGCGTTGTTGATATAGGCATGCTCGAACGAGCCTGGGAAGAGAGAGTTGGAGTTGGTCACTCCCACACCGTTTCCATATCCCCATTTCTCGAGCGACTGTCCGAAGAGCACGTCGACATTGTGGTTCTCGAACGACTTCACCCAGTTGACCGTATTCTCCAACGACCATCTCGTGTTGTACGACTGGTTCTGCCTCACGTCGTCGTTGGGGTTCGACTTCTTGGCGCTGAGCTCATACACGGGCACATAGCTGCGGCTCTCGGAGTGCCGGTAGAGCCATCCTGCGCTTGAGCGGAAGGTCAGTCCCTCGATGGGCACGAACTCAAGGAAGAAGTTGGTCTGCAGCCTGTAGCGCTTGGTGTAGCTGTTTCCCTCGTCGTATTTCATGACCGCCAGCGGGTTGGCCATCTCGGCACTGAAGTCCCATCCGTCGGCCTGGATATCGGCATACTCATAGAGTTCGCCTTTGTCGTTGTATGCCGGAAGCAGCGGCGACATGGCAAGCAGGTTGCGGATACTGTTGCCATAGATGCCACCGATGGAGATACCTTTCTTCTCGATGGCCGAGAAAGTGACGTTCTCGCCGAATTTCAGGATATCGCGTCCTCTCTTCCTGATGATGGAATAGCCGGA
>ONSV01000095.1 GCA_900320585.1 uncultured Prevotellaceae bacterium | reverse complement strand
CAGCAGGAGTTCTTCATGGTCGAGGGGGAATACCAAAACGAGAATGGCGAGCCCGAGACCATCTACTGTGGCATGAAACGGGGGCAGAAAAAGCATTTCAAGCGCAATGGCAAGGAATACAAACGGCTCGCCGAGCACATAGGACTCATACCGCTCATCATGGTGTCGCCTTCCGACTCGCTCATCATCGATGGTGGGGGAGAGGAGCGACGCAGACTCATCGATATGGTCATTTCGCAGTACGACAAGCCTTATATCACCGCGCTCATCAACTACAACAAGGCGCTCCAGCAGCGAAATGCCTTGCTCAGAATGGAAGAGGAGCCCGACCCCGCACTGCTCGATATCTGGGAAAGGCAAATGGCCGAGGAGGGAGAGAAGGTGTATGCCAAGCGAAAGGTTTTCGTAGAGCGCTTCATCCCGGTGTTCCAGAGCATCTACTCGCGTATCTGCCAATCGGCCGAGGCGGTGTCGGTGGAATATGTGTCGCACTGCCAGAGAGGGCCACTCCTCGAGGTCATACAGCGCGACAGGTTCAAGGACAGGGCGGTGGGCTACTCGCTTCACGGTGTTCACCGCGACGAACTGGATTTCCGCCTGGGCGGATTCCCCATGAAGAAGGAGGGAAGCCAGGGACAGACCAAGTCGTTCGCCATCGCCCTCAAACTGGCACAGTTCGATTTCCTCAGGCATACCAATAGCCAAACCACACCATTGCTCCTTCTCGACGATATTTTCGACAAACTTGACGCCTCGAGGGTGGAGCAAATCGTGAGAATCGTGGCCAGCGACGACTTCGGACAGATTTTCGTCACCGACACCAACCGCGACCACCTCGACAAAATCCTCAAAAACGGAAATACGCCACACCGCATCTTCGATGTGGTGAATGGCGAGATCACTCCTCACCAATAGGGCTGTTAATGCACGGCTCCACTATGTAGTCAGCAAAGTCATCACTCCTTTCTTTCATATACAGCATGTTCCGACGAGACGTAAAACCCATCGACAACCTCCTCAGAGAATACCTCCGTTACTCGGGGCTCGAGACACCGCTACTGCAGCGGCGCCTCCTCGATGCCTGGCCCGTGGTAACCGGAAAAACGGTGGCCAACTACACGCAGCAGAAATTCATCCACAACCAGACGCTCTGTGTGAAAATCACCAACGCCGCACTGAGGGCTGAGCTCTCGATGATGCGCTCTCAACTCGTGAGGCGGCTCAACCAGCAGGTAGGCTCGCAAGTCATAGCAGATATCCGCCTTTTCTGAATTACGCTATACGTTAAAGGCCAGGGTGATTGCCACCCTGGCCTTTTATCTCTTTGTTTTCTAGTTTTTCTAGTATTCCTAGTATTCCTAGTTCATCCTATTCATTTCCGGGTTCCTTCTTGGGAAAGGCCTCGTTGGCCCTGAGCACCTTCAGGGCCTTGGCCACTGTGGGGTCGTCGATGTTCAGATACTCCATCCAGGCTTGCTCGTCGAGCATGTTGTAGATGATGCGGCTGTTGATGTATTTGTCGAGCAAGCTGTGCGACTTCTGTATCATCAGGTTGCGGCGTTTCAGACCGTTCTTCTCGGCATAGCTGGCAAACTGCTCCACCAAGTTCTGGCGCTTCAGATACCCCAACAGGTCCTTCATCGTCTTCAGCGACTTCATCTTGTCGCGGTTCTCGTCGGTATACTCGAAGGCAAACTGCAAGATCAGTCCGCTCATGGCAGCCTCCTTGTAGTAGGAGGTCACGTCGGCGGTGTCCTCGGGAACGAAGATGTCGGGAGTGATGCCGCCACCGCCATACACCGTGCGGCCAATACGGGTGTGGTAGGCCGGTCCGGTATGCTTGATGCTGTCCTGCGAGAAATACTCTCCGCGCTGGTAGCGCTGAAGCAGGTCCTCCTCATAGTCCCTGTCCTTGCCGTCGGTATAGGGCTTCTGGATGCAACGGCCCGAGGGGGTGTAGTAGCGGGCGATGGTCAGGCGGATAAGGCCTCCGTCGGCAAAGTCCATCTGCTGCTGCACAAGGCCCTTGCCGAAAGAGCGACGGCCTATCACGGTGCCACGGTCGTTGTCCTGGATGGCTCCGGCGAAAATCTCGGAGGCCGAGGCCGAAACCTCGTTGATGAGTACCACGAGAGGTATCTTCTGGTAACTGCCCTTGCCCGTGCTCATGAATTCCTGGCGCGGCTGCTTCCGGCCCTCGGTATACACGATGCGGCAGTTGCGGGGCAGGAACTCGTCGGCTATCTGTATGGCCGAGGTCATGTAGCCTCCTACGTTGTCGCGAAGGTCGATAACCAGGCGCTCGAATCCCTCACTCTCCAACTGGGCAAGAGAGGAGAGCACCTCGCCCCAGGTGTTCTCGCCGAAGTTCTTGATCTTGATATAGCCAGTGGTGTTGTCGAGCATATAGGTGGCGCTGATGCTATGCGTCGTGATGTCGTCACGGGTCACCGTGTAGTACTTCACGTCGGCCTGGTGATAGCGCATCACGCCAATCTTCACCTTCGTGCCACGAGGACCCTTCAGCCTGCGCATGGCTTCCTCGTTGGTCACCTTCTCGCCTACGAAATTATCACCATCCACGCTCACGATCTTGTCACCGGCCTGCAACCCGGCATTCTCGGCCGGACCGCCTTCTATCACGTTCTGAATATGAATGGTGTCTTTCCTGATCACAAACTCGATGCCCACGCCAGAGAAGGAGCCGCGGAGGTCGTCGTTGGCGGCCTGGACGTCCTTGGCGCTGATATACGTAGAGTGGGGGTCGAGCTCGGCGAGAATCTGCGGAATGGCTTTCTCCACCAGGTCGTTCATGTTCACGCTGTCCACATACTGGTCATCGATTACGTGAAGCAGGTTGTTCAGCCGGTTGCTGCCCGAGTTGATGATGCTCAGACGGTTACCGGAGAAATGGTTGGCGTAGAAAGTTCCTATCAGGATGCCCAGAATCACACACAGGGCAAGCCATAGGGGCATGTAACGATTCGATTTATTCAGATTCATGCTCGTTGATGTTGATGTAGGTTAATTCTATATTGGCGCGGCGGAGCAACTCGATGCCGTCCGACAAACGGTATTCCTCGCCATACACCACACGGCGGATGCCCGACTGGATGATGAGTTTCGAGCATTCCAGACAGGGCGAGGCGGTGACGTAGAGGGTGGAGCCGTCGCTGTTGTTGCTGCTGCGGGCCAGCTTCGTAATGGCGTTGGCCTCGGCATGGAGCACGTAGGGCTTCGTCACGTTGTGCTCGTCCTCACACACATTCTCAAAACCACTGGGAGTGCCGTTGTAGCCGTCGCTGATGATCATCTTGTCTTTCACCACAAGGGCGCCCACCTGGCGACGCACACAGTAGCTGTTCTCGGCCCAGATGCGGGCCATGCGGAGATAGCGCTTGTCTAAAAGGTATTGTTTCTCTTCTTGGGTCATTTCTTGTTGGTCTTGCTGCGGTTGGTCTTCTTGCGGATGCCGTTGCGGCGGAGCAGGGCATCGATGGTGGGCTCACTTCCGCGGAAGCGCTTGTAGAGCTCCATGGGATGCTCGGTGCCGCCGCGGGAGAGCACGCAGTCGCGGAAGCGCTGGGCAGTGGCCTGGTCGAAGATGCCATGTTTCTTGAACACGCTGAAGGCGTCGGCCTCGAGCACCTCGGCCCATTTGTAGCTGTAGTAGCCTGCGGAGTAGCCGCCCGACATGATGTGGGAGAACTGCACCGTCATGCAGGTGTCGGGCAACTGCTTGAATATCATGGCTCGCTCCCATGCTTTCTTCTCGAAGGGGATGATGTCCTCGGTCAGTTCCTCGCTGCGGGTGTAGTAGGCCATGTCGAGAAGGCCAAAACTCACCTGGCGCATGCATCCATAGGCCACCATGAAGTTGCGGCTCTTCACGATGCGGTTGATCAGCTCGTCGGGAAGGGGCTCGCCGGTCTGGTAGTGGAAGGCGAAGGTGCGGAGGAATTCTTTCTCTATCGAGTAGTTCTCCATCAGCTGCGAGGGGAGCTCCACGAAGTCCCACCACACATTGGTGCCCGAGAGACTCTCGAAGCGGGTGTTGGCGAACATGCCGTGGAGCGAGTGCCCAAACTCGTGGAGGAAGGTCTCCACCTCGCCCAGGCTCAGCAGCGAGGGCGAATTCTCGGTGGGCTTCGTCAGGTTCATCACCACGCTCACGTGCGGACGGATGTTCTCGCCCTTGCGGTTGATGTACTGCCCTTGGAAATTGGTCATCCACGCTCCGCCCTGCTTGCCCTTGCGGGGATGGAAGTCGGCGTAGAACACGGCCAGGTAACTGCCGTCGCGGTCGAACACCTCATAGGCTTTCACGTCGGGATGGTAGACGGGTATCTCGCTGTTCTCGCGGAACGTGATGCCGTAGAGCTTGTTGGCCAGGCCAAACACGCCCTCAATCACTTTCGACAACTCGAAATACGGACGGAGCATCTCTGAGTCGATGTCATATTTCTTCATTTGCAGCTGATAGGAGTAGTGGCTCAGGTCCCATGGCTCCAGCTCGAAGCTGCGGCCTTCCACCTGGCGGGCAAGGCGCTCCACCTCGCGCAACTCCTTCT
Organism: uncultured Prevotellaceae bacterium; assembly: GCA_900320585.1. Taxonomy (GTDB): domain Bacteria; phylum Bacteroidota; class Bacteroidia; order Bacteroidales; family Bacteroidaceae; genus Prevotella. Next base: position 6,146 of record ONSV01000095.1, on the reverse strand, counting down.
CGGCAGTGGGCTTGTAGGCGTCAATCAACTGGTCGAGCAAGCGGTACACGTTGCGGCGGTTGCTGGCCATGCGGCGCTTCAGCACGAAGTCGGCGAAACTGCGGAAACCCAACAGCTGGGCGCGCTCGCGCTTCAGGTTCACGATGCGCTTGCATATCTCGAGGTTGTTGTTCTCGTTGTCGTGGGTGCAAACCGTGTTCGAGGCCATGTACATCTCGCGGCGCAACTCGCGGCGGGTGGAGTATTTCATGAACGGTCCCATGCTCGGGGCATCTAGGGTGAACACCCAGCCTTCCAGTCCGCGCTCCTTGGCCTCAAGGGCGGCGGCTTCGCGCACGCGCTCAGGCAGACCGTCCAGGTCTTCCTCCTTGGTCAGGTGCAGGGTGTAGGCCTTGCGGTCCTTGCGGAGGTTCTGCGAGAACTGCAGGCCGAGCATGCTGCCTTCCTCGTTCATCTTGCGCAGAAGGGCCTTGCCTTCCTCGTCGAGGAGGGCACCGCTCTTCATGAATCCCTCATACACATTGTTGAGGAGCATCTTCTCCTCGGGGGTGAGGCGGCGGTGGTGAAGATGCACATACTTGATGCGCTCGAAGAGGGCCTTGTTCAGGGCCACGTCGTTGGCGTGCTTGGTGAGCATAGGCTCAATCTTCTGGGCCAGGGCGTCCATCTCGTCCGACGACTCGGCGCTCAGCAGGGTGAAGAAGACGGTCGAGACGCGGTCGAGAAGACCATAGTAGAAACTGTCTTCATCGTTGTTGATGATGGTGTTGTCGAAGGTGGGCTTCGCGGGGTTGTTGATGATCTTTGCTATTTGCTCGTCATCGCGGCGGATGCCTTCGACGAAGGCTTCCTCGTAGTCTTCCAGACGTATCTTGTCGAAAGGGATGGTGTCGTGGGGCGTGTTGTACGCCTCGAAAAAGGGGTTGGTTCGGTGCTCAGGATTCGAGGTATTGTTCATTTTCTAAAATCTTGTGTTCCAATCATTCTTGTCGAAAGGGGTGGGGGCGCCACTCCCTGCACAGAGAAGAGGGTGGAGGATAGTCTCCCCCTCCACTAATAGCCTGCAAAAATAAGGAAATCCCACCGAAACGCAAAATAATTAAACAAAGTTTTTGTTTTCAGTTGCCACACATCGGTCCGACTTCGTTTTTTTTAATATCAATTCACATTTCCACCTCATTCTTCTTCGGTTTCGACAACCTTCTGGCCACGCACTTTTTCCTTCGACGACAGGCCGCTCTTGATCTCGATGTTCAGGCCGTCGCTCAGGCCGGTGGTCACCTTGCGGCGCTCAAAGGTCTGTTGCTGGCCGTCGTTGCCCTTCAGGATGTTCACGTAGGTCTCACCGCCGTCAAACTCGATGGCACTCTCGGGAACCATGATCACCTGGCGTGCGGCGGCCAACTCTATCTCGGCATTGGCACTGTAGCCGGAGCGGATTTTCGTGCCGCCAGAGAGGTGTACGGCGGCCTTGATCTCAAACTGGTTGGCGCCGTTGCTCTCCACGGCCTTGGGCGAGATATATTCCAGCGAGGCGTTGAAATGGTAGTCTTGCAGCGCGCCAATCGTAATCTTCATGGGCATGCCGGTCACCAACTGGCCCACTTCGGTCTCGTCGATGTTGCCGCGGAATATCAGGTCGCCCATGTTGGCCACGGTGGCTATCGTCGTACCGTCGTTGAAGGTGTTGCTCAGAATCACCGAGTTGCCCACCTTCACGGGAATGTCGAGGATAATGCCGCTGATGGTGGAGCGGATGAGGGTGCTGCTGGCACTGGCATTGCTGCGCGACACACCGTCGCGGACCACCTCGAGGTTGTCGGTCGAGGCCTTCACTTCCTCCGTGGCCTGGTTGTAGGTCTGTAGCGATTTCTCGTATTCCTCACGGCTCACCAACCCTTTCTCGTAGAGCACCTTCTCGCGCTCGAAGTCAGTACGAGCCTGCCCCACGTTGATGTTGGCAAGGCGCACGCGGGCCTCGGCCTGGCTCAACTGGTTCATGTCGGGTATCACCTTCACCTTCGCTATCACCTCGCCTTGTTGCACTTGGTCGCCGGCCTCCTTCAGTATTTCGGTGATGATGCCCGAGATCTGGGGCTTCACGCTCACCTCGTTGCGGGGCTCTATCTTTCCGGTGACGATGGTGGTCTTCACAATGTCGCCATACTTGGGCGACAGTTCCTCATAGACCACGGGCTGGGGTTGCGACTTCTTCCAGAGGAAGATGAAGGTGCCAACAAAGATGCCCAAGATGAGCAGGGCAATCACAAACTTCAAATATTTCTTCATGTCTTGGATATTGTCTGTAAAACGCTGTTGGAATAGGGGTTATGACTTGATGTTGTGTCGTCGGAATAGGGTGGGCTACTCGTCGCGCATGGCGTCGACGGGCTTGATCGACATCGCTCGGGCGGCAGGGGCCAGACCTGCCAGCACACCCAGTATGCTCAGCATGGCCACGGCACCGATGGCGGTCCAGAACCCTACCTGGAAGTGGGTCTCCACAATGCCGTCGGTGGTGTTGCCCATCTCCAGCATCTCGAGTATCAGCACGGCGAGCAGGATGCCGCTCATGCCGGCAACGGTGGTGAGCACGATGCTCTCGCTGATGATCTGCGAGAGGATGTTCATGGGGGTGGCGCCGATGGCGCGGCGGATGCCTATCTCGGTGGTCCGCTCACGCACGGTCACCATCATGATGTTCGACACGCCGATGGCACCGGCCAGTAACGTGCCGATGCCCACGAGCCAGATGAGGAAGTTGACACCCGAGAACAGGCTGTCGAGGATGCCGAACATCACCTCGGTGTTGAACACCATCACGCCTTTCTCGTCGGTGGGGTCTATCTGGTGGGCGCGGGCTATCACGCCACGCATCTTCGAGGCGATGTTGCTCATCGCCACGCCACGTCGGGCGGTCACGCAGATGATGTGCACGCTGTCGCCCAGGTTGTAGGTCTGCTGCAGCAGCGTCAGGGGCAGGCTCACGGCGTCCTCGGCATTGCCGTTGATGCTGATGTTGCCCGAGCTGTAGTCCACACCCACCACATGGTAGTAGCTCTGGTCGATGCGGATCGACTGCCCGCAGGGGTCGCCGCCTTGGGGGAACAGGTCCTTGTACACGTGCTTGCCTATCACGCACACCTTGCGGTGCAACTGGATGTCCATCTCGTTGATGTAGCGGCCATAGCGCAGCTTCGGCGTTTCCACGTCGGCATACTCGGGGGTGAGGCCTTTCATCGTGCACGACTTCTTCTTGTCGCCCTTCACGGCGTTGCATCCCCACCGCGACACCATGGGGGTCACGATGTCGAGCTCGGGCACTTGCTCGCGCAAGCGCTCCACGTCGCGGTACGACATGCACCAGTTGCGGCCCTTGCGCATGCCGGCATAGGGCTTCGTCGTGGGCTGGGCCCAGATCAGGGCCGAGTTGGTGGCGAAGCCCTCGAAGTTGTCGCTCAGCATCTCTTTCATGCCATTGCCGCCGCCTATCAGCGCCACAAGCATGAACACGCCCCAGAACACGCCAAAGCCGGTCAGGAACGTGCGGCTCTTGTTGCGCGACAGGGTGTCGAGAATCTCGCGGTAGCGGTCAATGTCTATCCTCATGGCTCAAAGGGATTAGTCGGCACGAAGGGCTTCTATCGGACGGATGAGGGCGGCCTTCCGGGCGGGCATCAGTCCGGCTATCGTGCCCGAGACAATCATCACCAGAAGGGCTTCGATGCATACGTCGAACCCTACGGTGGGGTCTACGAACATGGTGGCCTCGAACAGGCCGGAGTCTACTTTCATGTGTCCCGCGGTGGCGTCCATGTAGAGGTTGGCGCCTATGCCGGCCATCATGCCTATCAGTCCGAAAAACGTGGTGATGAGCACGCTCTCGATGATGATCAGGCGCAGGATGCTGAAGGGGGTGGCACCGATGGCCTTGCGGATGCCAAACTCACGGGTGCGCTCTTTCACGGTGATGAGCATGATGTTGCTCACGCCCACAATGCCGCTCAGCAGGGTGAAGATGCCGATAATCCAAAGGGCGGTGTGGATGATCGAGATGCCTTTGCTCATCTGCATGTTCATCGTGAAGCGGTTCCATATCCATATCGCACTCTCGTCGTCGGGAGCGGCATGGTGGTTGGTGTTGATGCGGGCCTGGTACTGTTTCTCGAAAGCCTCGTTGGCCTCTTCGGTCTCCAGGCCATGGAAGGTGAAGACGATGTTGTCGGCACGGTCGCCCAGGTTGTACATCGTGCGGAGCGTGGTATAGGGGGTGTAGACGTTGCTCTCGAAGCGGCTCTTGTCACCTTGGTAGACGCCTGCCACCAAGAACATGATGTTGCCTACCTTCACGTGCTGGCCCACCAGCGACAGGGGCGAACGTGGGTTCAGCTCCTTGGCCTGGGCGTCGTCCACCACCAGCACCTTGCGCTGATTTTCGATGTCGGTCTGGTTGATGAAGCGGCCGGCAAGCATCTCGCGCTTGTTGATTTCCGCCTCATTGGGATAGACGCCGAGCAGACCGCCACTGAAGTAGTTGTCGCCGTTGCTGATGATTACGCCCTGGGTCTCCACCTGGGCTCCTACGCCATCAATATGGGAGGGAAACTCACGGCTTGTAGTGCCGATGTCGCGGTCGTTGAGGGTGATGCGGCGCCCTTCCTGCAGACCCTCATGGGCTTTCGACGTCCTGCCGCCGCCCACCATCATCGAGTTGCTCAGGTAGCGGCCGGAGTTCTTCAACTGGGCGTTGATGAGGCCGTTGCCGCACCCTAACAGGAAGATGAGCATGAAGATGCCCCACGCCACGGCGAAACCGGTGAGCGTGGTGCGCAACTTGTTGCGGCGGGCGGTGCTCCATATTTCCTCTAAGATGTCGTGCATGGGCTTATTTCATCATTCCGTTGATGCCGAATGGCGAGGAGTCGTGGTTCAGGTTCTCTTCTATCAGGCCTATCTGGCCGTCCTTGATGTGTACGATCTTGTTGGTCTCATTGGCCACGCCGCTCTCGTGGGTCACCACCACGATGGTCATCCCTTCATCGGTGTTCAGGTGCTTGAGCAGCTGCATCACCTCTACGCTGGTCTTCGAGTCGAGGGCGCCGGTGGGCTCGTCGGCAAGGATGATCGAGGGTTGGGGGATGAGGGCACGGGCAATGGCCACACGCTGCTTCTGACCGCCAGAGAGCTCGTTGGGATAGTGCTCCGACCAGGCGGCCAGACCCAGACGGTCGAGGTAGTCCATCGCCATGCGGTGACGCTTCCTCCGGCTCACGCCTTGGTAGAACAGGGGCAGTTCCACGTTCTCCACGGCGGTCTTGAAACCGATGAGGTTGAACGACTGGAAGATGAACCCGATCATGTGGTTGCGGTATTGGGCGGCCTTGCGCTCGGAGAGGTTCTTGATGAGCGTGCCGTTGAGAATATACTCGCCCGAGTCGTAGTTGTCGAGGATGCCGAGGATGTTCAGCAGGGTCGACTTGCCAGAGCCCGATGCGCCCATGATCGACACGAACTCGCCTTTCGCAATGTCAAGGTCTATGCCTTTGAGCACATGCAGGGGCTGGGCGCCGAAATAGGTCTTGTTGATGCCTTTGAGGTGAATCATATCGGGTTACGAGTAGAGTGTTGGGTTGACTTGGATTATTGCAATGGATGAGACGACTGCGCCCCTCAGGGTAGGAATCCTTGGCGCCGGAGGGCGGAGAGCAGTCCTTCCGACATCGCCTCGTTGTCGCTGCGCGTATAGCGGCAGTCGGTGAACACCTGGGCAAGGGTGGCCTTGCCATTGATGCGTACGAATTCTTGGTTCTCGGGAAGTGCTTCTTTTTCTTGGTAGAAGGCGTCGATGCGTTCGGGGGTATAGGGCTTGTAGGTCTCCTCATGCACGAAGGCCTCCGTGGCCAGGCGGTCGGTGAGCGGGGGCTCCTCGTCGGGCCAGCCAAGGGTAATGGTGGCCACGGGCATCACCAGCCGGGGCAACTCCAGTATGTCGATAATCGTCTGGGGCATGTAGACGGTGGTGCCGAGATAGCAGCATCCCAGTCCTCTTTCCTCGGCCAGGTTGCAGAAGGTCTGCGTGAAGAGCAGGGCATCGCTGGCGGCGTTGATGAAAGAGAGGAAATTGTCGTATCCGGCATCGGCCTGGC
>ONSV01000096.1 GCA_900320585.1 uncultured Prevotellaceae bacterium | reverse complement strand
AAGTTCGAAAGGCTTTCCTCCTCTTCCATTGTCGTCGATATGTGCGATGAACGGGCGCGTGTAGTTGCCATCATAGCGCCGGCTGCTGAAGACCACCCATTTGCCGTTGCTCGACCATGAATGATAGCTCTCGGTATCGGGTGAGTTGAGCTCGTCCAAGCAGCGCAACTTGCCTGTCTGCAGATCGAGCATCCAAAGGTCGGCATCGTGGTGCCAGATGTGGAAGACACCGGCCTTGGCCAATGTGAACATCAGGTAGCGTCCATTGGGCGAGATGCGTGGCAAAGTAGCACTCTTATCGACCGAATCAGCCGCAAAGACCAGTTGCCGGGGACCGAATTGCAAGGTTTCAGGGTCGAAGCTTTTCTTGTAGAGGTTATATTTCACCTCGTTTGTACGCGCAAGAAACTCCGTTCCCTTGTCAACAGTGTCCTTGTACTCGAAGTGTGCGCTGCAGTAGTAAAGCGTCTTGCCATCGGGTGCCCAGAAGGGGAAACATTCCATCTCGGTGGAGTCGTTCTCGATGTTGGTCACCTCGTTCTTCTCCACGTCATATGCAATCAAGTCGCTTTCCGTATCGAACACCTCAATCTTGTTGGGGTCGACGGAGTGGAAAATCTGACCAGTCAGATTCGTAGAGTAGACAATCAGCTTGAGCCAGGGATGCCACGTGGGATACACACCAGCCGACAAGATGGAGTCGTTTTTCATACCAATTTTCTGGATGTTTCCATCATAGGCAATAACGGTGCCACCCAGGTTCTGCCGGGCATGGAACTGCATTCTATCGGGATTATACTGCTGGTAGTTATGGCAGTTGATGCATTGTCCGTCGGCCCCATCCGAACAGAGCATGTTGTCGTAAATCACACTTTCGTCGTAGTTTTCCAAGCAGCGTTGGTTGATGGTCAGCTCCTCGTAGGTGACATACGACGGGGAAATGAGTCGATAGCTGAGATAGGGGTCGATGGAATCGGGTGACACATAGATATTGAAAGGCTTGAAACGAGTCCACTGGCCCTCCTTCTCCACATACACCTCCACCTTTATGGCATCGCCCTTGGCACTCTCGGCCAGCCGTTTCCATTCATCGACATCGGGTTGCACCTTGTCACCCCCATAGACGTACTCCTCGTTGCCAGCCATCAATCTTGCCACCATGTTATCAGCCTTGCCGTCGATCTTGAAAGTGAGCGGTGCGATGTTGACAGGCACCGTGACATTGGTGTAGTCGGGATAGATGCCTGGCAGTTTGTCCGACTCCCAGAACTTCTCGGGTATCTCGTTGCCGCAGGCCATCAACATTGTCGCAGCCACGGTGAGCAAAATGAGTTTTTTCATATCAATAATAAGTGATGTTTCTCAAGAAGAAAAATTCAAAGAAATAGGTGTTGCCAAAACGTTCTTTCAGCCATTCCTTGGGGTGAGTAGCCGGCGATTTCTTGGTCTGCTCCATCAGTTGCATGAAGGCACTGAAATTTTCCTTGACGCCATGCTGAAGCGTCCATTCCTCCAGACCCTCCATGCCCACCATATTGGCGAAGAGCCAAGCCGCCTCCTGGAAGATACGAGGCACGGGGCGGTCGCCGATGAGGTCCATGTAATGTTCGAAACGGGGGAAGAAGAGGTTGGGGTCCCTGGTCCACATCGCACCAAGCACGGCCTGTTCCTGGAAGTAGAGGTCGTCGGCATCATGCTGTGCCAGATTGGTCATCACGCATTTCTCCACCCAGCCCTCTACAGCATCCAACCGGTCGGAATAGTGCATCATGTGGGTTATGGGTCCCGTCTCTTTGTCTTTGGCCAACTGCTGCTTGTCGTTCAACAATTTCTCCATACGGTCGGCCCAACCGCCGTAATAACAGGTTTGCCGCAGCAGGTCGAGAAATTTTCTGGCAGCCTGTTTCTCGTTGTTGAAGATGGCACAACGGGCCATGTATTCCAGCTGTTCCACATTCCATCCATATTCCACACCATCCTCCATGCAGATACGGTGACATTCGTTCATCATTCCGTACTGATAGAGCATCATCCGTCCTGCTACATGATACATATAGATGGGCAATGGGGTGTTGACTTTCTTGGAACCCTTGGGAAAATCATACATCTCATCACACTGACGGCCCAATCGGCTCAATGCCAGGTTGTGCATCACCACTATCGACCTTGTGGGCTCGCCATCCTGTTTCTTTCCTTCCTCAATGACGCCTTCCCAGTCGGCCTGTTCCACACATCGCTGCATGCGCAGTTCATGGTGGAAATTGCTGTCCTTATACCAGAAATTGTAGACACAGCCAATGACAGCAGCCAGCACCACACCTTGAATAGCCCACTGCATGGCAGGATGTTTTGGCTCTTTCCATTTCCTGCCACTGATGAGCGTCAGAAGCAAGTAATATGCGGCCAATATATAATAAGGAATATAATAGTCGGGATAATGGTCGCTAATGGTGAATATGGGCAAGGCTACGGTATAGACATCCTTGAGATTTGTCTCGTAATAGACGAAATGATAATAGAGCAATGGTATGAGGATGACGCTCAACAGAGCCAAGACAGTCAAGGCAACCTGACTGAAGCGCTTTGATTTCCGCAACCATACCATCACGCCCATCAACAATACCGCAGCCAAAGCATACACACCCATCAATGGATAGCCCACCACGGTCACCAACACAATAAACGCAGCTCGCAGCCAAAGCTTCTCGGGCAGTTTGCGGAATGCCCAGAGCAAGGTCGTCGCGGCTGTCACGCCCAGGGTGGCCACGTAGAAGAAACCACGAAGTTTGATGACATACACCCAGTAGCCCAATTGCATGTTGGTGAGCAGGAGAATGGCAACTGGAATCAGCGTCAGCACCTTCCACTTGTCAGGGATACCGAACGCCCGCTCAGTGAGCCACATGAGCAACAGCCAGCAACCGCACAGGATGATTACACCCACCCATGGATAGTAGAAATGCTGGGCAAGGAAGGCTCCCAGATAAGAGAGCATACCACCTGGCACCACCATTTGTTGGTGGAAGAAAAGAGATGAGTTCAAGAAAACATTGTGTTGCTGCACCTTCCAAAGTAGGTCGGCCTCATAGAACAACAGGACGAAAGCCACCAAGACCAGCGCACCCAGCCACAGAGCAATAGATTTCAGTTTTTTCATTCCTACAATCAAGGTTGATCCAAATACTTCAAAGTGACGCATACTGGAGTGGGAAACGAGAAAATCCGTTCTTGCCCAAAGACCTTGTCACTTCACGCCGCGAAGTTACGAAATCTTTTTCATGCCACATCCGTTTTGTCAGAAAAACGCACTTTCGAGTGTGCAAAAAAACATTATCCTAACGAGAGCCACGAAAAAGGAGACCCATTATCAAGGCTACTCCTCCTCTTTGATTGTAACGAACGTGGGATGGTCAGCGGCGAATTATCATCGATGTTCCATCCACATTGACGAGAAACACCCCAGCCGCAAGGAAAGCAAGAAAAAGAACAAGAATTCGGGGAATTATCATGTGACTTGTTGAAAAAAAACTGCAGTTTGCTGATTTAATTTGCAATTATGGTGATAAGGAGCATAATTTTGTTATCGAATTGAAAACATCTGAATTGGAAATCAAATGAGAAAAACCATGTTCATTCTGGCATCAATGGCCATTCTACCCACCATCCATGCCTACGAATATCCCTACCTGACCTTTGAAAACACTGACGGTACGAAGATGTCGGTGGTCGTGGAATCGCTGGTGTTGACCATCAACGACGGCCATATCGTGGCAACGAACACCAACGGCAGTCTGCCGCTGCCCCTCTCCACACTCGGCAAGATGTATTTTTCCACATCGGGCAGCACTGGAATCAATGCGAACGACATCCAAGCCGACGAAGAGGTGGAAGCATACAGTACTACTGGCGTCAGTATGGGAAAATACGACAACATCACAGCGGCTCGACAATCTCTTCCCTGTGGAATCTATCTGATAAAGACCAAAAGAGCAACGCAAAAAATCACTGTAAAATGAGAAAGACGCTCAGCATTATCATGTTCATGATGCTTACCGTGGGCATGCAGTCGCAGACGATGAACGTGGTGACCGGCAATGTCACCTACCAGTTTGCCTCAGCACAAGCAGGAGACATGCCCTTTGAGGGAGGCACATCTCTCACGATTCAGGGCAAGACCTTTCCTACGGCCGACATCACAACCATTTACATTGACGACAGTTCGGTGAGCGACAACACCGTGAGCGTGGCTTACGATGGTTCTAAGGCTTCGGTGAAAGTGGCCGGCAACGTGGCACAATATGTCACTCCCACGGTGAGTGGTGCCCATGTCACGATAGAACAGAGCGATGGTTTAAGTGCCGACAACGCCGGAGAGATCACGTATATCCTCTCAGGCAACAGCAACGACGGCGAGTTCTGCATGACTGGCAGCTACAAGAGCACCATCGAACTGAATGGTCTCACACTCACCAACATGAGTGGTGCGGCTGTCAACATCCAGAACGGCAAACGTGTTGCCATCAGTGTGAAGAAAGACACCGAGAACACCCTCACCGACTGCGCCGGCGGAGAACAGAAAGCCTGTCTTATAGTGAAAGGGCACACCGAACTGAAAGGCAAGGGCACGCTCAACATCCAAGGCCAAAGCGGCCACGGCATCAAGTCGGGCGAATACCTGTCGGTGAAGAACTGCACGCTCAACATCCTCTCAGCTGAGAAAGACGGAATCCACTGCAACGAGTATTTCTTGCAGGAGAGCGGAGGCATCACCATTAGCAATGTGGGCGACGACGGCATTCAAGCAGAGCTCGACGGCACAGCATCCACAGGTATGACCACCGACCATGAGGATGAGGACTCCGGCAACATCTACCTTGAGGACGGTACGCTGACCATCACGGTGAGCGCTTCGGCAGCCAAGGGCCTGAAGGGAAGTGGTGACATCCTCGTAGATGGTGGAACGACCACCATAACCACCTCTGGCAGTGGCCTATGGGACAGCGAAGACAAAAAGACCAAGGCCTCGGCCTGTATGTGCAGTGATGTCAACATATACTTGAATGGAGGGACATTGAAGCTCACGAGTACGGGAGCAGGAGGCAAGGGAATCAGCTGCGATGGCAACCTCTTCGTAGGCGGTGGCACCACCGACATCACCACCACAGGCGGTATCGTAGTCTATTCCAACGGAACACTTTACAACGGCTACACCGGCAATACCGACAGAATCTCGTCCAACTATAAGTCATCGCCGAAGGGCATCAAGACAGATGGTTCGCTCACCATCACTAACGGCACTGTACTTGTCGATGCAAAAAACCATGAGGGCATAGAGGCCAAGGGTACCATCAACGTTTCTGGCGGTCACGTCTACAGCACCTCGAAAGACGATGCCATCAACTCGGGCAGCGAAATGGTCATCGAAGGAGGGTATGTGTGCGGCTATTCTACCGGTAACGACGGCATCGACGCCAACGGCAACTGCCACATCAAAGGCGGCTTGGTGTATGCCATAGGGAAGTCGGCCCCCGAACTAGGTATTGACGCCAACACCGAAGGCGGCTACAAGCTCTATGTGAGTGGCGGAACCCTCGTGGCCATCGGCGGACTGGAGTCGGGCGCCAGCCTCTCACAGACCTGCTACTCAACGTCATCGTGGAGCAAGAATGTGTGGTATGCCCTCTACAGCGGGAGTGAGCCCGTATTCGCCTTCAAGACCCCATCGAGTGGTGGCAGTCAGTTGGTGGTAAGCACTTCGTCCACACCCTCCCTGAAATCCAACGTCACCGTCTCTGGCGGCACCGATTATTTCAATGGGATGGGCAATATTGGCGGCAGCATTACCAATGGGTCCACAGTATCGCTCAGTCAATATACTGGTGGCGGCGGAGGTGGCCCCGGTGGTGGTGGAGGTCCCGGTGGTGGTGGCCATGGCCATTGAATATCAGATAATCGCTGCAATCATCGTGTTAAAGAGCAAGCAATAAAAAAAGAGGGCCATTCTTTGTGCAATCCAAATAATGTGGTATATTTGCACTGACCAACCAATAAGATTGCATATGAAAAGAATGATTTTCTCCCTGTTCTGCATGCTGTTGCTCCACACGGCGGCATCAGCCCAAGTGAGAACCTACAAAACGGTAGTGGAAGACGAGTCGATGGTGGTAAATGCCAGTGACTGCCTGGACCGCTTACCCAAAAGTTACCGAATGTGGGTGCGCTATGACTACAAAACCCCAAAACTCTGCAAAAAAGATGGCAAGCGCGATGGCGTGATTGGCAAGCCCGTGAGGGCAGAAGTACTCTACGAGTATGATATCCCTTTGCTTACCTATCGCATCCTCTCCAAGAAATACTACGACAAGAACGAGAAAGTAATCAAGGAAATCATCTATTACAACGCACCATGGAACCAGGTGGGCGATTTCGATTACTCACTCAAGCTGGGCATCTACATGACAGGTGCGTTCAGCATCGTAGCTGGATAAAGGCAATGTGATTGACATAGCCCATGCCACATACTGCGCTCCCTCTGCCGAGGGGGCGTTTTTTGTGTGAAGAAGTCATCATGATGAAAAAAACAGGCAATCATTTAACGAAAATTAGCACAAAAAGCATTGACAATTTCGATAATAAAATTAAATTTGCAAGAAAATCGCATAAACTTACATTCACTACTATGAAAAAGACAACAGATACTACTAAAAACATTGGAAATGAACCGCTTAGCGCCAGTGAGCGCCTCATGAACCTGGAAGAGCGCTATGGTGCCCACAACTACCATCCACTGCCCGTGGTGCTTCACCGTGGCAAGGGTATCTACGTGTGGGACGTGGAGGGCAAGCAATATTTCGACTTCCTCTCCTCCTACTCTGCCGTGAACCAGGGCCATTGCCATCCGCGTATCGTGAAAGCCCTGAAAGACCAGGCCGACATGCTGTGTCTCACCTCACGCGCCTTTTACAACGACGCTCTCTGCGAATATGAGCAGTTCATGCACGAATATTTCGGTTACGACCGCGTGCTGCCGATGAACACCGGAGCCGAAGGCGTGGAGACCGCCCTGAAACTCGCCCGCCGCTGGGGAGCCGTGAAAAAAGGCATCGACAACGACAAGATCAAGGTGATATGCTGCGAGGGCAACTTCCACGGCCGCACCGTGACCGTGATCACGATGAGCAACGACCCCAGTTCGTATGCCCAATATGGTCCGCTTACCCCTGGTTTCATCCGCATCCCCTATAACGACACCGAGGCACTGCGCGAGGCGCTCGACAAATATGGCGACGAGACCTGCGCCTTCATTGCCGAGCCCATCCAAGGCGAGGCTGGCGTCTTCGTGCCCGACGACGGATACCTGAGGACCTGCTACGAGCTGTGCCATGCGCACAACGTGCTGTTCATTGCCGACGAAGTGCAGACCGGCATCGCCCGCACGGGCAAGATGCTCTGTTCGGAGCACGATGGCGTGCGCCCCGACATTGTCATCCTGGGTAAGGCCCTCGGTGGTGGTGTGCTCCCCGTCTCGGCCTGTCTGGCCGACGACGACATCATGCTCAACATCAAGCCTGGTGAGCATGGCAGCACTTTTGGTGGCTTCCCCCTTGCTGCCCGCGTGGCCATCGAGGCCCTCAAGGTGGTGAAAGACGAGCATCTGGTGGAGAATGCCGAGGCCATGGGCAAGATTTTCCGCGATGAAGTTAGGAAGATCGACTCGCCCTTCATCGAACAAGTGCGTGGCCGTGGCTTGCTCAACGCCATCGTCACCAAGCCCGTGAATGGGAAGACAGCCTGGGACATCTGCCTGAAGATGAAGGAGAACGGTCTGCTCGCCAAGCCCACCCACGACCATATCATCCGCTTTGCCCCACCCCTCTGCATCACAGAGAGCGAACTGAGGAAAGCCATCGCCATCATCAAGGACACTTTTGAGGAAATGGCACGATAACCCTGATGCTTATGGAGAATATCCAAACCACAAGCCATCTGCTGATGGTGAGGCCCGCCCGCTTCGCCTTCAACGAGGAGACGGCGGGCAACAACGCCTTCCAACAACGTGTCGGCGTAGAGGAGGCCAGCTTGCTCCAGCAAGAAGCACTGGAAGAGTTCGATGCCTTTGTCAGCCTGCTCCGCGAACAAGGCGTGGAGGTGACCGTGGTTCAAGACACCCCTACCCCCTTCACCCCCGACTCGATCTTTCCCAACAACTGCTTCTCGACCCATCACGACGAAAGCGGCCGCACACTGGTGCTCTATCCCATGTTTGCTCCCAACCGCCGTCTGGAACGCGAGAGGCTGCTGCCTGTTCTCGCCCAGATGCATTTCGACAAGGTCGTGGACCTTACCCACTGGGAAGAACAAGGAAAGTTTCTCGAAGGCACAGGGTCGCTCATTCTCGACCGTGAGCATCACATGGCTTTCGCCTGTCGCTCGCCCCGCACCCATGAGGAAGTAGTAGCCGACTGGGCCCGCCAGATAGGATACGACTACTACCTCTTCGACAGCGTCGACGAACACGGCATGCCCGTCTACCACACCAACGTTGTGATGCACATCGGCACCCACATCGCCATCGTATGCACGGAGAGCATACCCGATGACCAACAACGCCAGACGCTCCTCTCGCTACTCGAAGCCAACGGCAAACAAACCGTAAGCATCAGTATGGCACAAGTAATCCGGTTTGCCGGCAACATGCTCGAGTTGCGCAATCTCCAAGGTGAGCCGCTCCTGGTGATGAGCAGCACTGCCAAGGCTTCACTCACACCCCGACAAGCCGAAATCCTCTCCACCGACATGCGCCTCGTGGTGCCCCACATCCCCCATATAGAGACGGCGGGAGGTGGCAGCGCGCGCTGTATGATGGCCGAACTATTCTGAAAAAAACAACCATTTTAATACTTTGACACACATGAACAACTCAATCATCACTTTCCCCCTTCCGGCCAATGAGCCCGTGAAGGCCTACTTAGTAGGCTCACCAGAACGCATCGCTCTCGAGAAAGAACTGGAGCGCCAGAGCAATACCGTCGTCGATATCCCCATTATCATAGGAGGCAAGGAGATACGCACTGGCGACGTGGGCAAGGTAACCTGTCCACACGACCACCAGCACGTGCTCGCCACCTACCATAAAGTGGGGAAAAAGGAGATAGAACTGGCCATCGAAACTGCCATGAAGGCTTGGCAACAGTGGAGCCGCACCCCTTGGACTACCCGAGCCGCCATCGTGATGAAGATGGCCGAACTATTGGCCACGAAATACCGCCCCATCATGAACGCAGCCACGATGCTCGGACAGAGCAAGAACTTCTACCAAGCCGAGATTGACTCGGCCTGCGAGACCATCGACTTCTTCCGCTACAACGTGCACTACGCCTCGAAAATCTACGCCATGCAGCCCAAGGACGGTGCAGGCCAGCTCAACCACACCGAGTACCGCCCGCTCGAAGGCTTCGTGCTCGCCGTCACCCCGTTCAACTTCACCTCCATCGCCTCGAACCTGTGCATGACACCCGTGCTGATGGGCAACGTTGCCATTTGGAAGCCCTCTACCACTGCCCTGCTGAGCAACTACTACCTGATGCAGCTCTACAAGGAGGCCGGTCTGCCCGACGGCGTGGTGAACTTCCTGCCCGGAAGCGGTGCCCTGATAGGCGAGGTGGCCACCCAGTCGAAGCACTTTGCCGGCATCCATTTCACCGGTTCCACCGCCACGTTCAAAAGTCTGTGGCAACAGGCATGCAGCCACCTCGACCGCTACGTCTCCTATCCCCGCCTGGTAGGCGAGACAGGTGGCAAGGACTTCATCTTCGTCCACCCCTCTGCCGACCCGAAGGCCGTGGCCACAGCCGCCTTCTGCGGAGCTTTCGAGTTCCAAGGCCAGAAATGCTCGGCCGCCTCGCGCATGTATATCCCCAAGAGCATGTGGCCTCAGGTACTCGCCGACGTGCGCAGAATGACCGAGGAAATCAAGATGGGCGACGTGAGAGACCCGATGAACTACGTGAATGCCGTAATCGACGAGGCCTCGTTCGACAAGTGCCAGTCGTATATCGACTATGCCGAAAAAGCCGATGACGCCAAGATAGTGATTGGCGGCAAGTGCGACAAACAGAAAGGATGGTTTGTTGAGCCCACCGTCATCGAGACCACCAACCCCCGTTTCAAGTCGATGGAAGAGGAGATTTTCGGACCGATCCTCACGGTCTATCCCTATGATGACGACAAGGTGGAGGAAACTGTAAGACTGTGCGACGAGACCTCGCCTTACGGACTGACCGGTGCTGTCTTCGGCCGCGACCGCATGGCCGTAGAGCAAATCACCGAGGCCCTGAGCTATGCCGCCGGCAACTTCTACATCAACGACAAGCCCACCGGCGCCGTGGTGGGCATGCAGCCCTTTGGAGGAGCACGTGCCAGCGGCACCAACGACAAGGCTGGCGGCGAGTTCAACCTCATCCGCTGGATTATCCCCCGTGTGATCAAGGAGACGCTGGTGTCGCCCACCGACTACCGTTATACCTACATGAAATGAGTACTGATAAGATAAAACCCTG
>ONSV01000199.1 GCA_900320585.1 uncultured Prevotellaceae bacterium | reverse complement strand
ACGACCTCCAGGCCAGTTGCGACAGCACCCGCAACTATATCGACCGCCATCTCACCATCTGCGACAGGCTTAACAAACCGCTTGTCATGGAGGAGTTCGGCTATCCCCGCGACGGGTTCAAGTTCACCAAGGACATCCCCACACAGGGCCGCGACGGTTTCTATAAGTTCGTGTTCTCGCTCGTGGGCGACAATGCCGAGAGCGGCGGACACTTCGCCGGATGCAATTTCTGGGGATGGGGCGGTTTTGCCAATCCTGCCCACGAACAGTGGCAAGTGGGCGACGACTATACAGGCGACCCGGCACAAGAGGCCCAGGGCCTCAACTCCGTCTTCGCCACCGACTCCACCACCCTCCAGATCATCAAGGCCGAAGTCGACCGCATGGCCAACTTGAGGAAATAAGCCCTTGCCTATAGGAATACCTGGGGCTCCTAGATGTTCTAGATATTCTAGATGTTCTAGATTTTCTAGATATCCTAGTTATCCTAGTTATCCTAGGAAAAATAATAAACCATAGAAAAAAACAATGAAAAAGCTTGCATCACTCCTTGTCTTCCTCGGTCTGGTCATCACCGCCAGCGCACAAATCAGGGGCTACAATATCGTGGTCTCCGTCACCCCCGACCACCAAGACTGGAACTACCGCGCTGGCGAGAAAGCCCAGTTCGTGGTCAACGTGCGTAAGTCGGGCACGCTCCTGCCCGGCGCCGTGGTCGATTTCGAGGCAGGACCAGTGATGTATCCTGATACTCAGAAGAAGAATGTCACCCTCAAGGATGGCACCATGAAGTGGACAGGCTCGCTCAAGCAGCCTGGATTCTATAGGCTGAAAGTCACTGCCCATGTCGATGGCAAGGACTATGTGGGACTGTGCACCGCGGCTTTCTCGCCCGAGCAGCTCCAGCCCGCCACCAAGTGCCCGGCCGACTTCGACGCTTTCTGGCAGCGTGCTCTCAACGAGGCACGGCAGAATGCCCTCGACCCGCACCTCACCCTGTTGCCCGACCGCTGCACCGAGAAGGTGAATGTCTATGAGGTGAGCTTCGTCAACAACCGTCCCGCAAGCCGCATCTATGGCATTCTCTGTGTGCCGGTGGCCGAAGGCAAGTATCCCGCCCTGCTCAGGGTGCCGGGAGCTGGTGTACGTCCCTATGGAGGCGATGTGTGGACGGCCTCGCAGGGTGCCATCACCCTCGAGATAGGCATTCATGGCATCCCCGTCACCATGCCACTGTCGGTCTATGAGAACATACGCGAGGCAGCACTCGATGGATATTGGGAGACCAACCTCGACACTCCTGAGAAAAACTTCTATCGCCGCGTGGTGCAAGGCGCCGTGAGGGCGGTCGACTACATCGCATCGCTCCCTCAGTTTTCGTGGCCCCTGTCCACGATGCCATGTGCGACTACGAGATAGCCCTGCAGCATCAGGCCTGCGGATGGCCCCACTACTTCTACCAGGTGAAGAATCCCGACCCGAAGAAGGTGGAGGGAGCGCGCTACTACGATGGCATCAACTTCGCCCGTCGCATCACTTGTCCTGGATGGTATTCCTTCGGGTATAACGACGAGGTGGTGCCACCATCGTCGGCCTACTCGGTCTACAATGTGGTCAGCGCACCCAAGACGCTCAGCCTCTACCAAATGACCGGCCATTTCTGGTACCAGGAACAATGGGACGAGTGGGAAAACTGGCTCCTCCAGCAAATGCACCTGCGCTGAACAACCAAGGATTAACTAGTTTTTCTAGGAGCACTAGTTTTCCTAGGAGCACTAGTTTCCCTAGTCTCCCTAGTCTCCCTAGTCTCCCTAGGGCTGCTAGCCCCCCTTGAAAAATCATAAAAAAACCATATACAAAAATGAGAAAACTGATTGTCACTACACTCCTGATGGCCTTAGCCGCCACATCACTACAGGCAGCCTCTCCGCTTGAGACCCTGCGAAACCGACTTGTGAAATTCCAGAAAAAAGGCATTATGATTGGGCACCAAGACGACCCTCTCTATGGCATGAAATGGCATTTCGACCAAGGACGTAGCGATGTGAAGGAAGTCTGCGGCGACTATCCCGCCGTGATGGGCTTCGACCTCGGGAATCTCGAACTCGACTCACTCAATAACCTCGATGGCGTGCCCTTCGACCGCATGAGGATGGAAATTGTGGCCCACCACCTGCGTGGGGGTATCGTTACCATCAGTTGGCACGCCAACAACCCCGTCACGGGAAAGAATGCATGGGACCCCTCGGGCAACCCCGTGCGCGAACTCCTTCCCCGTGGCTCGCAGAACGACAAGTTCCTCAAGTGGATCAATCGCGTGGCCGTGTTCCTCAACTCGCTCAAGACACGAAATGGCGAGACGGTGCCCGTCATCTTCCGTCCCTGGCACGAGATGCACGGTGGATGGTTCTGGTGGGGAAAAGACTCGTGCACTCCGCAGGAGTATAAGGAACTCTTCGAGTACACCATCCAGTGCCTGCGCAACCAGGGCGTGCGTTCTTGCCTCTATTGCTACTCGCCAGGTGCCACCGACGGACAGACCGAGGCCAACTACCTGAAATTTTACCCTGGCGATGAGTTTGTCGATATCATCGGTGTGGATATCTACGCCGGAGCCGACAAGGACAAGTATATCAAGAGGATGCGCGACGAACTTACCGTCATGACAAAATATGGCAAGGAGCACAACAAGATTGTGTGCGTGGCCGAGACGGGCTACCGCAACACCCCCGACCCCTTTTGGTTCACCACTGCCATGTGGAACGCCGTGAAGGATTTCAAGATTTCCTATGTGCTGCTCTGGCGCAACGCCTGGGACCAGCCTGAGGAGAACTTCGGTCCGGCTCCCGACAAGACTTGTTCAGAGGATTTTGTCAACCTCTATAACCTCAAGGAGACGCTCTTCCTGCAGGACATCTCGAAGAAGAAATTCCAGCAGTTCAAGATGCACCTCAAGTCGCAAACCCCGTAAACACCCTTCTTTACCATGAAGAAACTGATGATTATTGCCGCCATGGCCGCATTGTGCATGGCCTGTCAGCAACAAGTAGAGGAGAAAACGGCCTCGCAGCGACTCCTCGAGCGGCTCACGGCCATTCAGAAGCAGGGCTATATGTTTGGCCATCAAGATGATACGTTCTATGGCCTCACTTGGGAATACGTGCCCGACAGCAGCGATATCCTTGCCACCGTGGGCGACTATCCAGCCCTCATGGGCTTCGACCTAGGTGGCATCGAGATGGGCGACGCAAAGAACCTCGACAGCGTGCCCTTCACCCGCATCCGCGAGGAACTGGTGAAGCACCACCTGCGTGGAGGCATCGTCACCATCAGTTGGCATCCGCGCAACCCGGTCACCGGAGGAACGGCATGGGATGTGGAAGATACGCTCGTGGTGCACAAGATACTTACCGAGGATAGCGTGAAGACCAAGTTCAACACATGGATGATGCGGGTGGGCGACTTCATCGAGACGTTGCGCACCGACGACGGAAAGCCTGTGCCCATCATCTTCCGCCCGTGGCACGAGTACAACGGCTCATGGTTCTGGTGGGGACAGAAACTGTGCTCCGACGAGGATTATCTCGCCCTTTGGAACCTCTTGCAAGACACGCTTAACCAACGTGGTTTCGACAACCTGCTCTGGAGTTTCTCGCCCAACCTCGATGGAGGATGGACAGAGGAGCGCTTCCTCAAACGCTATCCAGGAAACGACCGTGTGGCGCTCATCGGCGAGGATGCCTACCAATGGGGCACAGAGGAGGACTTCGTCAAACAGGCCACTGCCGACCTCGATTTCCTGAAGTCTTTCGCCGAGAAGAATGGCAAACCCATCGCCGTCACCGAGTGTGGCTACAAGAACATCCCCGACCCCACATGGTGGACAAGGGTGCTCCAGCCCGTCCTCGACCGCTATCCCATCTGCTATTTCCACACCTGGCGTAACTACAAGGAGGAATTCTTCGCTCCCGACCCCAACCAGCAGAGTGCCGAGGACTTCAAAAAACTCTACGCGGCTCCCAACACCCTCTTCCTCAACGATATCAAGGATATAAAATAAGGAATCACAGGGCATCTTCAGCCAGGGAGAGGTCCATAAAGTCTCTAAAAGAAAAATTATTTCACCTTTATCACTCCTTCATTAGCCAACAATAAAAAAACTCAAATACGAACAAAAATGAACGACTTCAAATCTCGTCTCCAGGCGCTTGTCGACCGCCACGAGCAACTACTCACTCGCCCGAATATCCCTTGTGAGGGGGGGAACGGTATATATACCAAGTACCAGAACCCTATCGTCACTGCCGAGCACACACCGCTCATCTGGCGATACGACTTGTGCGAGAACGACAACCCCTACCTCATGCAGCGCATCATGATGAACGCCACGCTTAACAGTGGCGCCATCAAGTGGAATGGCAAATACGTGATTATCGTGAGGGTGGAGGGTGCCGACAGAAAGTCGTTCTTCGCCGTGGCAGAGAGTCCCAACGGCATCGACAATTTCCGTTTCTGGGATGAGCCCATCACCATGCCCGACGATGAGGTGCCTGCCACCAACATCTACGACATGCGCATCACACAGCACGAGGATGGGTGGATTTATGGCGTGTTCTGCGCCGAGCGGCACGACGACAGTCAGCCGGCCGACCTCTCTGCGGCAACGGCAACGGCGGCCATCGCCCGTACCAAGGACCTCGTCAATTGGGAGCGGCTGCCCGACCTCAAGTCGCGCAGTCAGCAGCGCAACGTGGTGCTCCATCCTGAGTTCGTTGATGGCAAGTATGCCTTCTACACACGTCCGCAGGACGGGTTCATCGACACTGGGTCGGGCGGCGGCATCGGATGGGCTGGCTGCATCTGGCTCATGGCGTACGCGCCACAGCCGACGGCCTGCGCTATGTGCTCTATATGTATATGACGGCGCTGGACGATCCCACCCGAGTGATTGCACAGCCCGGTGGCTATTTCCTCGTGCCCGAGGGATGGGAGTATATCGGCGATGTGATGAACGTGGTCTTCGCCAACGGATGGATAGCCGACGAGGATGGCAAGGTATTCATCTACTATGCCTCCAGCGACACCCGCATGCATGTGGCCACCTCCACCATCGACCAGCTCGTCGACTACTGCCTCAACACGCCCGTCGACGGCCTCACCACCTCTGCCTCGGTAGAGACCATCAAGCGCCTCGTAGCCAAAAACAAGGCTTTAAAGCTGTAGGGCGTTGAAACTCCGAAGCTATAGTGTGTAAAAAATGAGCCTGAGGAATTATTCCAAAAGCCAAGGTAATCAATTCCCCCTCTAAGATTAGAGGGGGTGGCCCGTAGGGCGGGGGCGTTGAAAAAATATGCCAGTCAGAACAATAATCAATAAAAATCAATATTCACTATCATGGCCTCATTAAAAGAAAAAATCGGATATGCTCTCGGAGATGCCGCTGCTGGTGGTATCACGTGGAAAGTCATGTCCATCGCCTTCCCATTGTTCTTCACCAATGTCTTCGGACTCACCGTGGCCGACACCGCTACGCTGATGCTCGTCGCACGTATGTTCGACGTCGTCACCGACCCGCTCATGGGCAGCCTGGCCGACCGCACGCAGTCGCGATGGGGCACCTACCGTCCCTGGCTTATCTTCGGTGCCATTCCCCTCGGACTCATCTTCGCCCTCTTGCTCTATACGCCCGACTTCGGTCCGGTGGGCAAGCGCATCTACGCTTATACGCTCTATCTGCTCATGATGGCGGTCTATACGGCGGTGAATGTGCCTTATGGCTCGCTTCTCGGCGTGATGACCGACGACGACAATGAGAAGAACCAGTTCTCCTCCTTCCGTATGGTGGGTGCCTATGCCATGGGTTTCATCACCCTGCTGTCGTTCCCCTACCTGCAGAAGATGGTGGGCGGTTCCGACCAGCATCAGTATGCTGTCCTCGGCGCCTGTCTTGGTCTGCTCGCCACCCTGATGACGCTGGCCTGCGGTATGCTCACCAAGGAGCGCCTGAAGCCGGTTAGGGCCGAGAAGTTCTCGTTCAAGCCGTTCGCCGACTTGTTCAAGAACAAGCCGTGGATCTACCTCACGCTCATCGGTATCTGCACCAATTTCTTCAATGGTTTCCGCTATGCCGTGGCGGGTTATCTGATGGAATACTGCTTGCATGGTGACGTCACCGTCAGCGGACTCATCATCAACTATACGGTATTCATGACTTTCGGCGAGGTCACATGCATGATTTTCGGTGGCGTGTCGCCTGTCTTCACCAAGTTCATTGGGTCGAAAGCCAAGGCGTTCACTGTGGCTGCGCTTATCTGTCTCGTGTTCTCCGTAGCCTTCTTCTTCGTGCCGATGGACCCGAAGTATATCTGGGTGATGGTGGCCATCGTCATCCTCACCTCCGTGGGTGTGGGCCTCTATTCGCCCCTGTTGTGGTCGATGTATGCCGATGTGGCCGACTATGCCACGGAGAAGAACGGCACCTCTTCCACCGGACTTATCTTCTCGTCGGGTACGATGGCACAGAAATTCGGCACCGCCATCTCGGGCTCGCTTGTGGCCCTTTTCCTCGGTATTGCCGGCTTCATCTCGGGCACTGATGCCACGGGTCAGACGGTCATCACCATCACCAACGAGGAGGCCGTGCGCAACATGATCTGGGCCCTCTTCTCCCTCTTCCCCGCCGCCATCATCGTCATCATGCTCTACCTTATCTATAAATACCCCATCAAGAAGTAGCATATCTCCCC
>ONSV01000211.1 GCA_900320585.1 uncultured Prevotellaceae bacterium | reverse complement strand
AGGCGGAGCATAATCTCGCCCAATGTAACAACTTTAGCCATTTTTTGGAATTTTGATTTTTTTATTAGATTAATTACTGTTTGTATGTTTACACTCTGACTTGCCGCATGTGGTACCTGACAGCTCTCAAGATGCCAGAATCCGCAAATGACTCACAAAAATAGTCATTTTTCGCGGAATTAAGAAATAAAAAACCTTAAAAAAGCGGTTTGAGGTGTTTTTTGTGGGTATCATGAAAGCAAAAGGAAGTGAATGATAGGGCGAAAGTGGGATTTGCACATGAAGACCGGCGTCCACTATCAGTGAAAGTACAAATCATAGACATGGCACAAAAAGGGTGTTTTTATTTTTGTATTTGCTGCCTTTTGCTTACTTTTGTATCAGCAAAATAGAATATTACCCGAAATAGCTGACATGAAATATTGGTTTGTGTTCTGCCAGTCGGCCTTACTGTTGGAAAAGCATGCCGATGGCAGTCTTAGCGTCCCATTCGAGGATGAGCCGCCCGTAGAGGTGAAGCCATGGACCACCATCCACCACATTACAGAAATCGATGGCAACGACGTGATGGCCTTCGCCATCGACCATCCCGTGGCCAACCATCCCAGGATGGTGATGTGCGGACTGCGCGAGTCGTATGCCTATCTGCCGCTGACACATTATTTGGCGGCAGGCAAAAGTCACGAGATACTCTATTGGGACAGCACGACGAAATACTGTGGTGTGTGTGGTGGACAGATGCGGCTCCATACCGATATTTCGAAACGTTGCACTCAGTGTGGCAAAGAGGTATGGCCGCAATTGGCCACTGCCGTGATCTGCCGCGTGACCCGTGGCGACAAAGTGCTGCTGGTGCACGCCCGCAATTTCAGGGGCGACTTCTACGGTCTGGTAGCCGGTTTCGTGGAGACGGGTGAGACACTGGAAGAGGCTGTGGTGCGCGAGGTGCGCGAGGAGACGGGCATCGAGATCCAGAACCTGCGCTATTTCGCGAGTCAGCCATGGCCCTACCCATGCGGACTGATGGTGGGCTTCACGGCTGATTACGCAGGAGGAGAGATACACCTACAGCGCTCCGAACTCTCTCGCGGTGGATGGTTTGGTCGCGATTCACTGCCACAAATACCTGAGAAACTGTCCATTGCCAGGCAATTGATAGACGACTGGCTGGGGGAATAAGCAGAGAATTCAGAGGAATCAGAGGTTTCTGAGGATTCAGATTATTCAGAGAACTCGGAATAATCGAAAAACTCAGAAATCTCCGTGTTTTTTAGTTGTTTTACTTTTTCTGGCAACGTGCGTAGAGGTCGGAGAGTGCTGGGCGCGGTATGCCTTTCTTTACGGCCAGCGCAAGGTCGGCACGGGCATCATCGAAATGCTTCATTCGGATTCTGACATCCGCCCTGTTGATAATATAGTCGGTATTGTCGGGGGCGAGCCGCATGGCCTCAGAGAAATCATATTCCGCCAGGTCGAGCATCCCTCTCTCGGCCTCCATCCCCGCCCTTGCGGCAAACGCCACCGCACTTTTGGGATGTTGCTCCACCAAACGGTTGATGCGGTTCATCGCCTCGGTGAAGTGGAGGTCTTTCTGTAGGAGCAAGGCCAGTCCGAGTTGTCCGTTGAAATCACCAGGCACGATACTGAGCATCTCCTCGTAGTCTTTGCGGGCAAACTTGTAGCGGTGTAGTTTCTCGTTGGCGTATGCCCTATAGTAGAGGGCAGCCACATTGCGGGGGTCGATGGCAAGCACCTTGTCGTACTCACTCTTCGCATAGTCCCACTGCTCGAGCAGCAGGTTCCACGACGCCTTCTTCAGTTTCAGGTCCACATCCTCGGGGAATTTCTCCACCATTTTTGTAGCTGCCTCGAGCGAGTCGACCATCTGCTCATAGGTTTGAGCCCATGTCGGTGCCACCGTCATGGAAAGGACCACGAACGACAAGATTTTCCTGAGCGAGCTCATGTGGTCACGCATTCTTGATATAGTTGACGATCCACTCGCCCACCTCGCGTGTGCCATATTTCCCGCCACCCTCGACCTGAATCTCCGGTGTGCGCACATTGGCATCGAGAGAGGCATCCACCGCCTTTCTCACGAGCGCCCCTTCCTCGGCAAGTCCGAAATGCTCGAGCATCATTGCCACCGACAGGATCTGCGCCAGCGGATTGGCGATGTTCTGTCCGGTAGCCTGCGGCCATGAGCCATGTACCGGCTCGAATACAGGTGTGCTCTCGCCTGTTGACGCCGATGGGAGCAGTCCCATGGAGCCCGAGATACAACTTCCCTCATCGGTAAGGATATCGCCAAAGGTGTTCTCCGTCACCATCACGTCGAAGAAAGTGGGTTCGGCAATCATCCTCATCGAGGCATTGTCGACGAACATATAGTCGACCCTTACATCGGGATACTGCGGTTCCATCTCCTTGGCAATCTGCCGCCACAGTCGGCTTGAGGCAAGCACATTGGCCTTGTCGACCACAGTAAGATGATGGTGGCGCTTTCGGGCATACTCGAATCCCACCTTAAGGATGCGCTCCACTTCGGGCCGGGTGTAATAGTTGGTGTCGTAGGCCACGTCGTTGTCCTGGTATTTCTCGCCGAAGTACATTCCTCCGGTAAGCTCACGGATACAGATGAAGTCGGCTCCCTCGATGAGGTCGGCCCTCAGCGGACTCTTATGGAGTAGGCACTTGAAGGTCTGCACCGGCCGGATATTGGCGAAGAGCCCCAGTTTCTTCCTCATGGCAAGCAAGCCCTGTTCGGGGCGGACCGGCGAAGTGGGGTCGTTGTCGTACTTGGGGTCGCCTACAGCAGCGAAGAGCACCGCGTCGGCCTCCTGGCAAATCCTGAAGGTCTCATCTGGGAAGGGGTCGCCCACCACGTCGATGGCATGCGCTCCACAAATGGCCTCTTTATATTCCACCTCGTGGCCGAATTTCTCTGCCACGGCATCCATGACGGCCAAGCTGCTCTACGCGCTCCCTTCCGGCAAGCTGCTCGGCGCGCAGACCGTCGGAAGCGACCAATGCATCGACACGCTTGCCGCCGTGCTCCGCATGGGCGGCACCGTTGCCGACCTTTCCAAGCTCGGTGCCGCCTATGCATCGCCGTTCTCGAGCTCCCTCGGCTTCATCGCCGAGGCGGGTTCCGCCGCTTGTGATCAGATGGCGGGGCTCGTGCGCTTCTCCGCATGGGATGATCCCGAAACCGTGGAAAACGTGCAGGTAGTTGATGTGCGCCAACCGGACGAATGCGAGAGTCTCCCCTTCCCCAATGCAATCAACATTCCACTTGAGCAGCTTCGGGAGCGTCTGGAAGAGCTCGACCCCGCGCGTCCGACGATAACCG
>ONSV01000200.1:3699-6267 GCA_900320585.1 uncultured Prevotellaceae bacterium | reverse complement strand
TATTTTTGCTCTGCAAAACCGCTGGCGGACGCAGCATGCTGCGTCCCTACAGCGTGGTTGGACATTTTTTATAGGACATTTCTATTTTGACACACCCTCTTACGGAGAAACTGGTGATTGCTATGGGCCGATGGGGTGGATGGGCTTAAATGGGTGGATGGTGGGTGATAACAAATGAATATTTGAAAAAAAGGCCGGGATGGGAGATTTTTCTCTTTGTTTTTGTTTAATTTTGCAATTGACTTAAAAACTTTGTATTTTTCAAATTTGCTACCAACAACTAAGACAAATCAGATGATGAAACGGATAACTATTTCTGTGCTCGTTGCCATGCTCTCGCTGGGAACGGGACTGGCACAGACAAACAATCTCAGTGACCGCGCCCTATGGGCCAGTATCAACGGGGCTGACAATGCCTCTCTCGGTGACTACAAACAGCACACGGGCAAGGTGCTCGTCACGTGGCGCATGCTGCCCGGCGACGATGCCACGACTGGTTTCGACCTCTATCGCACCATTGGCACGGGTACAGAGACGAAGATCGCCACGAATATCCCAAACCGAACTTGCTACCAAGACGGGTCAGCCAGTAAAACCGCCGATAATATTTACCGACTGACCTACACGGGCAGCGCGGAGACACTTTCGACCTTTACCCTGACGAAGAACCAGGTGGCCGGTGGACAGCCCTATATCTCCATTCCACTGGCCGACACGAAAGATGTGTACGAGGACACCTCGAAGATTGTCTATACTGCCAATGATGTGAGTGTGGGCGACTTGGACGGCGACGGCGAATTTGAGATTGTGGTGAAGCGTCTGCAAAGTGTGAAGGATGCCGATGGCAACATCATCAGCGATGGGACCGGGGCCTCTTACTCACAGCAGGACTGCCTATGGGCGGTGATCTGGGATGCCTACGAACTCGACGGCACACTGCTCTGGCGCGTCAAGGGCGGACCTGGAATCATCTTAGGCAATTCGTCGAGTTTCGCCATCGCCGATTTCGACGGCGATGGTTGTGCTGAGATGGCCATCCGCACCTGCGAGGGTACTGTCTTCGGCGATGGCCAGCAAATCCCCGACACCAATGGCGATGGAAAAATTGACTATCGCACATGGGGAAACCTCAACAGCAGCAGTCCGGGATGGATAGACCATTACAACTCGGCTGGTCCGGAATTCATCAGTATTGTGGATGGAAAGACAGGGGCCGAGCTGGCACGCGACAACTTCATCGATCGCGAGACCAGCAGTTCGTGGGGTGATGACTACTGGAAACGCGCCTGCTCCTTCCGCGTCGGGGTGGGATGCTTCGATGAGACGGGCCTTCCTTCCGTAGTACTTGGGCGTGGCGTCTATGCCCATTCAGTCATTGAGGCGTGGGACTGGCGCGACGGGCAACTCGTAAAGAAATGGCGTTTCGATACCAATGACAAGGGAACTGGCAAGGATGGGAAGAAGCATAGCACTTACGCCGCTCAGGGAAACCACTCGCTGAATGTGGCCGACTTGGACGGCGACGGACTCGACGAGGTGATGTATGGTTCGATGGCTGTAGACCACGATGGAGTAGGCCTTTGGAACACGGGGCTGGGGCATGGTGACGCCAACCATGTGGGAAAGTTCCTGCCAAGTCGCGAGGGCTTGCAGGTGTTCCATTGTCTGGAGACTGGCAAGACGATGGTTGCACTGCACGATGCGCGCGATGGCAGTGTGATCTGGAAAAAAGAAGGCAGCAGTGACAATGATATGGGACGATGCATGGTGGCCGACTATACTCCTGGTTCGCCAGGCTGCGAATTCTGCTACTACAAGAGCGACCTATTCGATCAAGACGGTGGCTCTACGGGCATCTCTACCGCCTCGAACTGGAAATTGGGCTTTGCCGCCGCAGTCTGGTTCGACGGTTCACTGTCACGGCAAGGGCTTTCTGAGGAAGGCGTCCTTCACAGTGTGCCCAACGGACGTACCTTCACCATGTGGCGCTACAGCATGACCATGATCAACGGCACGAAGGGTAATCCCTCATGGTATGGAGACCTGGTGGGTGATTGGCGCGAGGAAATCATTCTGCCTGATGCCACACGCCTGGCCGACATCAAGATTTTCTCCACCTGGTATCCCACCGCTCATAAGTTCCCCTGGCTGATGACCGACCACTGTTATTGGATGAGTTGCCTCAACCAGAACATAGGCTACAATCAGCCCACCAACACGGGCTACTACCTGGGCAGCGACCTGCTGAGTGACGAAGAGGCATGGGCAGAGGCTGAGAAAGTGCAGAACAAAGGCATCACAACCGCTGTCAATACCGTCAGCATGCATGAGTCTCCTTCTACCACAGGTGTCTATAATATGCTTGGCCAACGTGTGAGCCAACCCCACAGAGGCTTCTATATTGTGAACAGAAACAATAAGAACATCAAAATCTTCATCAAATAAAGCATGTGAAGCAAACAACAAGAAGAGGGTGTGTCAAAATAGGCTTGTCTTCGCTGTAGGGACGCAGCATGCTGCGTCCGCCCGAAGAATGCTCCAAGAAGAATGCCACAGACACATGAAAAT
>ONSV01000200.1:0-3686 GCA_900320585.1 uncultured Prevotellaceae bacterium | reverse complement strand
GCATTTTTGCTCAGCCAGACCGCTGGCGGACGCAGCATGCTGCGTCCCTACAGTGCGCACAAACATTTCTTCATCGGACATTTCTATTTTGACACACCCCCTGCGGAGAACCGGCGTTTTGCGGGGTGAGAAATGGGGGGATTTGTTTGGGGGTTTGCGTATTTTTTTGTAATTTTGAGCATTAATTATATAATGGTGCACGCTATGGAAAAGAATTATCCAAAACTGTTTGGGAAACGACATTTTATTTCTCTTTGTACGCTCGTTGGGCTGCTCCTGACGATGATGGTCGTGGCTGGTTGCCACTCGCAGCGGTCGGCTGCGGGGGCGCGGGGCGGAGTTGACTCCCCTACCCCTTCGCAAGTAAAAAAGGTGGAGGCTATGGACAACGCGGCGTGGAACATGGCGAAATGGATTTCGGCCGCCAACGCTCCCGTGGTGACCGGCAAGATAGATGACGACAAGAACGGACGGGCTGCCGACGGCGCGAGCTGGTTTGTCTCGACCGTGAGAAACGCCAAGAAGGTGGTGAGCGCCACGTGGATGACCACCGCCTTAGGCGTGTATGAGCTCTACGTGAACGGTACGCCCGTGGGAAAAGAGGTGCTGAAGCCCGGATTCACCAACGTGCTGAAGACCAAACGGTCGTTCACCTACGACATCACACCGCTGTTCGCACAACGGAAGAGCGCGGAGAACCAGTTGGCCGTGCAGGTGACTCCAGGATGGTGGGCCGACAAGATTGTCACGCCCTATGGCAACGAGGGCATGATGGGAAAGAAATGCGCCTTCCGCGGCGTGCTGCGACTGACCTACGCTGACGGCAGCACCGAACTGATGGGCACCGACCTGGAGCACTGGAAGGCGGGCATCGCCGGACCCGTGCAGCATGCGGGCATCTTCGACGGCGAGGAGTATGACGCGCGGAAGCCGTTGGGATTCCTCACCACCGACCTGCTCTCACAACCCGAGGAGAATACGGAGTTCAAGGGCGAGATACTGCCCTCTGACGGGGCCGAGGTGTATTTCCGCGACGACCTGGCGCTGCGCCCCGCAAGGGCTTATGTATGGCGCGACATCAGCGGTGCCGGCAACGATGAATACGGGCGCGTGGTGGTGGCACGCGAGTTCGCCCCCAACGAGGAGATGGTGGTGGGCCGCGGTGAGACGCTGGTGGTGGACTTCGGACAGAATGCCGCCGCCGTGCCCGACTTCACTTTCCGGGCCCCGGAGGGCACCGTGCTCACCTGTCTGCCGGGCGAGTTGCTCAACGATGGCAACGGCGCCAAGAGCAGGGGCATGGACGGTCCGGAGGGGAGCGTGCACCGCACCAACCTGAGGATAGCCGACACGGGGATAAGACTGAAGTACACCTTCGGCGGGGGCGATGGCAACGAGGCCTTCCGCCCACGCTGCACGTTCTTCGGCTACCGGTTTCTCTCGATCACGGCCACCGACGAGGTGCGCATCACGAGGCTCCGCTCCATCCCCGTGACCTCGATAGCCAAAGACCTGGAGACAGGCACCATCGTGACGGGCAACGAGATGGTGAACAAGCTGATATCGAACACCATATGGGGACAGCGGTCGAACTACCTCTCGGTGCCCACCGACTGTCCGCAGCGCAACGAGAGACTGGGATGGACGGCCGACACGCAGGTGTTCACCGAGACGGGCTCCTTTTTCGCCAACACCGACAAGTTCTTCCACAAATGGATGCGCGACATGCGCGACTCGCAGAACGAGCACGGCGGATTCCCCGGTGTGGCTCCCTTAGGACAGTATGGCAAC
The DNA here is from genome assembly GCA_900320585.1 of uncultured Prevotellaceae bacterium. Lineage (GTDB taxonomy): Bacteria > Bacteroidota > Bacteroidia > Bacteroidales > Bacteroidaceae > Prevotella. The sequence goes on along the minus strand of ONSV01000200.1, from coordinate 1,895 downwards.
GAGTGCATGCGACTGGGATGGGCCGACGCCGGCATCATCGTGCCCTGGACCATCTGGAAGCAGTTTGGCGACAACGCCATCGTGGAGGAGAACTGGGCGGCAATGAACCGGTTCATGAGCCACATCAACACGACGCGCTACGACCATAGGGCGCTGGCAGGCGAGAACGGCAACTACCAATGGGCCGACTGGCTGAGCTACGAGCCGCTGGAGAGTTGCGGCGGTGATGCCTTCGGGCAAGGAGGACCGAAGCCGGAGGCCATCGCCTACTGGAACTACCTGGGTGCCAGCTACTGGGCCATCGATGCCGGCATGATGGCCGACATGGCGAGGGCCACAGGGAAGGACGCCACACCCTACGAGCGGATGGTGCAGGAGGCAAGGAATTATCTGCGCGGGCAATTCCTGAATGAGGACGGCTCATTCAAGGTAGACATCCTCAACACCATGCAGACGCCAGCCCTCTTCGCCCTGAAGAACAGGCTCGTGGAGGGTGACGCGAAGGAGCGGATGACGGCACGGCTGCGCGAGAACTTCGCACAGCATGGCAACTGCCTGCAGACGGGATTCCTGGGCACGTCGATTCTGATGGCGACGCTGACGGAGAACGGCATGGCCGACATCGCCTATGAGTTGCTCTTCCAACGGAAGAACCCGAGTTGGCTCTACTCCATCGACAACGGCGCCACTACCATCTGGGAGCGCTGGAACAGTTACATGGCCGACGCGGGCATGGGTCCCCGGGGGATGAACAGCTTCAACCATTATGCCTACGGATGTGTGTGCGAGTGGCTATGGGAGACAGCGGCGGGCATCGCCGCCGACCCGGCGCAGCCAGGGTTCAAGCACATCATCATGCGCCCGGTTCCCGACAGGCGCTTAGGGCATCTGAACGCCGAATTCCGCTCGGCTGCCGGACTCATCAAGAGTGCGTGGCGGTATGAGGGCGACGAGTGGGTATGGGATTTCACCATCCCCGAGGGCGCCACGGCATCGGTCACCATTCCCGGGGAGACCACCGAGAAGAGCTACGGAAGCGGAACGCACCAGGTGAGAGCAAGAATGAGCGATAAATGATGGGATGGATGGCTGGGCTCGATGGGCTGGCTCGATGGGCATGATGGGCCGGATAGAGGCTATAGAGGCTTAGAGGCTATAGAGGCTATAGAGGCTATAGAGGCTATAGAGGCTATAGAGGCTATAGATAACAAAAAAAAACTCCCCTGATGGGGAGTTTTTTTTGTTTTTTGGGGGGGTGATTAGTCGTCGTAATAGTCGTCATCGTCGTCGTCGTAGACTCTTGCGCGGGGATGACCATAAGAGCGGTGGGCTCTGGGACGGTAGTAGGCGTCTTCGTAGTCGACCTTATACAGTGCGCCTCGGGAGGTGAACTTGAGTTCGATGCCGTTGGTGAGCCTTACTTCGTAAGTCTTGCGGCCGTCGTCCCAGTCGACCTGGGCATAGGCGATACGCTGGTTCTTGAAATTCTGTTGGATGTAAGTCTTAGCTGCCTTGGGAAGCTGACTCGGAGAGATGATGCGGTCGCCTGCGAGGCATGTGGAGGACATCATCAAGCACATCAGTGCTGCCATTAAAAATTGAATTGTTCTCATAATGTATATTTTTTTATTGTTATTATTTTCTGTTTTTCGTCTTTTGACATTGCAAAGATAACACGGGTTTCTGGGTGGAAACAAATATTTTACGAATACTGGATTCAAAAGATGAACAGGACAAAGAAATCTTAACAAATGCACCAAAAATTATAGATTATTTAACCGACAAACATAAAAAGTATTTGCTATCATTTACGGAGCAAGATAACAACAAAGACTTACTCTGTGAAATTGACAACAACCTTGTCCGCGGTCTTGATTATTATAGCGGTTTTGTGT
>ONSV01000204.1 GCA_900320585.1 uncultured Prevotellaceae bacterium | reverse complement strand
TCCTTGGGAATGAGTGCGATCTTGATCTCTTCCTCCAACTGGGGTTGCAGGGCTTCGTTCTCGGCCAGTTCCTCACGGGCCATCTCCTTCATCTCGGGATCGTCCTCGTTGGCAAGGATGTCCTTAGCCTCCTTGATGTTGTTCAGACAAGCGATATACCTTTTCCGGGCATCCATGATGTCACCAAGGTCCTTGTACTCCTTGGTAAGCTTCACAAACCGGTTTTGGTCGGCTATCACCTCAGGGTCGGTAATCAGCGTCGAGACCTCCTCGAATCGGGCCTCCAAACCATCGAGTTTCTGAAGTATGTTGTTATTCTCTGCCATTATGGTTGTGTGTTGTTTTGTTCAATATATTTTCCTGTTCCGTTGCAAGTGGCGCATACGTACTTGCCGTCGATGCTCTTGCCTACGCCTCTGCAAACCGGACATTTTCCTTCTTTTATCATTTGTATCCGCTCTTTATCCAGGGCCTTGGTGGTTGAAGTAGACCCCTGGGTCTTACCGGGGTGATTTACCATATCCTGAATGGTATCCTCGACAATTATGTTGGCCAGTGTGGTGCACGACGCCATGAGAGTGGCACTGAGAAGCATGCACAGAACCTTTGCTTTCATTTTTTGTTCTAATAGTTAAAGGTGCCAAATTCGCTCATGATGGTCAACGAACGGGGGCCTTCTTCTATATGTCCGATCACCTGGGCATCGATGTCGAATTGTTTGGCTATGGCAATCACTTTCTCCGCCACTTCGGGAGCCACGTAGATTTCCATACGGTGACCCATGTTGAACACTTGGTACATCTCGCGCCAATCGGTGTCCGAACAGTCGTGGATGGCACGGAAGAGTGGGGGAACAGGGAACATGTTGTCCTTGACCACCCTGCAATTCTCGCCGACAAAGTGCAGCACCTTGGTCTGAGCTCCACCCGTGCAGTGCACCATTCCATGAATCTCCGGGCGCAGTTCGTCGAGCACCTTCTTCACGACAGGAGCATAGGTGCGGGTGGGTGAGAGCACCAGTTTGCCAGCATCGATGGTCACCCCTTCGACGGAGTCGGTGAGACGGTACTTGCCACTATAGACAAGAGCCTCGGGCACATCATGGTCGTAACTCTCCGGATATTTGGAGGCGAGGTATTTGGCAAAGACATCGTGACGGGCTGAGGTGAGTCCGTTGCTGCCCATCCCGCCATTGTAGCATTTCTCGTATGTGGCCTGCCCTGTGGACGACAATCCCACGATGACGTCACCAGGACGGATATTGGCGTTGTCGATGACGTCGCAGCATCTCATGCGACAGGTGACGGTGGAGTCGACAATGATGGTGCGGACCAGGTCGCCCACATCGGCGGTCTCGCCACCAGTGGGATAGATGCCTATTCCCATCTCCCTCATTTCGGCAAGCAACTCGTCGGTGCCATTGATGATGGCCGAGATGACTTCGCCAGGCACCAGGTTCTTGTTCCTTCCAATCGTGCTCGACACCAGGATGTTGTCAACAGCACCCACGCACATCAGGTCGTCGGTGTTCATCACGATGGCATCCTGGGCGATGCCTTTCCACACGCTCAGGTCGCCAGTCTCTTTCCAATACATGTAGGCCAGCGACGACTTCGTGCCCGCCCCGTCGGCATGCATGATGTTGCAGTAGTCAGGGTCGCCACCCAGTATGTCGGGAATAATCTTGCAGAAAGCCTGTGGATAGAGGCCTTTGTCAATGTTCTTGATGGCATTGTGCACGTCTTCCTTTGCAGCCGATACGCCGCGAAGCATGTATCTGTTGGTCTTGTTATCCATTTGAAATGATTGTCGGTGTTATTATTGGTGCCATATTTCCCAGCTGACGAAGGCCTGGAGCAAGAGCATCTCAAGTCCGTTCACCACTGTGGCGCCTTGCTTCCTGCCCTTGTACATGAAGAGTGTCTCGTCGGGATTGTAAATCAGGTCGTAGAGCAGAGTGTGGCTGTCCATGGCCTCATAGGGCAGGTTGGGGCACTTGTTGGTATGGGGATACATCCCGCAGGGAGTGCAGTTCACAATGACGTTATACTCCCTGATGTCGTCGGGGGTGAGCTTCTCATACTGGATGGTGCCGGGCCGCTCATAGCGGCTCACCAGCACGGTCTCGAGGCCCAATGACTTCAGACCATAGTTCACGGCCTTCGAAGCACCTCCCGTTCCGAGGATAAGTGCTTTCTTGTGATAGGGCTCCAGCCTTGGCTCTATGCTTTGGGTAAAGCCGATGACGTCGCTGTTATAACCCTTGAGTATCACGTTTTTCCCCTTGTGGATAACACGTATCACATTTACGGCGCCTATGGTGCGGGCTTCAGGAGATACATTGTCAAGATAACTGATGACCTTCTCCTTGTAGGGGATGGTCACGTTCAAGCCCTTCAAATCGGGGTTAGAGGCAATCACTTCCTCCAACATGTCGATTTGGGGAATCTCAAAGTTCACATACTTGGCATCAATTCCCTCGTTCTGGAATTTCTCATTGAAATATCCCACAGAAAAGGAATGCCCTAATGGGTAACCGATCAAGCCATAAATATCCATATCTATCTCTATCCGTTTGTTATCGTTGTCGTTTAGCTTATTTTACAGCATTATACATCGTACAGATTCCAAAAGTCATCCTTGTGAAAGAAGACGACCTGAAGCCCACACGCGTGAGGATTTCCATCATGGTCTCGCCTTGAGGAAAAGCCTCAATGGTGGCAGTGAGATACTCATAGGCCTTGCGGTCTTTGGATATCAGACGCCCGTAGGTGGGCAGAATCGTATGCGAATAGACCTTGAACAACTGTTTCATGGGGAAGCGGACGGGGTGGGTGAGCTCCACCACACACAGGTGTCCGCCCGGACGCAACACTCGGTACATCTCAGAGAGTCCTCTCTCCAGGTCCGCAAAGTTGCGTATTCCGAAAGCAGCCGTCACGGCGTCAAAACTCCCTTCGGCGAACGACAGCCGCATGCAGTCTTCCTTGGCGAAACTGACCACGTCGGCCAGTCCCTCGGCCATCACTTTCTTCCTCCCGACATCCATCATGCCCTCAGAGATGTCGGCTCCAACAAGGCGTCTCGGATGTAGCATCTTGGCAGTCATGATGGCGAAATCGCCCGTACCGGTGGCAATGTCGAGTATCTCTTTCGGCGAGTGCTCACCGAGTTGCATGATAGCCCTTTTCCTCCATCGCTTGTCGATGTCGAACGACAGCTTCTCGGTGCCGCTGTAGTTGCCGATTCCCTTGATGGCCATCGCGGCTTTGCCGACTTCGACGTTGTTGTTAAGAATCGGATTAGAAGCGCAGCCGCACGGTTCTTCGCCACGACGGAAGGTCGGAGGATTGAACGCACGGTGCCCGACGCCCGTTTCTTTCCAGCTGTCGCGGAACATATCGATGGTGTATGCATATCGCATAGTATCCTTCTCGCTGCGGAAATCGAAGAGGTCGCCCGTGTTGAGCATCGGGATGTTCTTACGCCTGGCGTAGGCGAGCGTGGCGGCAAGGGACTGCACGGCGAACGGGAATCCGCCGCGCCCGAACAGACCGTGGTTGCGCGCCTCGTAGAGCGAGAGCTCCTTGACCTTGCCGA
>ONSV01000205.1 GCA_900320585.1 uncultured Prevotellaceae bacterium | reverse complement strand
CCCGTGTAACCAAACCAATTGTTGCCCGGGAGGATGGTGATCGTAGAAGTCACGGCCTCGCCACTCAGCGTGAACTCGATCGCGTCTTCGGTCAGGATCTTATACATCTTTCCGGGGACAACATCCATTAGGGTACCACTCCAGCTCTCGCCGTCATAACGGGCGAAACCTCCATCCTGCGAGTTGATGAGAATGGCGTTGCCAGCAAGGGCAGCTTCAAGGTCCTCGAGTGACATCTCAAGGGTGGGTGTCCACCAGTTCCAATCTATACCGAGGCTCACCGCTTGCTCGGGAGGACAATCGCCTTCCGTGTAGAAGGTGAGGTTGTTGGAGGCAGTGGTGCTGAGTTTAAAGGTGTTGCTGTTAGTATCGTAATACAAATAATAGGTAGTAGAGCTTCCCCAACTTGTTGTAGTCATATAAATGCCATTGGAATTGATATACCATCTACTCGAACTATTTTGAGAGGTACTCCAAGTGACGCCATTACTGGATCTTGCCAAATATCTGTTGTTGTATCTAATATAATACTGTCCATTGCTTCCATAAGCTGTTAAGGTAAAATGCGGAATGGTCATTCCTGTTCCAACAGTAAAACCATCATCAGTTAGGGTTACATCAACAGAAGTTACATTTGCAGTACCATTGTTGTGTGTTGGCATCTTTATCTTGGAGCCATCAAGATAGCCCATCACGTAAGAACCGGCTGACACAGATCCTGCAGTCTCGTAGCACTCCTTTGCCGACGCCTGATTGCCGCTATAGAGATACACCGTAAGGTCCACATGTTGTCCGTCGGCAACAGTGACAGTGACGGTCTCGGGATAGTAGCCCACCTTGGAGAACTCGAAGGTATAGGTGCCGCCTTTGATGGGACGGTGGAAGTCGCCGATGGCATGCGTGCTTACCGAAGAGCCCAAGGCATCGTGGTTCAGTACAGAGACAGTGACACCTTCGATAGGTTCGCCCGTATCGGCATCATACACGAGACCGTGCACGCCATTAAGGCTTTGCTCGATGTAAGTCAGCATGGCGTTATGATTGTAGTTCCAGAAGTTGGGCAATTGAGAGGCGCTAGGGGTCTTGGACTTTGAGCATTCGATAGTCACCTCGCGGCATTGACCGTAATAGTTCATGTAGTCCTGACGGCTACCTGTGATGGTGTACCAGGCATAGCCGTTGGTGATGCCTGAAGGAGTGTCGCCATTACTATTGGCGGTGGTCATATAGCTCGAGTTGACAGCTTGGCACAATTGGGCATACTCGCGGGATACATATTGCCACCAAGCGTCATCAGGGTGAACAGGTTGATAAGTGTCCCAAGGGTAGTTCACCACTTCAGCCCCACCGTGGTAGTTAGCGCCCATGGTGAAGAGGTATTCCTGCGCCAAGTCCATCATCCATTGGCATTCATCCTGATAGTAGGAAGCGCCGTCAGGGTGGGCACCATCGTCGAAGTCAGGGAAGTGACGATTCAGGTCGACATTGTTGCCGTTGTAACGTTTTGCACCCGTCACCGTGTTGTTACCGCCGTTGTAGGTACCATCAGGGTTGGTGCAGGGAAAAATGAAAAGATCGACATTGTTCAGGATATTCTGAATGCGTGTATCAGTACTGGTGCAGAACTCATCGATGAGACGGAGCATGAGAATCATACCCGTCACCTCGTCGCCGTGCATGGTGGAGGTGTAGAGGAACTTGGGCTTGCCGTTGGGTTGGCCGTTGTTGAGGCGTACGCCAAGGATTCTACGATGATTGGTGGTGGACAATGTACCCAAGTCAACCAAGGAGCAGTTGGCACCATTGGTCACGGATGTTGGAAAACCTTCCATCATCGAGACAAATTGCCCATAAGTAAGATAGCTGTCCCACTCGTAAGTAGCGCGGCCGCCTCCCTCCCACATCTTGGCTTCTTGGCGCAGCGAAGGCGGCGTCTGCAACTCCAGTTGGTAGCCCAAGGCAATCAGTCTGTCGTATTCCTGCTGGTTGGCGTAGGCCACCACGTGGCGGCCGTCGGTGCCGTCGACGGAGCAGATGCGGCTGAGTTCCTGAATCTGGGCGGAATCGTCGACGCTGAGGGTGAAGTAATACTCACCGCGGTTGCGCATCAGTTGTTGGAGTTCCCTCTGGTTTTGGGCCATGAGGGAGCTGCTCAGGATAAGGGCACAAAAGAGACAAATATGACGTAAAAGCTTCATTTTCTTAAAAAAACAAACATGCAAAGGTACGAAAAAAGTTGACTTGCAAGATAAAGTGTGTTTGTTTTTTGGGTTTTATGAAGCAGAAAAGGTTCCCGCTGGCGGGAACCTTTTCTATTTAGAATACCAGCGTCTTCTGCTGGGATGCAGTAGAATAATACACATAACCCCTTCCCGGCTGGAGGGTGGTGAGGGTGCCGCTCCAATTGCTGCCGTTGTAGATGGCGAAACCGCCATCTTGCGAGATGATTTTGTCGCCTGTCGCAGGACTGTTGCCGAGGGCGGTAAGGGACAGCGATTCCGTGCCGATGCAGCCGAACCAGTTGATGCCGTTGCTGATGGTGACACTGGCATCAGTGAAAGGCGTGCCGCTCAGCGTGAAGGCGTAGGCAGTGGCAGTCCGTATCTTGTACATCTGTCCAGCGACGAGACTACCCGTGGGCGTGCCGTTTTGCGACTGGATGGACTGCAGATTGTCGCCCAATGCCGTTTGCAATTCTTCTACACTCGTGGCCACCGTCGGCGCCCACCAGTTCCAGCCGGCTTCGAGGGTGACCTGTTGCTCGGCAGGGTAATCCTCGAGCTCGGTGCGGCGGAAGAGACAAACCTCCTGCTGACCAGAACCGCGCCTCCAGATACGATGACGTCGCAATCTCCCCTGCCGCTCCGGACGAACTCTATGTCTGCGACCAGTCGTGGAATCACAACGTCGTCTTTAAGAGCACTGACGGCGGCAAGAACTGGCGCCCTGTCGCAATGCGCGGCAATGTCGGTAAAACCGGAGCCTTCCGCGTTGAAACCGCCACATTTGCCGGACTTTCCCTGCGGCTCGTTGCAGCAGAAGGCGCTTCGGGCATTGTCTATGGCTTTAATTCCGAATATATCCTGCGTACCCGCGACGGAGGCGCCACATGGGAGGACGTCACGGCTTACCGCCCCATACCCGCCCGCCCCGACTGCTGGCGCGGCCGAGGCTGGAACGGCTGGTGCAGTAAAGATTTCGCCTTCAACCCTTGGAGAAAAGGGCAGTCCGTCGCTCTCGCGATGGACGCCGGTCGCGGCTGGCTATCCGACGATGGCCTCTATTCATGGCGTTACACCATGGGCCAGACGAGTCCATGGCTTGGCGGCCAGTCGGTTGGATTCAGCCGTGACGGCCATATCTACATCACCACTGGCCAGAATGGCGGGCAGAACGGCATTCAGCACAGCGACGATTTCGGTGCCACTTGGACAACGCTTTCTGGTGTGGCGCATGGTCTTCCGAATATCGGCTGGAACGGTTCAGGCAGCTACGGCGGCATTTACGTCCATCCTGAGGACGGCCGTCGCGCGTGGGCTGTCCTCAAAGGCAGTCTCATCGCAACCGAAAACGGCGGTAACA
>ONSV01000210.1 GCA_900320585.1 uncultured Prevotellaceae bacterium | reverse complement strand
AGGAGTTCAGACAATAGCCCGAATTCACCTCATTATGTTCAATGGCGTTTAATTGGAGTAATGTCTGAACTCCTGAACTTCTGTAACTTCTGAACTCCTCTCAACTTGCTAAAGTTGAGTAATACAATAATGTGTTTCTCTTTAATGATTCTTCCTGAACTCATCCAGCTGTCGGAAACAGTGTTTGTTGATGATTTGCTGGAGAGACCGGTCGGGGTTGTGACGGACGCGGCACTTGTAGTCGAAGACCATCATCTCACCATTCTTGGCCGTATAGGGTTTCCATTTCGGCAATCCCTTGACATTGGGGTTGCCCGTGTGTGCGAAAGCTGCCCAAACGCTGCTCATGAGGTCGGCGAGCGCCAGATCCTTTTCAGTGGGGCTGGGCAACTCGTTCTTGGCATGGTGCAGCGTGTTGAAGCAGAACTTCAGTTCGTGTCCGTGCTGAGAGGCTTGGGTCACTGGCGAGCGCCAGGTGAACATATAGGTATAGGTATTGGCCTTGCTGCTTTGGGCTATCTCGTCGGCCGTGATGAGCGTTTTGGGACGGAAGAGCCAGTCGATGCTCAGCCAATCCTGCGGTGTGGCATGGGGATAAGCCTTGCCAAAAGCCTTCACATAGGCTTCGGTGTCGTCGCCAAAGGTGGACTGGAGCGCAACCCTGGCCTCCTCGGCAGTCAGTGGCTTGTCGTAGTAGAGCCGTTGCAGTTCGTTGAAAGTCGTGCCGATGAGGATAGGAATATCGTCGGAGATGGCGGCGAATCCGGGTTGGAAGGGCTGCTGCAGCATGGTCTCTCCATCGGGCGTAGGACCAAAGCCCCACATCATGGGCGTGCCGGGTTGCCTTGTCCCGATACTTGTAGCCATGGCACGCTGTCCGGCGGCATACAGTTCGTTATAGGGTACGTCGTTGATGCGCTCGATATGCTCGCGGTCGATGCCCAGTTGGCTGAGCACGGCCTCTCCCAGTTGTTGGCTCATCTGTTTGGTATTCACGTTGAGTATGGTGCCGCTCATGATGATCGTCTTGTGGAACAGTCCCCTTGCTGCGGGCATGCAGAGGAGGGAGCCGACTTTTCCTCCCCCACCCGACTCACCGAAGATGGTGACGTTGCCTGGGTCGCCGCCAAAGAGGCTGATGTTGTCTCTTACCCATTGCAAAGCCGCCACTATATCGAGCATGCCCACATTGCCCGACTGCCGGTATTGCTCCGAACAGGACGATAGGTCGAGGAATCCGAGAATGTTGAGCCGGTGGTTCACACTCACCACAACCACATCTTTCTGGGCCAGCGCCATGCCGGGGTTCCAAGCCGAGGTGCCGGAGTCGAATCCCCCTCCGTGCAGCCACACCATCACGGGTTTCCGTGCGTTGCGTTCGGTGGTCCACACATTGAGCACACAAGAGTTTTTCTCCGACATCTCAGCCTCGCTCAGTTGCCGTCCGCGCACCATTTGCATGGCCTGCGGCCCCCAATGGTTGCAAACCCGAACGGTGTCCCAAGGGTCGACAGGCAGAGGAGGCATGAACCGCTGCACCTTGGCGTATGGTATTCCAAGGAAAGCCATCGACCCTTCCTGATTGCAGCCCCTTATCCATCCCGATGGTGTCTTTACCATGAGTGGATTGGGCACAATGCCGGCCTGTGACTGGGGCAAAGTATGTTTGGCCAGACCATACGACAAGCCACTAAAGCACATCATCAGGAGGGCGGTTGCCCGGAAGAAAAACTGTCTCATACTCACAATTGTTTAGTATTATTAGGTTCAATATGCAAATGTACGATTAAGTGAGTAAAGCGCAAAATATTTTTTGCAATTTCGAACGGGAGTACATTCGCTAACAATTACAAAAAATGCGGGCATACATAAAGTATGCCCCTACATTGGTTGATTAGACCGACTTTTCAAAGTGGACTCAAATATAGTAATCACTCTGTGAAAATCTGCACCGGACCTTTCAGTCCATTGGCCATGCGTCCGGAGTTCGCAATGGAGGAGAATGTGGCATCGCCCTCACGACCACGTAAAACCTTCGCGTTATAATCAGATGCTTTCACGCGGATTTCCATGACGTTCTCTCCGCTTTTCACATAGTCGGTGATATCGAATCTGAATGGTTTCCAGACACGTTTTCCAACAGCATTGCCATTGATGAAGACTTCGGCGGTGTAGTAGACTTCTCCCAAATCGAGAACATACTTTTTGGCGGTCTTTTCCAGTGAGAATCGGGTGGTGTAAACTGATTCGCCGCAGGAGTCGGCCAGTTGCGGAATATTCCGCCAATCCTCCAGTTGAGCGTCGTTGATGACTTGTTCTCCGAGTTGCAGCGTCCATTTTCCCAGTTCGATGGAGGATTTTAGGGTGGCGGCAGGAATGGCTGTTTGCGCCTCTGGGACCGGGGAGTTCGTGATGAACAGGAAACGAGTTGAAAGCGGAGGGAGCATGCCTTTGATTGTACCGGAAGAGGTCCTGTCAGCGGTTGACACGCTCCCGTCTTCGGCATTAAGCCAGTAGGCATAGGGAGCACCGCCGGCCTGGATGCAGATTTCCTTCCAACGGTTGTCTACGTTCCAATAGAGTTGAACCAGTTCGTTATCTGAAATCCGCCGCCGGGCCATTCTGACCCGTTCTCCTCCAGCCACCGTTGTCAGAGGAGTCGAGACTGCCCAGTCTTGAGCGCTGCTGCAGACATGTTTTCCGTCTGCCACTTTCTTCATCAGTTTGGCGGTTTTCCTGTCGTTCTTCGCGTAATCCTTGAAGGAAGGCTGCTTGACTGGCAGGTCGCCCATAATCAGCAGGTTAGCCGTAGATTGCCGTTGGAGGTTTTGGGCAGTTTGCATTTGTATCCAGGGAAGGTTGAACAAGACAAGTCCGCTGTAGTTGTTGCCGCGGATATGCAGGCGCCCGTCAGGAGTTGCCGTCATCTCCTGCAGTGATTCGTCATTGACCCATGACCAGGTGAGCCCGCGCCTTTCCAGTTCGTTCAAGACTGGCCATACGTCGCTCAGCCACTTGCTGGCAGCATCTTTTGGAGCAGTCTGCTCGTTGTCGGCCCCGGGTTCCGTCTCGGGAAGCATTCCGTAGTAAAGGATTTCCTCCGGATTCTTCACGCTGCTGTATTCCAGGAAGGGATAATATACAAGGATGTCGGCTTCGGCCTTCCCACTGCGCATCAGATACTGAGCACGCTGGACATATTGATTCACATCGGCCAGTTCGTCCCAGAAGACGTTATCCTCACTTAGGTCAGAGGAAAAGTTAACCCCGATCATGGAGTTGTAGAAGGGTTGCCAGGGAATGCCTGCCACTTCATATTTGTAGGGAGAACCATGCCAGATTATTTGGTTGATACCGCTG
>ONSV01000261.1 GCA_900320585.1 uncultured Prevotellaceae bacterium | reverse complement strand
GTAAAGTCGGACTTTAGTTAGGGTAAACTTCCACTTTAGTCAGTCTAAAGTCCGGTTGCATTTTTGGGACGAAAATCACCTGTCTGAATTTATTAGAATCAGCATTATGATAAATAGCTAAAATAGATATTCATCATGCCCTACATCAATTCAGCCAGTCATCACAGCTCTCGGCCCCCATTACCGCAAGGCATGCTGAAGCGATGCCAGCGATGATTTTAAGAACTAACACAATGTTCTGCTTCTTCATGATTCAATATGGATTATAAATGGTTCATGAATGTTTGTTTGTTTTGATGGACAAACTTAACACGAATTGCCACGAATTACCCATTAATGGCTGCGCGTAGCAAAATTATATGAGAAATTACTTGATAATTATATGTAAACATAATCTCACTATTAAGGATTTGAGTCATTTTTTAGCCCTTTTTGTGGGTCAAAAATCATAGCTTATTATCCATAATATCAAAAATAAATCTGTTGTGTCTACCATCAAACACAACAGACGTCCCAAAGATGAATCAAGACTACGACACTTTCTTATAGACCTTGCCCGTTTTCAGCAGTTTTCCGCCGTCAACCCATGATTTCAGCAGTCCTCGGAGCGTAGAATCCTTTGCCCCAGGCTTCTTCTCTGCCAGATCCTTCTTCGTAAACTCGTCGGGCAGCGCATCGAGAATCAGCTCATTGGCGGTCTTGGCAGGCGTTTTAGGCTCAGACGAACCCTTGGCGCTCAGCGCCAAATGCCAGTCGCCTGACTTCAATCGCTCCACGTCGTCACGGAAAAGCAAGGTGAACGTGTCTGCCAGATAGTCTGCGAGCATCAGACACTGATCGATCACCAATGTCGAATCGCCGCCCTTCTTTTTAGCAGAAGGATCCACCATCCAGCAGCAGGTCAAAACAGTGCCAATACGAAAACATGAGGACATTATGCGGCCCCGGATACCGTCGTCCTGCATCACGATATCGCCCGCCTCGATCGCCTTTTTCACTGTCTCTTCCTCCCATCTCTTCATGGCAAGTCGGAGTTTTGGCAGGTCAAGTTCCTTTTCAGGCAGGGCGCGCAGGCGTCGGGCCAGGTCGATGATGGCCTGTTCGTCGGCCTTCGAGATGGGCTTCAGGGGCACCAGCGGGCCCACTTCCTTCTTCAAGACCACGTTCATGATGCGTGAGGCCATGCCCTGGAGGATCGTTGATGCAATAAGCGACTTGTACACGGGCTGGGCTGCCATCACACATGACAAACGGGCATGCACATAGGCCTCGATGGACTCGTCGCTGGAACGTGCGATTTGTAAAGTTTCTTCAGCCCACCCTGCGTTATACCACAGCTGCCAACTCTCAAACTTCTCCGAACTACTGAGTATGCAGCCTCCCTCATCGCTCACGGTGAAGAGGATTCTACGCGAGGCTTCGGCCAGTTCAGCGCGCTCCGCCCGTGCGGCAGGCGTAGAGTCTAACGGCAATTCACAGATGGGATCCGTAGGCGGTGCTGGCAGGGCATCGCTTGCCTTGCGGCTCTTCTTCAGCTCCTTGAATGCCTTGCGCTTCTTGCGCGCTAAGGCATCGTCCTCGCGCATGGGCGTGGCGAGCAAATTCACCGGACGGAGCACCTCGCTCTTGCCTGCGCCGCTCTCTGCCCAGATGATCAAGCTAAGCAGCGATGGATGGACATAACCCATTGGATCTCTTGACGTTATCTGCGGCAGATTGGCGCCGCAGGTCACGATAGCCGCTAAGATTTCGGGAATCCAAAGTTTGCTATCCGTCACACTGTCAACGCACTGACGCAGACCATCGGGAAGTTGGGTTTTGCAGCTCGGACGGAAGATCATGGGATTGTCATAGTCCGTGCGGCGGGGCTTGAATTCCGGGGCTGTAGCGGTTTTCGAAGCCGAAACCCCTACTCCACTGGCTTTCTTGCCAGAGTCCCCTACCCTTACAGGCGTGTCAACATATTTCATGGAAAAGTCACGAATCAGATTCTTTATGTCCGTCTTGTCGTGTTGCCACCACGCCGGGCAGTCTGCTGCCACCAGTTCCGCCAGTTCATCCTGGCCCAGAACCTGCGCAATGCCGCTCTTCGCCAAGATGGTTAAAAAATAAAAATGTCGCCCGCCTCCCTCCCCT
>ONSV01000212.1 GCA_900320585.1 uncultured Prevotellaceae bacterium | reverse complement strand
GCGGGCTCAACGAAGGCGTCCATCTGTCGGCGGTCTTTCTTCGTGGGGCGGCCAGTGCCGCGGGCTCGGTCGATGAAGCCACTGATGCGGCTCATCTCCAGTATCTCATACTGCCGTGGGTCGGTCACGTTCTCATACACCTCGGGGATGAGTTTGGCGCCCACGCGCTGCTCGATGCATTTCAGCACCCTGAACGAGTAGGTCACCGGTGGTTTCTTCACGTCCACCACCTCGCCCACCTTCACGGGCCGTGAGGGCTTCACGTTCATGCCGCCAATCGTCACGCGCCCGTTCTTGCAGGCGTCGGCAGCTATCGAGCGGGTCTTGAAGATGCGTGCCGCCCATAGCCATTTGTCTATTCTTGCCTCGTTGTCCATTCGATGTGAGGATGTGGGTTGGTGCTTGTGGTCACGCTATCCATTGGATGGGAGCGTGGGCTTGCGCTTGTTGAACTGGTTCATCGTGATGTCGATGCCGGCGAGCACGAAGCTCTTGATGGCCTCGACCGATGCCTCAATCACGGGGGTGAGCAGCGGCCGCTCCTCCTCGCCGAAATGGCCCAGCACGAAGTCTACCTGCGAGCCGCGGGGAAACTCGTTGCCGATGCCCAGGCGCAGACGGGGATAGTCCTGGCCGATGAGCTGCTGGATGTGCCCCAGGCCGTTGTGGGTGCCGGCGCTGCCACGCGACTTCAGCCGCATCGTGCCGAGGGGCAGTGCAAGGTCGTCGACCACCACCAGCATGCGGTGCTCGTCGATGTTCTCCTTGTTCAGCCAGTATCTCACGGCATTGCCGCTCAAGTTCATGTAGGTGGTGGGCTTCAGGAGGAAGATCTTCCGGCCTTTCAGCGACGTCTCCGCCACATATCCGTAACGGCGGTCGTCAAAAACAATATTGGACGCTTTCGCGAAAGCGTCCAATACCATATATCCTATGTTGTGACGGGTCTCGGCATATTCCGCACCGGGATTGCCCAGGCCCACAATCAGATACTTGTCCATCCGGGGAGAGATTATTCAGCGGCAGCCTCTTCCTCACCAGCGGCGGCGTTCTTCGAGGCGGCACGGGTCATCTTGATCGAGCAAACCACCACTTCCTTGCTGGTGGCCATCTCCAGACCCTCATAGCTCAGCTGACCCACCTTGATGCTCTTGCCGATGCGGAGGTCGGTCACGTCGACATCGAGGAACTCAGGAATCTGCTTGTAGGGAGCAGTGACGTTGATCTTGCGGATAGAGAGGTTCATACGGCCACCATCGCGCACACCCTGAGCCAGACCGACGAGGTGTACGGGGATACCAACGGTGATGGGCTTCGTCTCGTTCACCTCATAGAAGTCGACGTGAAGCACGGCGTCGGATGTGGGGTGGAACTGGAGCTCCTTGATAATGGCGGTGCGATGCTCACCCTCAAGGTCGAGGTTCACCACATATACATGGGGAGTGTAGATTACCTTGCGGAGGTCGGTGGCGGCAATGGCGATGCACTGGGCGGCGGGCTTGCCGTTCTCGCCCTTCACCTCACCATAGAGGTTGCAGGGTACCAAACCTTGTTTTCTCAAATCCTTGGCGGCTTTCTTGCCGGTGCCTTCCCTCTTCAGGGCCTTGACATTGATTTCTTTCATTTTGCTAATTTTTAATGTGTTACTCTAAATTAAGTGAATTGGTTTTGCTTAATTCGCCATCACACGAAAACCTATCGGAATAGGTGTGCGCTAAAAAAGCGGTGCAAAGGTACGCAAAATTTTTAGAATCCCACCAACTGAATGTTGAAAATTACAAAAAATCCGATATTTTATAGTAATTTCTTGGAAATAATGTGGAAAACAATTATTTTTGCATCAGTAAAATCTAAAAACACACTCCACAATGATCAACCGGGAATTAATCAGAATTAAGATTGTCCAGTTAACCTATGCTTACTACCAGAACGGAAGCAACAATCTCACCAATGCAGAGAAAGACTTGATGTTCAGCCTCTCAAAGGCCTATGCACTCTACAATTACCTGCTTTTGCTCATTGTTGCCATATCCAAGGAAATGAGACATAGGGTGGAGGTGAATACGAACAGGGCAAATCGCGAGGGCGCTCCGGTGCCTTCCACCAAATTCGTTGACAACCGGTTTGCCTTGCAGCTCGAGAACAACAATGCCCTGCTCGACTATGTGGATGAGCAGAAACTCACCTGGAACAACGACGTGGAGTTCATTCGGCGGATGTGCGCCCTCATCGAGCAGAGCCAGATCTACCAGGAATACATGGCCGCAGAGGACGACAGCTACGATGCCGACCGCGAGGTGTGGCGCAAGCTCTACAAGGCCATCATTCAGGACAACGACGACCTCGACGCCCTGCTCGAGGAGAAGAGCATCTACTGGAACGACGACAAGGAGATTGTCGACACCTTCGTGCTGAAGACCATCAAGCGGTTCGACCCGGCCAACGGGAAGAAACAGGAGCTGCTGCCCGAGTATAACGACGATGAGGACAAGGAGTTTGCCCGGAAGCTCTTCCGTGCCACCATCCTCAATGCCGACCAGTACCAGCGCTATATGAGCGACGCCTCGCGCAACTGGGATTTCTCGCGTCTCGCCTACATGGATGTAGTGATCATGCAGATTGCCATCGCCGAGATGATGACCTTCATGAACATTCCTATCAGCGTCACCATCAACGAGTATGTGGGACTGGCGAAGATCTACTCCACCATGAAGAGCGGTGGATACATCAACGGGATGCTCGACACCATCGCACGGTTCCTCGTCGATACAGGCGAGCTGAACAAGCCGGTCGACGACCTCAGGCCAAAGAAGTATTAATCATCAATCATAACATCAAATGAACACTCAAATCTTACTACAAGCAGACGCAGGTGGCGGTGGCGGCCTGAGCATGCTTATCATGATGGTGGCCATCTTCGCCATTATGTATTTCTTCATGATTCGTCCACAGCAACAAAAGCAAAAAGAGATACGCAACTTCCAGAACTCGCTCTCCGAGGGTTCGAGAGTGGTCACTGGCGGTGGCATCTATGGCACCGTGAAACGCATCGACACCACCACCAACAAGGTGGACGTGGAAATCGCAAGAGGCGTGGTCATCGAGGTCGACAAGTCGTATGTCTTCGCCGATGCCTCATCGATGGCTGCTGGTCAACCGTCCAAATAATCATTCATGGCAAAGGAAGGGAAACAATTCAAGTCAATAATCAGGAACTCCTTATTACGGTTAGCGAGTAAGGAGTTTCTTGTTTTTTTGTTTTTTCTCATCATCAGCGGACTGTTCTGGGTGTCGCTCACCATCAAGGAGCCGATGGAGAAGG
>ONSV01000213.1 GCA_900320585.1 uncultured Prevotellaceae bacterium | reverse complement strand
GAGGGAATGCCCGCGGGCATTCCCTCTTGTTTTTGTATCATCAGGGGACTCACACCCCCTGACCATCGTGCCACGGATGTGGCGAGACCACAAGTCTGCAGGCCGTTTATCCTAACAGGGCCTTGAACTTCTCGTCGAACTTGGCCTTGTTGGCGGCACCCACCATCTTGTCGACCAGTTTTCCACCTTTGAAGAAGAGCACGGTGGGGATGTTGCGTACGCCAAACTCGGCTGCCACATCGTCGTTCTCCTCCACGTCGCACTTGCCTACCACGATTTTTCCGTCATACTCGGCAGCGAGTTCCGAAATCACGGGGGCTATCATCTTGCAAGGTCCGCACCATGTGGCCCAAAGGTCAACTACCAATGGCAGGTCGCCATTCAGATAACTCTCAAAATTCTCGGTTGTGATTGTTACTTCCATTTTGTCTCGATTATTGTTGTTATTGTTAATGATTATAGTCTCACTTTCACTCCTTCTCTTGAAGTTGCAGCAATTCGGCCAACGTCCGGAATTCATTTGGGCTCTGAAGTCCTCGGTTTTAATATTGTAATGTCTGAACTCCTGAACTCCTGAACTTCTGAACTCCTGAACTCCTTAAAATATCCTTGCAAACACCATGCCAAATCACCTTATGCCATCAGTTGATGGTGTAGGTCATGCCTTCGGTCTGGTCGAGGAACTGCATCAGCTGGTGCGACAGCTCCACCTTCCTGGCCTTGCTGCGCAACTGGAAATTGCCCTCGGTATCATGAATCTGGAAATAGAGCGACGATTTTCCGGGGCTGTTCTCCACGGCCGCCACGAGGTCGCTCACCATGGTGGAGTCAATGGCATCGCTGTTGATGAGGATAGTGATTTTGTCGATGTTCTTGTCCTTCACCGTCTGCATATACTGGATATCGGCAATGCGCAGCTCATAGAAGTTGGAGTCGCGGTAGCGCCTCTGCGACTTGGCGGTGATATACACCGTGCACGACTCCTGCAGCGCGCCGCGCCATTTGCCCCACTCCTCGCCGAAGAGCGCCAGTTCGCCCGAGCCCGTGAAGTCCTCGATGGTGACGAAGCCACACGGACTGCCATTGCGGCTGAACTTCGCCTTCACCGATGTCACCACACCGCCGAAAGTGATGATGTCTTTCTTGGCCAGTTCCTCCTTGTCGCCCAGTTCGGGACAGGTGGTGTTGCACATGTGCTTCAGAATCATGCTGTACTCATCGAGCGGATGGGCAGAGAGATAGATGCCCACCAGGTCGCGCTCGCGGTTCAGGCGCTCGATATTGCTCCAGGGGTCGCCCTCGGGGATGGGCGGCGTGGCTATCTCCACCATGTCGCTTCCGAAGAGCGACATCTGCGCCTGCATCTTCTCGGCCTGGAAATGCTGGCCGAAGCGCATGAGCGTGTCGAGGAACACCTCGCCCTTGACGTTGGCCGACAAATAGCGCTCGCGGGCGATGCCGAAGCTGTCGAACCCGCCGCTGAGCACCAGACTCTCAATGGCCTTGCGGTTCACGGCCGAGAGGTTCACGCGCTTCACCAGGTCGAACACGTTGGCGTATGGTCCACCCGCCTCGCGCTCGGCGATGATGGCCTCGGCGGCGGCGGCGCCCATGCCCTTGATGGCAGCCAGTCCGAAACGGATGGCGCCCTGCTTGTTCACGCTGAACTTGTGGCGGCTCTCGTTCACGTCGGGTCCGAGGGTCTCGATGCCCATGGCCTTGCACTCGTCCATGAGCTTGGTGATTTCGGTGATGTTGTCCAGGTTGCGGCTCATCACGGCAGCCATATACTCCGATGGATAGTGGGCCTTGAGGTAGGCCGTCTGGTAGGCCACCCACGAGTAGCAGGTGGCGTGGCTCTTGTTGAAGGCATACGAGGCAAACTTCTTCCAGTCTTCCCAAATCTTGTTGAGCACGCCCTTGTCGTAGCCGTTTTCCGCTCCGCCTTTATAGAACAGCGTCTCGAGCTCGTTCATCTTCTCTATCTGCTTCTTTCCCATGGCCTTGCGCAGCGTGTCCGACTGACCTCGGGTGAAGTTGGCAAGCTGTCGGGAGAGCAACATCACCTGCTCCTGATAGACGGTGATACCATAAGTGTCTTTCAGGTATTTCTCCATGCAGGGGATATCGTAGGTGATGAGCGAGGGGTCTTTCTTGCGCTTGATGAAGTCGGGGATATAGTCCATAGGTCCCGGACGGTAGAGGGCATTCATGGCGATAAGGTCCTCGAAGACAGAGGGTTGCAGCTCGCGCAGGTATTTCTGCATGCCGCTCGACTCAAACTGGAACGTGCCCACGGTGCGGCCACTGCAGTAGAGCTTGTAGGTGAGGGGGTCGTCGATGGGGATGGTCTCCAGGTCGATTTTCTTTCCGGTGGAGAGCTTCACGTTCTCCACGGCCTCCTTGAGGATGGAGAGTGTCTTCAGTCCCAAGAAGTCCATCTTGATGAGTCCCGTCTCCTCTATCACGTGGCCGTCATACTGCGTGCAGAGCAGCTTGTGGCCGGGGTCGGCCTTGTCCTCCGCGGTCGATACGGGCACCCAGTCGCTGATGGCATCGCGGCAGATGATAGTGCCGCAGGCATGGATGCCGGTGTTGCGCACGGTGCCCTCGAGCATGCGGGCATACTTGATGGTGTTGCGGGCACGGACATCGGCCGACACCTCGGCATCGCGCAGTTCGGGCACGCATTTGATGGCATTGTCGAGGTTCATCTTCATGCCGTCGGGCAGACGGTCGGGGATGGCCTTGCACAGGCGGTTGCTCTCCTCCAGGGGCAGCTTCTCCACCCTGGCCACGTCCTTGATGGAGTTCTTCGTGGCCATACTGCCGTAGGTGATGATATGGGCCACCTTGTCGTGTCCATACTTGTCCTCCACCCACTCCAGCACACGGCCACGGCCGTCGTCATCGAAGTCGGTGTCGATATCGGGCAGCGAGATACGGTCGGGGTTGAGGAAGCGCTCGAACAGCAGGTCATACTTGATGGGGTCAATCTGGGTGATGCCCAGGCAGTAGGCCACCACCGAGCCGGCCGCCGAGCCACGTCCCGGCCCCACCATCACGTCGAGTTCCTTACGCGCCGCGTTGATGAAGTCCTGCACGATGAGGAAGTAGCCGGGGAATCCCATGGTCTTCATCACATGCAGCTCAAACTTCACGCGCTCGGCCACCTCCTCGGGGATGGGGTCGCCATAGAGGCGGCGCGCACCGTCGTACGACAGCTTGGCCAGGTAGTCGGCCTCGAACTTGATGCGGTAGAGCTTGTCGTAGCCGCCGAGTTTCTTGATTTTCTTCTCGCCCTCCTCACGCGACATG
>ONSV01000214.1 GCA_900320585.1 uncultured Prevotellaceae bacterium | reverse complement strand
GACTCATCGGTCTATGCTTTCCAGATAGGCAGCAAGCCGATAGCCGATGTGGGGTTCAGGATGATCTGCGCCCACTGCGACTCACCCACCTTCCGCATCAAACCCAATGCCGAGATGCTGTGTGAGGGTGGCATCGTGAAACTCAACACCGAGGTCTATGGTGGACCCATCATGTCGACTTGGTTTGACCGTCCGCTCACCCTTGCAGGAAGAGTCATCCTTCGTGGCGAAGATGAGTTTAGTCCGAGAACCATGCTGATGCATGTGAGGCGTCCGCTGATGCAGATCAGCAATCTCGCCATCCATTTCAACCGTCAGGTGAACGATGGCGTGAAACTCAGCAAGCAAAAGGACGTGCTCCCCATTCTCGGCATGATCACATCGCAGCTGGAGAGTGGCAACCTTCTCCTCAACCTGATTTGCGAGGAACTGGGCAAGGAAGCACCTGTCGACCCCAAGGACATTCTTGATTTCGACCTCTACCTGGCTGATGCCACTCCAGCGTGCACGTTTGGCATTCACGACGAACTGTTGTCATCGGGCAGGCTCGACGACCTGTCCATGTGCTATGCGGGTCTGGAGGCGCTCATCCACTCAAAGGGCACAGAGGTGACCAAGGTGCTTGCCATCTTCGACAATGAGGAGACGGGATCGCAGACCAAGCAGGGCGCGGGCAGCCCGTTCCTCGCCTCCATGCTCAAGCGCATCGCCATGGCACAGGGTGGCACCGAGGAGGCTTTCTACCAGGCTGTGGAACGGTCGTTCATGGTTTCGGCCGACAATGCCCATGCATGGCATCCCAACTACAGCGAGCGTTACGACCCCACCAATCATCCTGTGCTGGGTGGCGGTCCGGTCATCAAGTTCAACGCCGCACAGAAATATGCCAGCGACGCTGTGTCGGCGGCTGTCTTCGCAGAGGTCTGCCGCAAGGCGGGGGTGCCTTGCCAGCGATTCGTCAATCACAGCGATGTCGCCGGAGGCAGTACGTTGGGCAACATCTTAGCTTCGTCAATACCCCTTAGGGGTGTCGACATGGGCAATGCCATCCTTGCCATGCACAGCTGCAGGGAGACGGGCAGCGTGGCCGACCATATCTATTGCGTGAAGGCCTTCACCCAGTTCTATGGCTAATCAGGTGATTGCGTTTTTAGGAATATCCCCAAAGCAGACCGCCCCGCTGACAATGTGCAGCGGGGCGGTCGAATAATATGTCTAACCTGAATACTTCTACTTGAATATCATCTGGGCGAACTCGCTCAGGTAGATACGCCAGTTGCGCCAGATATGTCCTCCATCGGTCTCACGGTACTTGTAGGGATAGCCCTTCTCATCGAGGTATTTCCTCAGGTCGGTGTTCTGCTCGTAGAGGAAATCGGTCTTTCCTATGGCAATCCAATAGAGGGCGGGCTTGGCCTTGAAGAGTCTGTCGAGCTGGCCTTGCACTTCCTTGTTGTCCTTGAGGGCCTGGTAGAATGACTTTTGCTGACTGCCACCGATATGCAGACCTGCGGAGAACAGTCCCACATAATCGAATGTGTCGGGGTAGCGCCTGGAAATGGCGAACGAGTGTCCGCCACCCATCGAAAGGCCGCAGACGGCTCGGTGTTTCTTGTCCTTGGCCACTTTGTAGTGACTCTCCACATAGTTAACGATATCCATGAAACTCTCGTCCATGGAGGCTAATGCAGGTTGCCCAATGCTTCCTCTGAACGAGGGCATGTACATTCCTCTCGACCATGCTCCTGGGGCAGCCTGGCAGTTGGTATTGCCATTGGGCATCACCACGATCATGGGCTTGGCCTTGCCCGTGGCTATCAGGTTGTCCATGATCTGTGCCGCACGGCCCAGGGTCGTCCATGCGTCCTCGTCGCCACCGGCACCATGGAGCAGGTACATCACCGGGTAGTCTTTCCCCTTGTCATAGCCGGCGGGAGTATAAACCGTCAGGCGGCGCTGCATTTTCAGCGTCGGACTGTCGTACCACACCTTGGCCACGTCGCCGTGGGGCACCTCGTTCACTTGGTAGATGTCACCCTTGTCACCTTTTTTCTCCGTCACGATGAAGATGCTGGTGAGCGAGGCGATGTCGCGGTTGACATAGACATTCGAGGGGTCGAGGATGCTCATGCCGTCGATGATGACATTGTAGGAGTAGAGTTCGGGCAGGAGTTTCTGGCTGGTGAAGCTCCAAACGCCATTGTTCTGTTTCATTTCAGCCTTGCCTGGCTGTGTGGACTTGCCAAAAGGTGTGTCCACTTCCACGGGGGTGAGGAAATCGCCGGTCACCTCCACCTTTTTGGCTTGTGGCGCCACGACGTTGAAAGTGACGGTTCCATCGGCATTGACAACAGGAGAGGTTACTTGGCTGCCGCTCCAAAGTGCTTCTTGGGCATAGGCGGTAAATAAGGTCATCGCTGAGAGTGCGATGGAGAGTAGTGATTTTTTCATTGTATGATTTGGATTGATATGGTTTCTTATTGATATAACGTAAGTTATGGCAATAAAATTGTTTCTTGTGGAATGAATATTTTGCCGATTACATCAAATAGTGGAGAAACGATGTGACATCAAAAAAAGAACCAGTCATTATCCGCGGATAACTGACTGGTTCTCAATGTCTTGCTTTTAGAGCGGAATACGGGAATCGAACCCGCCTCCTCGGCTTGGGAAGCCGATGCACTACCGATGTGCTAATTCCGCGTTCCACTTTTTGAGCCGATACCGGGACTCGAACCCGGGACCTATTCATTACGAATGAATTGCTCTACCAACTGAGCCATATCGGCAACAAGCCATAAAAGCGACTGCAAAGATAAATCAATTTTTCTTTTTCACAAAATATTTTCAAAGAAATTTCTCTCGAAGGAATTTCCCCGTGAAACTCTTCTCACATTTGATGAGTTCCTCGGGAGTGCCGGCAAATACCAGGTCACCGCCTTTGTCACCCCCGTCGGGCCCAAGGTCGATGACATGGTCGGCACACTTGATGACCTCCATGTTGTGCTCTATCACCAGGATGGTGTGCCCTCGCTCGATGAGGGCGGTGAAAGCGGCGAGCAACCGGCGGATATCGTGGAAATGCAGACCCGTGGTAGGCTCGTCGAAGATGAATAGGGTGGGGTCCTGCCGCTCCAGTCCGATGAAGTAGGCCAGTTTCACGCGTTGGTTCTCTCCACCCGACAAGGTAGAGGAACTCTGTCCTAATTTGATATATCCCAGTCCCACTTCCTCAAGCGGCTGGAGCCTCGACACAATGGCCTTCTGGCCATGCTCCCTGAAAAACTCCAGTGCTTCCGACACGGTCATGTCG
>ONSV01000254.1 GCA_900320585.1 uncultured Prevotellaceae bacterium | reverse complement strand
TGAAGTCCTTACGAAATGAATAATTTATTAAGGGATTGCCTACGGCAAGAAATCTTTCAAAATCGAAATTAAAATCTTTCAAAAATACAATAAATCGATTTTTAAATGATTTTGGAAATAGATTTTGTCAGATTTAACTGCGTTGAATGCAGAGCATTTCTTGCGCAGCAATCCGAAAACAAACACAGTTATGTCTAGTTACATCAAATTCCTCTCCCGAAACAAACTTTACAGCATCATCGAGGCCATTGGCCTGACGGTGAGCCTCGCTTTTGTGGTTATCATCTTTTGCTACGTGGCGCAACAGATCGCTGTGACGCGCGAAAACCCGCATAGGAAGGAGATATACGGCGTGGCCATCCAAGACAAGATGCTATATCAATACGGGATGAAAGAGACGATTGGAGAGAGCATTCCCGAGATTAAGGCCATCACCGAGTTCGGATGGCTCTATGCCACGGAGATGAAGGCCGACGGGCAGTTGCTGCGTCTGGGACAGGTGCTGGGCTGCGACCGCGACTTTTTCGACTTCTTTCCCGTCCAGTTCGCGGAAGGCCAGCCCGACCAGATCAATGAGACTTTGACGGCTTTCGTGTCAGAAGAGATGGCTCAGGTTTTGTCGCAATCGGGCGAGGTGATTGGGCGGACTATCCAAATGATGAAGCATGACTTCACCGTCGTTGGAGTGTTCACTGACGTGGGCACCTCGCTTTTCTATTCCAACCCCGATGTGATTGTCAATGTGGATATTACCGATGGCATGACCTATTATGGTGGCTTTGACAGCCCTGCCGTTCCCGCCAACATGTTCGAGAACGTATGGCTCTTCATCAAGACATTTCCAGATGTCGACCGAGACGCATTGAGCGAGAAGTTGGCCACAGCGACAGAAGTTTTATTCAATAAGATACTTGGAAGAGAATATCCGGTTGATGCTTCAACAATCAAACTGGTGCGTTTGGATGAGGTGTTTTATTATGACGGGCAAACTACACTGAAAAGAGGTGATAAGGTAATGATGCACAGCCTGTTGGCGGTGGGACTGCTGCTGCTGATCTCCGCGATGTTCAATTACATCAATTTGAATGTCGCATTGACCAGCAAACGGGCCAAGGAGATGGCCACGCGACGGTTGCATGGTGCCACCAAGGGGCAAATCATCGGGAAATACCTGCTTGAATCGCTGGCATTTACACTGGTTTGCATGGTATTGGGCATCTTGATGGCAAAGGCGCTTGAGCCGCTGGTCAACCGTTTGCTGGGTGATGATGTTGGGGTGAAGATTATGCTCTCGCCGTTTTATCTGGTTTCCTATCTGCTCATCGTGATTGTGGTGGCGCTGTTGGCGGGTATCATCCCTGCCACGGTGGTGTCGAGGGCCAAGCCCATCGACGTGGTGACAGGGGCCTTCCGTTTACGCACCAAGATGGTGCTTTCAAAAGTATTTATTGTGTTGCAAAATGTCATCGCCATCGTGCTGATTGCCTTGGTCATCACGATGGAGGTGCAGATGCGCCACATGGAGCAGCGACCTGTCGGATGTCGCACGGAGAACCTGTTCTATGTGAATTCCATACTATCGGGCGATGAGGCCTTTGAAAACGACTTGATGGCCTTGCCTTGCGTGAAACGGATGGGACACTCGTATGGTTATCCTGGCGGTGCCTTTATGGGTACAAAATGGTTGCGCTTCAATGAAAGTGATGATTGGGTTTCAGTGAAATACCTGTTGTGCGACACCACGGCTTTTGATATGTTTGGGTTTGACATCAAGGCGATGTATGGTCAGCTGGACGAAAACCAATGGCTGCTGACGCAAGGTTTGCTGGAGGCCCAGACGGGGATGCCTTTGGAGCAGTTCGACATTGATTCGTTGGGCGTTTGGTACAAGCGTAATCTGCGTTCTGATATGAGTGGCGTGTTGGGTGATTTCGCCCTTGACGACGCGGCCCATGTAGTGGATGAGACCTTTGGTGCGGTGCAGATTGTTGGAAAGGAGCCGAAGTTCAAGTGGGTGACTTACCATCCCGTATTAGAGATTGTGGGCGACCATGCGGAGGCACGCAAAGCCATCATGGCCGTGTACGACAAGCACATGGGTGAAAAAGAGGTCTATTGGGAAGCTTGGTCCATCGACTTTATTGACAATTTGCTGCTGCTGCATTTGAGGGACACCAAAAACAGGATGCGTCTCGTGGATATGTTTATGGCAGTGGCGGTGTTGCTGTCGCTATTAG
>ONSV01000215.1 GCA_900320585.1 uncultured Prevotellaceae bacterium | reverse complement strand
GCGAAGAACCAAACGAGGAAACCGGCGAGCACGAGCAGCCCGATGCCCAAGAGCGGACGGTAGAACAGCCAGGCCACACCGATGACGATAAGCGACCATGCGATGCCCACCACGGTGCAAACCACTCCAACGCCCCAACCGATGATGTTTGCGAGGAAGGGGATGACCTTGAGCAGGGTGGAGAGGAATCCGAAGATGCCCTTCAGAGCGGCGATGACCAAAATCACGCCCAAGATGCGGAACACCCAGAGCCACATTTTATTGACCTTATGCTCCGACTCAAAAATCTCGTCGGCATCCTTCTTGCCCATGCGCAGCGTCTGGAAACGCTTGCCGTTCTTGGCCTTATAGGCCTTGAAGGTGTTGCCATTCACTTGTGCCACGATGGTAACGGTAGCGGGCACCACTTTCTCGAAGGTGATGCGCACATCGCCAATTTCGGGATCGTCGGGCGTCTGTCCAAGGTAGAGCAAATTGCCTACCTGGTGCACATAGTCGAGGTCGACCTTGTTCTCCTGTGGCACGCTATCGGGCACCACGGTGACAGAGTCCTTGGCCACTGCAGCCGAGTCCTTTGCCACGGCAGCCGTATCCTTGGTTGCAGCAGGCTGCGTGGGAGCAGGTTGTGGTTCCTTGTGCTTGTCATATATGGAAGCCACGCTCTTGTCGATATCGGCCAGGCCCTTCGGGTCGAGGTTGAGCACCACGGGCTCTCTCGACATGATCATATGGGTGAGCGTCTCATTGAGTTTATAGGCACCAAAAGTCACGTTCTCGGCCCACTGACTCTGATTCTCGTAATCGGCCACTACATAGTTCTTGCCTGTGAAAGCCGAGTCTTTGAAGGCCTCACTATCAACAGGTTTTGACACCCACTCCTTGGAATAGGTGTAGGTGGTGGTAGTGACTTCCTTTCCACCAAACTTATCCTCACTGGTGCTCCGCGAATGCTCCACCCACTGGTAGTACTCTACTCTCCGCTGCAGGTTGATGGCCTTCTCGGCCAGGTTGAAATCCTGGTCGAAGAGCGAGTCTTCGGTTGTGGCCAATGCCGAGGCGCAAACCACCTCGCCATCAAGCGACGCGTCTATCTTGCCAGGGTTTTCCATGTCGACGCACACTTTCTCGGTCTCGTTGAGCATCTTGTCGGTTTTCACCGCGCGCCCCTCATTCCACCACAGCAGGGCGGTGGCCGCGAAGAACAGCAAGAAACTGGGGATGATGGCTCCGAAGGAGTTTTTCACCCTTGTTCCATAACCAGTTGTTTTAACTTCTTGATATGCCATTTTTTAATGATTGATGAATAACTTTAGTTTTAATTTCTTGCAACATTTCGAGATTTGGCAAAGATAGTCAAAAAAACCGAAAGATAGCGCAAGAGTATTGAAAAAAGTTTATTCAACTTTTGCAAGTTGAGAGAAGTTCAGAAATTACAGAAGTTCAGGAGTTCAGACATTACCACAGCAGACAGCCATTGAGCCCAACGAGGTGAATTCGGGCTATTGTCTGAACTCCTGCAACTCCTGAACTCCTGAACTACAAGAGGTTGAGCGAATGCTAAACCTCAAAGTTTATTCATGCACATATAGGTTCCAGCCCAGATAGGTCTCTATGGCCTCGTTGAGCACATCGACCACATCGGTGCGGCACATGGCCACATGGTGCTCGAAACCATTCTTGCAAATATACTTCATGAGTTTCTGCAAGTTGTCGACTTTGGTCACCGCGATGCATCCATCCATGCCATAGGGGTCATCGGTAATGGCGCCCTTGCCCAGGTATGCCTTGATGCATCCCTTCGGGTCGTCGGTAGAAATGCGGAAGAAGGTGAAGTCGCCGGCGGTCACCTTGGCATATACGGCGCCGAAGGTGTTGATTTTGCCCAACGTGCGTCCGAGCACGCCAAGCGGACCAAGCTTCAGGTTGTTCTGTACGAACGACTTGGGATAGTTGCCACAATGGGTGCACACGCATTTGTTGCGGTCCTCGGCAAAGTTGTTGTTCCAGTCGAGCAGTGCCGACGCCTTACCAGAGGCAAGTGTCAGGGCATACATCGACACGGCTCCGGCGATATCGGTCTCGCAGGCAGCGGGGATGAGTTTGTCGCCCAGCATCGACATGGTGACGCAAGCCGCGCAACCATAGTTCTGCTCCAACGAGTCCCAGCACTGGATGGCCACAGCCTGCACGTCGTTGGCCTCGATCCAGTCTTCCACAGCAACGCCAAACTTGGCCTGCAGTTTCAGTTTCTCGCGGTAATTCTCTGGCACCTCGGCATAGTTGCTCACCCGCTCGCACATGGCGATGAACTTGGGGTCGTCGTCACTGATGCGCTGTGCGGCAAAGAGGATTTCGGAGAGGTCGGCAGGCACCACGGTGATACCACTGCGCTGGAGCAGTTTCTCGCTTGCGCGGCAGGTGTTGAACCCAAGCGGGCGTGTACCTATCTGACCGATGCGGCAATGGCGCAGTCCGTTCACCACACGGCAGATGGCCGCGAACCGGTTGAGGTCTTCAGCCAGCAGCGGACTGTAGATGGAATAGGTGTGGAGGGTGGTGTCGGTGAAGGGAATGCCATATTGATAGAGGTTGTTGCACACCGAGATCTTGCCGCAGAAAGCGTCACGACGGCTGTCGAGGTCCACCTTGTCGTTCTCGTCGTCACAAGCCTGCACGAGCACGGGCACGTTGAGGTCGGCATCGCTGATGGCATTGATGATGCCAATCTCGAAACCGAAGTTAGGCAGCGACACCACGATACCGTCGATCTCGTCGCGGTGCTCGCGGAATTGCTTCGAAACCTTCAGGCCATCCTCACGGGTCTCAATGCTACTGCTTCCGGTGGGTGTGGCGTCTTCGGGCAGGATGACATACTCATATCCCAACTGGCTGATGGTCTCGAGGAGTTGCTTGCGCACATCGCGTGCCAGTTCGGAGTTGAAATAGGCGCGTGTTCCTATGATCACGCCAAAACAAGTTTTTCCGTTTCTCATAATGTTATTAGGTTGTATCTTTATTATGGTTCTAAATGATTTTCTCGACGGCTTTTCGCCATCCCTGGTAGAGGTGCTCCATCTCGTCGGTGTGGTGAGGCTCGATGACCTTGGTCACCCTGCGCAGCCGCACAACGTCATCGAACGAGTTCCACTGCTGGCGGGCGAAGCCATTGACGATGACAGCCCCCATGGCCGAGGCATCCTCGACCTCTGTACACACCACGGGCGTGTCGAGCAGGTCGGCCTGGAACTGCATGAG
>ONSV01000218.1 GCA_900320585.1 uncultured Prevotellaceae bacterium | reverse complement strand
GGCAACCAGGCCGCCATCAGCCGCCTCGAAAACGAGCAGAAAAAGCTGGCCGAATGGGGCCCGCGCCTCGACGCCTGGCACGACCTGCAGTACAACTTCCGCGAATACCAGTCGCTCTGCAAGGAGAAGATGATGAGCGCCCAACTCGATATGCAGGGCTCGATGCCCGTGAAGTTCGTGGTGGACCGTCCCATCCCCGCCGACAAGAAATACTTCCCCAAGCGCTCTGTCATTATGATTGTCTCCACCTTCTGCGTGCTGGCAATTTCCCTCATCGTGTTATTAATGATCGAAAAAATTGAAGAGAAGCCTTCCGTCAAGCCTGAAGAGAGTGTTGACTAAACTGACGGGGCGGCAGTGGGCGATGCTGCTGACTGCCATTTTCCTCATTCTGGTCAACTGCGCCGCCATTGTCAAGGAACTCCCTGTAATTCCCTTGCTTACGGGCGTCGTGGTTTTGGCGTACCTGCTTATTTTCCACGTCGATTGGGTGATGTACCTGATGGCTTTCCTCACCCCCCTGTCCATCGTCCTGGAGTTCAAGGACTACAAGTTAGGGCTCTCCTTCCCGGGCGAGATTGTGATGATTGCCGTCACTTTCCTGTTCCTGTGCCGCTTGCTGTACGATCTCAGTATGGACCGCAAGCTGCTGCGCCATCCTGTCTCCATCGCCCTGTACGTCTATCTGGGCTGGATGCTTTTGACCTGCATCACCAGCGAGATACCGATGGTGTCGTTCAAGTTCTGGCTGTCGAAGATATGGTTCACCACCTCGAGCTACTGGATGGTCATCCAGCTCATCAAGGACGACTACCGGAACCTGGTGCGCTATTTCAACTGCTATGCGGTGGCGTTGGCCATTGTGGTGCTCATCACCACCTACAAGCACGCCTTGAGCGGCTTTGACGAGAAATACGGGCACTGGGTGATGGACCCCTTCTACAACGACCACACCGCCTATGGTGCGGTGCTGGCCTTTTTCCTGCCCATCTCGGCCTGTTGCTTTTTCCTGCCCGGCAACAACGTGTTCCAGAAACTCTTCTACGCCGGCCTCACGGGCATTTTCCTGATGGGTTTCTACCTCTCCTTCAGCCGTGCCGCCTGGATTAGTCTGATGGTGGCCATCGGCGTATATGTGGTGCTGAAGTTGCGCATCAAGCTCTCGTGGCTGATTGTGGGCGGTCTCATTATGGGGTCGGCCTTCTACTTTTACGCCGACGACATCCTCTACAAGATGAGCCGTAACGAGCAGGACTCGTCGGGCAACCTGGCGGAGCAGCTGCAGTCCATCTCCAACATCACGACAGACGCCTCCAATGTGGAGCGTCTCAACCGCTGGAACTCGGCCTTCGGGATGATCCGCGAGCGGCCCGTGACGGGCTGGGGCCCCGGCACTTACCAATTCGTGTATGCCCCCTTCCAGCGAAGCCAGTACAAGACCATCATCACCACCGACTTCGGTGACGGCGGCAACGCCCACAGCGAATACATCGGTCCCTGCGCCGAGAGCGGCATCCCCGGAATGCTCACGGTCTTCGCCCTGGCGTTCTGCATCCTGCTCACGGGCATACGCACCTATAACCACACGCACGACCCGACACAACGGCTTATCTGCCTGATGATGACGCTGGCGCTCATCACCTATTTCGTGCACGGAGTGCTCAACAACTTCCTCGACACCGACAAGCTCTCGCTCCCCTTCTGGGGCGCCTTTGCCGCCATCGTCGTGATGAACCTCGACTACAAAGAAAAAACCGGGGTTGCTCTTGCAACCTCTCCAAACGCATAAACCTATGGCCAACTCATTGAAAAAACTGGCGGGACAGACCGCCATATATGGACTCAGCAGCATCATAGGCCGCTTTTTGAACTATATGCTGGTGCCCTTGTACACCTACAAGATTGCGGCATCTTCCGGCGGCTACGGCATTGTCACCAATATCTACGCCTACACCGCCCTGCTGCTCGTGTTGCTCACCTTCGGTATGGAGACCACCTTCTTCTACTTCTCCAACCGCGAAGAGATTGACTCCCGCAAAGCCTTCTCCACCGCCGCCAGCGCCGTGGGCCTCGTGTCGCTCCTCTTCTGGATCATCTGTATGGTATTCGGCGGGCCAATCGCCAACGCCCTCCACTACGAGAGCCATCCCGAGTTTATCCGCATTATGGCGTCCGTGGTGGCCCTCGACGCCTTCCAGGCCATTCTTTTCGCCCGTTTGCGCAACGAGAACCGCGCCCTCAAGTTCGTCGCCTTGAAACTCTCCTTCATCATCTGCAACATTGCCCTGAACCTCTTCATCTTCCTCGTGGCACCCAGTCTGCACCAGAACCATCCCGCCCTGATGGGCTGGTACGACCCCAGCTACCAGGTGGGTTATGTGTTCATCGTCAACCTAATCTGCACAGCCGGTGTCACCTTCGGGTTCATCCCTGAACTCCGTGAGCTGCGCTTCGGCATCGACCGCGGCTTGCTGAAGGAAATGCTCAAATACACCTGGCCGCTGTTGCTGTTGGGCCTCATCGGTATCCTCAACCAGGTGGCCGACAAAATCTGCTACAAGTTCATCGTGCCCGGCCAGGAGGGCGAGGTGCAGCTCGGCATCTACGGCGCCTGCGTCAAAATCGCGATGATCATCGCCATCTTCACCCAGGCCTTCCGCTACGCCTACGAGCCGTTTGTGTTCGGCGGGCAGCGCGACAAGAACAACAAGGAGATGCAGGCCGACGTGATGAAATACTACGTGATGTTCACACTGCTGGCCTTCCTTATCGTGGTCCTTTACCTCGACATCTTCAAGTTCATCATCCAACGCAACTACTGGGAGGGTCTGCGCACCGTGCCCATCGTGATGATGGCCGAGATTTTTATGGGTGTCTATTTCAACCTCAGCTTCTGGTACAAGCTGAACAAGCAGACCTGGTGGGGGGCCATCTTCTCCTTCATCGGCTGCGCGGTGATGCTGGCCATCAATTTCATCTTCGTGCCCCGTTATGGCTATATGGCCTGTGCGTGGGGCGGCTTTGCCGGCTACGGCACCTGTATGGTGCTCTCCTATATCGTGGGACAGATCAAGAGCCCGATACCCTACAACCTGGGCGCAATACTCGGCTACTTCTCCCTCGCCTTGCTGCTCTATGAATTCAGCATCCTTTTCCATCCGCACAAGTTGGGCTGGGTGTTCGTGGTGAACACGCTGCTGCTGCTTGTCTATGTGGCCGTTA
>ONSV01000219.1 GCA_900320585.1 uncultured Prevotellaceae bacterium | reverse complement strand
TGGAGATGTCCCCAGGCTTCAATGTGGTGCAGTATGGCGAAGACGTCGATCGTGTACTCGATACTTTCCGTCAAGAAGTACTACCCGACGACGTAACCGTTACTCGCATAGCTGACAAGCCGAAAGTTGTACGCGAGAGCGTTACGTCGTTCCTTCGCGACCTGCTCATCTCGATGCTCGTCATCATCCTTGTCATGATGGTGCTCTTCCCACTCAGGTCGGCCATCGTTGCAGCTGTCACTATCCCTCTCAGTACTTTCGTATCGGTGGCAATTATGTATATGATGGGTATTGAACTCAACATCGTAACACTGGCCGCGCTTATTGTGGTGCTGGGAATGATTGTCGACAACAGCATCGTTGTCATCGATGGCTACTTGGAGTATCTCGGCAAAGGATTGAAACCCTACGAAGCAGCACTTCGGTCTGCCCAACAATACTTCATGCCGATGATGCTGGCCACCATCTGCATCTGCGCCATCTTCTACCCCTTCCTATTTACAATGAAGGGCATTTTCCATGATTGTCTGGTGGATTTCCCCATCACCATTACCATCAACCTGATGGTGTCGCTCATCCTTGCCATCTCGGTTATCCCGTTCCTCGAGATGAAGATTATCCGCCCCGACAAGGTAAAAACCGATGGAAATGCCATCACACAATGGGTGCAACAGACCTACAACCACGTGCTCGAGTTCACCTTCCACAATCCATGGATCACCATCTGCGGAGGTTTGGCCATCATTGCCCTTTCGACAGCTATCATTCCATCACTCAAAGTGCGTCTTTTCCCTTATGCCGATCGTGATCAATTTGCCGTCGAAATCTTTCTGCCCGAAGGCAAAGGCATAGCCGAGACCGACTCGATTGCCAGAATCGTACGACATGAGTTGGAACAAGATCCACGCATCACAAGCATTACGGGCTTCATTGGTTGCGCGTCACCCCGTTTCATGGATGCCTATGCTCCTCAAATGGCAGGTCCCAACTATGCCCAGTTCATCGTCAATACCAAGAGTCAGAAGGCCACCCTCGACTTGCTGGCAAAATACCAGCCTCAACTCAGCGAAGCTTTCCCGGGAGCCTATGTGAAATTCAAGCGGCTGGATTACCTTGAGGTCAACGAATTGGAATACCGCTTCTATGGCAGCAATCTTGACTCGCTCCATACGGCAGCCGACCGGATGATGGACCATATGCGTCAGATGCCAGAACTGGAATGGGTTCATACCGATTATCTGCTTGCCCATCCCATCGTCAACGTTGAACTCGACCCTGTCGCTTCGGCACAGTTGGGTATCACGCGTAGTTCTGCACAACTTGCACTCAGCGCCATGTCGAGCGACTTGCGTGTCGGACAGATGTGGGAAGGCGACTACGAGTTACCCATCGTCGTCAAGGACAATGCCGACATGACCTACTCCGATATCGAAAACCTCGGCATATCGTCACCTACCACAATGCTCTCGGCGGGCATTGGTAGCCGCAACACCACCGTTCCTCTTCGCCAGATAGCAAAAGTTGGGCCAATGTGGAGCGAAAGCCGCATCGTACATCGTGGTGGAGAACGTTGCATCACCGTCATGGCACAATTTGCCAACGGTGTCTATACTTCTCCCGTCGAGAAGAAGCTGGTCAAGGTAATGCAAGAAGAGATAGCACTACCACAAGGTGTACGTTCGGAAGTTGGCGGTGAGATCGAATATGGAGATGAGGCCCTGCCGCAGATTTTCGGCGGCATCGTCATTGCCTTGATCATCGTTTTCTTCTTCTTGCTTTTCAATTTCAAGAAATATGGTATTACAACAGTCTGCATGGCAGCCTTGGGACTGATGATACCAGGTGCGCTCATTGGCTTGGGACTGATGAATCGCGACCTTGGCCTCACCTCCATCTTCGGCCTCATCACGCTGATGGGAATAATCATGCGCAACGAGATACTCATCTTCGAACATGCCATCGACCTGCTCAAGTCTTATTCGCTTGGTCATCCGGAACCTGCTCGAGAGGATCCCGAACATGAAACATGGCGCCGTGATTACAACAAAGCCGTTCGCAATGCTGCCTACGAAGCGGGCCGTCGCCGTATGGTGCCCATCTTCCTCACAACAGCTACCACTGCCGTTGGCGTGGTGCCGATGATCATCGCCCAGTCTTCCTTCTGGATGCCCGTTGGAGTAACCATCTTTGCAGGTGGTATAGGCTCGCTTATCATGGTAGTCACTATGCTCCCTGTGATTTATTGGAAAGTTTCGACGAAATAATATCTGTCATGAAGAAGTTTTTAGCACTTTTTGCCGGGCTCACTGCCATTACCTTTTGCGAAGCCCAATCCACCTATACTTTGGAGCAGATGCTCGACTCTGCCCGTCAGAACAACATCGCTCTGCGCGATGCACAATATGACCTCGAAGCCGCACGACAGCAACGCAAAGAGGCATTCACAAAGTTCTTTCCCTCCATCAGCGGGATAGGCGCATGGTTCAACGCCGACAAAGGTATGGCCAAGATGGACGTTAACCCGGGCGAAATGATTACACCGGAATTGGGAGCCACTCTGGCCACAGTATTCCCCGTTGAAGCCTTGGCAGCACTGAGCAATCCAATCAGCATGTCGATGATGAAGAACGGCACAATCGCCGGCGTCAATGCCACGCAACCCATATTCGCCGGTGGGCAGATCGTCAATGGCAACCGCCTCGCAAAAGTCGGCGAGGAAGTGGCCAACCTTCAAATGCAACTCACCGAGAATGAAATGGAACTGGCCACACAACAATATTTCTGGCAGATAATCTCTCTACAGGAGAAACTGAAAACCATTGGTGCCGTCGAAGCTATGCTCAATGATATTCACAAGGATGTCGATGTGGCCGTCCGCGCCGGTCTTGCCATGCGCAACGACCTGCTGCAAGTGGAGCTACGACAGAACGAGGTGGAGAGCCAGAGATTGAAACTGAACAACGGTCTATCGCTTGTCAGACTATTGCTGGCACAGTATTGCGGCCTCCATGACACAGCCTTTATTTTGATCCCCAACACCGATGACGTGGCTATGCTGCCCATGAAAGAGAATCACGAACAGGCATTGTTGGGAACTGCCGAATACCAATTGCTCGACAAGCAGGTCGAAGCAGCCAAG
>ONSV01000220.1 GCA_900320585.1 uncultured Prevotellaceae bacterium | reverse complement strand
TCAACCCCGCCATCTGCGAGGTGTGCAACCGCCGACTGGTGCCCTATAGCCCGGGATGTGGTTCGGTGAGCGAGATCAACAATGCCCAGGCAATGGGATGCGACGTGACAAAGGTGTTCCCGGCAGGCAATGTGGGCGGCCCATCGTTCGTCAAGAACGTCATGGCTCCGCTGCGCTGGTCGAACATCATGGTTACCGGTGGCGTTTCGCCCGACGAGGAGAACCTTACCAACTGGATCAAGGCTGGCGTGCTCTGTGTGGGCATGGGCTCAAAACTCTTCCCCAAGGAAGTGGTGGCCGCCAAGAACTGGAAAGCCGTTTCCGACAAGTGTGCCGAGGCACTTGGTTACATCGCCAAGGCCCGCGGATAATATAACCTCTTCTCAACTGTCCCTTCTGTCTACTAAAGCGTCTCAGCCCAAGCGGCCGTCATGCTACACGTGACATAAGGGACAGTTAGTTTTGTCTGAACCCCTGTACTTCTGAGACTAGAGTAATGTCTGAACTCCTGAACTTCTGAGACAAGAGTAATGTCTGAACTTCTGAACTTCTGAACTCCTGAACTCCTGACCCTCCGTATGCCAACCCAGTCGAAAATCAAAAGATGTCAGACTTTCATGGGCCTCTTCTTGTTCTTGGTCCTTGTCATGTCGGCTTGCTCACGGGTAAACGTGAGGAATGTCGACAAGTGGAACGCGCAGGCATACGAATACCATTATAAGAACCTCGACTCCACACTTTTCTTCGCCAAAATGGCCACACGTGAGGCAGGAAACTACGATGGTGGAATGGCAGAGGCCTACAATCACAAGGCGTTCGTGAGCATCGCAAGAATGCAATACGACATGGCGGCAAGCCAACTCGATACGGTGGCGGCCATTACCGACAATCAGGTCGAGCTGCTCATTGCCGACATCCAGCATATGCGCCTCTGTCAGCGGCAGTCGCGGAACAAGGATTTCTATACCTACCGGGGAAGTGCGCTGGCACGCCTGAAGCGTATCTCAGAGGAAGAAGCCATGCTCGACCAACACCAGCGTGCGCGCATGGTATACGCCAAGTCGGAATTTGATATCGTCACTTCTACCTATTATTATTATGTGGGCCTCGAGCAGCCTTCCATTGAGGCCATTGAGAACATCGAGCCTTACGGCGAGATCCAGCAAGACCGTGCCCAACTGCTCAACTACCTCTACAACATCGGTGCCGGAGGCATCCTTACCGAGGGCACCCAGGAGGAAGTGGCACTCGACGAGATGGATTACCTCATCCGCTGCTATTTCATGGCTATCGAGGGTGGATATGTCTTTTGGGAGGCTAATTCGCTGCAGGCCATGAGCGAGCACCTGCAGGACGATGACCAAAGGAGAAAAATTCTGGCCAATTATCCTACTATCAGGGAAATCAATATCGAGAACATCGACGACAGCCTGCTGGCGGGCAATTTCGCGCAGCGCTCGCTCGATTTGTTCCGACAATATGGTGATGTCTACCAGGTGGCGGGCGCCTTCCGTACGCTGGCACAGTGCTACTGGCAGATCAATCTCTACCAATCCTCGCTCGAATGTCTCAACGACGCGCTCGTCACCGATACGGCCATTCAGCAGGCTCCCGACCTCGTGGCTTCCATCCGCGAGCAGATGAGTGTGGTGTATGCTGCTCTCGACGACAAACAACAGAGCGATATCAACCGCAACCTCTACCTCGACAAGCAAGAGCAGACCCGACAGGACCGCTATCTGGAGTCGAGGGCCGAGCAACTGAAGACGTCGGTGAGCCAGCTCAACATGATGATTGCCGCCATCCTGGTGCTCATGGCCATAGCCGTGGCACTGCTCTTCTTCTTTACCTATATGAGGAGGAAAAGGTCAAAGGAGAATGCCCTCGGCGACCTTCTACAGCCATTGGAGAAATGGAAAAGCGACAACGAGTCGTATATGGAGCAACTCGATGAGCAATATGAGGATATCATGGAGAGGAAGGCCATGAACAATTTGCACATCGAGAACAACAAACGCCTGAATTTGGAGCAACGGGCAAAGGTGTCGCTGGTGAATGGCGTCACCCCTTTCATCGACCGTATGCTCCATGAGATACACAGACTCAACGAACACGATGAGGATCCGAAGACACGACAGGAGAGATACCAGTATGTGGCCGAGCTCACCGACCGCATTATCGAGTATAATGCCATCCTAACCCAGTGGATACAGTTGCGGAAAGGCGAACTGAGTCTGCATATCGAGAGCTTCCCCGTGCAGGGACTCTTCGACATCGTGTCGCACGGACGAATGGGGTTCCAACTCAAGAACATCACGCTCGAGGTGACTCCTACCGAGGCATGGGTGAAAGCCGACCGTACCCTTACGCTGTTCATGGTCAACACCTTGGCCGACAACGCCAGGAAGTTCACCCCGCAGGGCGGCAAGGTGACAATCTATGCCGACGAGACCGACGACTATGTGGAGATATCGGTGAGCGATACCGGCGTGGGGATGACTGAGGAACAAATGGCTTCGGCCTTCAAGGTGGAGATGAAAAGCATCAGCGACCAGACCCTCACACACGACAAGGCATCAGTCGATAAAACAGAGCAAGGCCACGGGTTCGGACTGGTCAACTGCAAGGGCATCATCGAGAAATACAAGAAAATCAGCACCCTCTTCAAGGTGTGTGATATTGGCGTGGAGAGCAAGGTGGGCGAGGGAAGCCGATTCTTCTTCCGGCTTCCCAAGGGCATATCACGAGTCATCACGCTCCTCGCCGTCCTTTCTGCGTCGGTGGCGCCGACAATGGCCAAGAGCATGGGACAGATGCTCGAGAAGGCTGGGGCCATGGCCGACAGCGCCTACTACTGCAACCTGAACCGGAAGTATCAGCGGACACTCGACTTCGCCGACTCCACACGACTGTACCTCAATCAGGCCTACCGCATCATGATGCCCGAGGGAACCGACACACTGCTGGCAGAAGACAACAACGCTTCGGCTCAGGCCGAGATAGAGTGGTTCCACAAGCGGCTGCCCATGAATTACGATGTCATCCTCGACTTCCGCAACGAGGCGGCTGTGGCGGCCCTGGCACTGCACCAATGGTCGCTCTACCGCTATAATAATAAGGTATATACTCAACT
>ONSV01000257.1 GCA_900320585.1 uncultured Prevotellaceae bacterium | reverse complement strand
TGATCACGCGTGTCTGATTCACAGTGATAATCTGTGTGCGCTGGTCTTTCTCCCAATAGGTGAGCTGTGCCTTGTTCACAGTCCAGTTTCCCGTATCATCACGCTCCGACAGGTCGTTTTTCATCGTATAGGATATCACGCATTCATTATCTTTGTTGAATGCCTTATAGCTCTGTTGGACAATCTCGAAATCCGTGTTATAGCGGTAGTCTGTCACCGAGCGGATACCCGTTGCGGCATTCACGAGGGTGCGCTTCACCAGGCAGTCGTCATCGTCATACTCAAACGTCAGCTCACTTTTTCCCCCATCCTTCTCCAGCATCGAGGCACTCACCAGATAGCCGTGCTTGTTATATTGCCTGTCCACCAGATCCTCCTGCGCCAGCTGCCCTGTCATCTCGAAATGCAGCATCTCCTCCTCCATCACCGGATTCTGGGTGATCACCTCCTGCACCTGCCCTTTCAGACCCATGTTGGCGGCATCTTTATAATAAGGTGACGAGTTCAGATAGAAATAGCGGATGGCCTTGGTACCCTCAGCGTCAAACAACATCGACTGCTGGATATAACCGTAGTCGTTCAGCAGATACAGCGAGCCGTCGCCCTTGGCACTGAAGTCGCCCCACTCCCTTTGCAGCTTGCCGATCAGGTACTTGCGGTTGCGGTCGAAGAGGTCATGGGTGCGATAAGGCCCACAAGTCACTGTCACATCCGACAGCAGCTTCGTCTTCTCATCCACACACACCTCCAGACTTGACTTGATGCCATAGAAGTCGCCAGTGAAATAATAGGTGTCGGGCTCTTTCTCTTCAGGATGCTGCTCCACGAAGCCCACTGCCTCCAAGGCAGGCACAAACACCGAGTCGGGCCCCTCCAGCGGTACCTTCATCAACGAGATGCACTTGGCATCCGTATCCACCTCCTTCTGAGCCGGGAGGTTTACCGATGCCAGCAGCAACATCACAAGCAATAGTCCTATTTTTCTCATTCTCATGCAAAAGTACGGAGATTCCCTGAAATAGCCAAATATTCAATGATATTTTACCATAAATTTGGTTTTTCACTCAATTTACACTATCTTTGAGCTTCGCTCGAAGATACTCACGCTCGAAAAATCTCAAATAACATTTGGATTTTTACTCACTTATTCGTACCTTTGCCCCCATGAAAAAGGGATTAGTACTCGAAGGCGGCGCTATGCGCGGACTCTTCACGGCAGGCATCATCGATGTGATGATGGAGGCAGGTGTGGAGCCCGACGGCCTCATTGGCGTCTCTGCAGGTGCAGCCTTTGGCTGTAACTACAAGTCGCGCCAGCCAGGTCGCGCCATCCGCTACAACACCCGGTTCGCACGCGACAAGCGTTACTGCAGCTGGCAGTCCTGGCTGAAGTCGGGCGATCTCTATAATGCCGAGTTCGGCTATCACGTCATCCCCACCCAGTACGACATCTTCGACGATGCGGCATTCGATGCCAACCCCATGACCTTCATCGCCGTCTGCACCGATGTCCTCACGGGAAAGGCTGTCTATAAGCAACTCGACAAGAGCTCCCCCCTCACCTACGACTGGATCCGTGCCTCAGCCTCCATGCCCCTCGCCTCAAAGGTGGTGGAGCTCGAAGGTCAGAAAGTGCTCGACGGCGGTGTAGCCGACTCCATCCCCCTCGCCTATTTCGAGTCGATAGGCTATTCGCGCAATGTGGTCATCCTCACGCAGCCAGAGGGCTATGTCAAGGCGCATAACTCCCTGATGCCCCTCATGCGCATTGCCCTTCGCCGCTATCCCAAGATGATCGAGGCCCTCGACACGCGCCACCTCATGTACAATCGCCAGCTCGAATACGTACGTCAGGCCGAGCGTGAAGGACGCTGTCTCGTGATCCGCCCCGACGAGAAGCTGCCCATCGGCCACATCAGCCATGATGCCGACGAGATGCGCCGCGTGTACGACATCGGTCGTCGCAAGGGCGAGGAAATGATAGAAAGAATTAAAGCATTTTACGAATGAGAATAGACATCATCACCGTATTGCCCGAGATGCTCGAAGGCTTTGTCCACGAGTCGATCCTTGCACGGGCTGAGAAGAAAGGACTGGCAGAGATCCGTCTGCATAACCTGCGCGACTACACCCTCGACAAGTGGCGTCGCGTGGATGACTACCCCTATGGCGGCAGCG
>ONSV01000221.1 GCA_900320585.1 uncultured Prevotellaceae bacterium | reverse complement strand
GCTTTGGTCATGATTCGTTTGTTGCTGGAGGCTGGTTGTACGGTACGTGCTTACGACCCTGTGGCCATGAATGAGTGTAAGCGCAGGATTGGTGACACCGTGACCTATTGCAACGATATGTACGATGCCACGCTGGATGCCGATGCCCTGTTGCTCCTGACGGAATGGAAGGAGTTCCGTTTGCCTACATGGGCTGTCATCAAGAAGGCCATGAAGCGCCCCTTGGTCATTGACGGACGAAACATCTTCGATTCCGAAGACTTGGAGGAGAACGGCTTTGAATATCATTGTATCGGAAAATAAATGAGGAAACTGTTAGGAACGATATCACTACTGCTCTGTGGCTTTCTGCTGATAGGCTGTGGCTCCAAGCAGAAACGCCCTGAGGAGAGCAAGGAGGCCAAAGCCTTGCTCCAGGGAGTGTGGGAGGATGAGGAGACTGACGAGGTGCTCTTTAAACTGCAGGGCGACTCAGTCTATTACCCCGATTCCACCTCCATGCCCGCCTATTTCATGGTAGCTGCAGACACCCTTTATATCGGCAATAGCACCCGTTACCATATTGAGAAACACAGCGAACATGTGTTGTGGCTCTCGAATGGCGACGATGAAGTGATTAAGTTGCACAAGGACGATGATCCAGACGATGATGTAGAAGAATTCTCTGAACACCAGATACAGACGCTGACGGAGGTGGTGAAGAAGGACACCGTGATTTATTATAACGGTAATCGCTATCGCCTCTATTTCGCCATCAATCCTACCAAATATAAGGTCAAGCTCAATACGGTGAACAATGATGGCTTGGAAGTGGAGAATGTGTATTACGACAACATCATCCACTTGAGCATTTTCAACGGTTCTACCCAGATTTTCTCACGCGACTTCCGGAAGCCACAATATGAGAAAAAGGTGCCTGCCCAGTTCCTGACGAAGTCCATCCTGAACAACATGGAGTATGATAAGACCGATGCCGAGGGCTTCCATGTCAATGCCTCGCTGTGCACCCCTGGCAATGCCTCGTGCTATATGGTGGGCCATGTTATCTCGTTTGATGGCAAACTGACCACTAAACTACTGGAATATTGAAAGTTACACTTTTACAGACCGACATCCACTGGGGCGAACCCGAACGAAATATCCAAGAGGCCGAGCACCTGATGCGTGAAAACCCAGGCAGCGACCTCTATGTCTTGCCTGAGATGTGGAGCACCGGCTTTGCCACCCAGCCAGACGGACTGGCTCACGAAGTAGGGCAGAATATCGCCTTGCAATGGATGCAGCAAATGGCCAAAGCCTCTGAATGTGCCATTTGTGGCAGTCTGGCCGTCCATTTGGAGGATGGAACCTATCGCAATCGCCATTATTTCTGCGACGGACGCTCTGGCCAAACCTATTACTATGACAAGCACCACCTTTTCACCTATGGACATGAGAACCAGTATTATACCGCTGGTCGTGACCATTGCATCGTGACTTATGAAGGTTTCCGTCTCCTGTTGCTCACATGCTACGACCTGCGTTTCCCTTGCTGGAGTCGCTATGCTACTGGTTTGGAGTACGATGCCATCATCGTTGTGGCCAATTGGCCTGAGTCGCGCCAGAATGCGTGGCAGTTGCTCACACGAGCCCGTGCCATCGAGAATCAAGCCTATCTCATTGGTTGCAACAGGGTAGGCGATGATGCCTATAACCACTATGCCGGTGCCAGTGTGGTGGTCGATACCATCGGACATACCCTCGCACAGTGTCATCGACATGTTCCAGAGGCATTAACCGTCGATTTAAATTTGGCAGAATTGCAACGCAGAAGGGCTAAATTCCGCGTATTAGACGATAGAGACTAATGAAAATGCAAAATAAAACTAATTTATTTTGTATTTTGCTCGTTTATTCGTACCTTTGCATGGTTTAAGAAAATAGTAAAAACGCGTCAGCGGGCTTAAAAATGCCCTTAAACGCAAAATCGTGGAAAAACAAAAAAATAAAAGAATAAAAGAATAAAAAAATAAAAGAATAAAAAAATAAAAGATGGATCAAACATTCGACAACGACAGAATTGTAAAAATCAACATTGAGGAGGAGATGAAGTCCTCTTACATCGACTATTCGATGTCTGTGATTGTGGCACGTGCCCTCCCTGATGTTCGTGATGGTTTCAA
Source organism: uncultured Prevotellaceae bacterium (assembly GCA_900320585.1). Taxonomy (GTDB): domain Bacteria; phylum Bacteroidota; class Bacteroidia; order Bacteroidales; family Bacteroidaceae; genus Prevotella. Next base: position 898 of record ONSV01000221.1, on the reverse strand, counting down.
GCCCGTTCATCGCCGTATTCTCTATGGTATGATGGGCATCAACAACGTTTCTACCCAACCTTATAAGAAATGTGCGCGCGTAGTAGGTGAGGTGCTTGGTAAGTACCACCCCCACGGCGACTCTTCCGTATATGGTGCTCTGGTGCGTATGGCCCAGGAGTGGAATATGCGCTACACGCTGGTTGACGGTCAGGGTAACTTCGGTTCCGTAGATGGTGACTCACCAGCTGCCATGCGTTACACGGAGTGCCGTCTCTCCAAGATGGGTGAGCATATCATGGACGACCTCGAGAAGGACACCGTTGATATGGTCAACAACTTCGACGACTCTTTGGTAGAGCCCTCTGTGATGCCTACCAAGATTCCTAACCTCTTGGTCAATGGTGGTAACGGTATTGCCGTAGGTATGGCTACCAATATGCCTACCCACAACCTGGGTGAGGCCATCGATGGTTGCTGTGCCTATATCGACAACCCCGATATCGATACCGACGGACTGATGCAGTACATTCCAGGTCCCGACTTCCCCACTGGCGCCTATATCTATGGTTTGGCTGGTGTGCGCGATGCCTATGAGACCGGTCGTGGCCGTATCGTGATGCGTGCCAAGGCTGAGATTGAGACCACCGAGACTCACGATAAGATTGTGGTTACTGAGATTCCTTACGGTGTCAACAAGGCCGACCTTGTGAAGTACATTGCCGACCTCGCCAACGAGCATAAGATTGAGGGCGTGGCCAATGTCAACGACGAGTCTGGTCGTCAGGGTATGCGTATCGTGGTGGATTGCAAGCGCGATGCCAACGCCAATGTACTGTTGAACAAGTTGTTTAAGATGACCGCTCTACAGAGCTCATTCTCAGTCAATAACATCGCCTTGGTAAAGGGCCGTCCCCGT
>ONSV01000222.1 GCA_900320585.1 uncultured Prevotellaceae bacterium | reverse complement strand
AAGAAAGAGTATCAGAAGTATGGCTACGGCTACCTGAACGCCATCCCTGCCCAGCACTGCGCACTGATAGAGATGTACCGCGCCTACAACAACGAGAGCTGGGTGTGGGCACCTTATTATTCTGTACACAAGCAGCTGGCAGGTCTCATCGACATCGCCACCTATATCGACGACAAAGCCACTGCCGCCAAGGCTCTGCTCATTGCCAAGGATATGGGACTGTGGGTGTGGAACCGCCTGCACTACCGCACCTTCGTGAAGAGCGACGGACGGCAGGACGAGCGGCGCGCCAAGCCCGGCAACCGCTACGAGATGTGGAACATGTACATCGCCGGCGAGGTGGGCGGAATGGCCGAGTCGCTGGCACGCCTCTCGGAGATGACAGGCACTGCCGAGGAGAAGCAACGGCTCTTAGAGGCTTCCACCTTCTTCGACAGTCCGGCTTTCTTCGACCCGCTGGCCAAGAACATCGATGCCATCCGCACACGGCATGCCAACCAGCACATTCCCATGGTGACGGGCGCCCTGCGCGCCTTCCGTGGCAACAACAAGCCTTATTACTACAATCTCGCCCAGAACTTCTGGACGATGATACAAGGCCGCTACCGCTATGCCATGGGCGGTGTGGGCAACGGTGAGATGTTCCGCCAGCCCTACTCGCAAATCACCTCTATGTGTACCAACGTCACCAGCTGGGGAGGTCGCGAGCTGCATCCCGAGCCGACCATCAACGAGACCTGCTGTGCCTACAACCTGGCAAAGCTGACGAAGGACCTGAACTGCTTCAACCCCGACGATGCCCGCTACATGGACTACTACGAGCGGGTGCTCTACAATCAGATCATCGGCTCGCTCAATCCTCGTGAGTACCAGACGGTCTATCAGTATGCCGTGGGCCTCAACGCCTCGAAGCCCTGGGGCAACGAGACACCGCAGGCCACCTGCTGCGGAGGTACGGGTGTGGAGAACCACGTGAAATACCAAGAGGCAGCCTACTTCGTGAACGACAACACGCTCTGGGTGGCGCTCTACATGCCGACGACAGCCCACTGGACAAAGAAGGGTGTCGTGGTGAAACAGGAATGCCAGTGGCCAGCAGAGCAGACCACCATCCGTATTGCCCAAGGAAAGGGTACCTTCGCCATGAAGCTGCGTGTGCCCTACTGGGCTACCGAGGGCTTCGACGTGAGACTCAACGGCAAGAGCATCGCCACCCACTACCAACCCTCGAGCTACGTGGAGATTCCTGCCCGTAAGTGGACCAAGAAAGATGTGGTAGAGGTGGTCATGCCTTTCACCAAGCATCTCGACTTCGGTCCCGACAAGATGGAGACAGCCCCGGCTTATGAGAAAAACGGCAAGACGGAATATACCCCGATGTGGGCAGGCGCCTTTATGTACGGTCCGCTGGTGATGGCCACCACCGGCATCAACAACTGGGACGAGGCCACCATCAACGTCAGTTCCGACCTGAGCGACGTCACCCTCAACGGTGCCAAACAGGGAACAGGTGCCGACGCACATCTCTATACCCTGAGTTATGGCGGACGTACGTTTATCCCCGATTATGCAGGCGACGAGCATGTGACCCACTATTTCCGCATGAACGTAGAGGCTGACCCGAATGTGAAATTGACGACGACAGCTACCGATATCGACAAGTCGCAACTGCGTGAGCTGCTGCTGATTGCCAAGAGCCGTGCCGACGAGCAGCAGGCTTGGAATGCACTGGCCGTGAAAGTGCCTGAGTTTGCGCCATGGGCCAAGCACGGGTTTGCCCGCATGACTGCCCAGTACGAGAAGACGCTGCCCTACATGGATGCACCCAAGGACCAATACTCACAGGAAGAGATCGACAAGGCTGCCGGTGCTCTGAATGCCGTCATCAACACCATGCGCCCGGGCAATCTGCCGGAACTGGAGGACATGGATGAACTGATGCAACTCCTGGAGAAAGCCAAACAACTGCCCGAGGACAACAAGGCCGCCAACCGCGCCATCGGCTATGCAGGCATGGTCATACGCTATGTCAGCGACGGCAGTGGTACGATGGACATGATTGAGCGTGCCACCAACCAACTGAAAGAGGTGCTGAAATAGTTTTCACCGACCCTAAATCATGAAAATGAGAAAAATACTGACTTTTGCCACCCTGCTGGTCTGGTTGACCGGCAGCGAGGCCTCAGCCAAAGACTATACCGTGGCATCGCCCAACGGAAAGAATATCGTAACGGTGAGCGACGGCATCAAGATCACCGTCAGACACAACAGCCTGAAGGTTGTCGACCTCCTGGCAGGCCTCGACATCTCGACGGGGAAAGCTAGTGCTACAAGAAAAGCTAGTCCCACGAGCATCACGAGCGCCAGGAAGACCGGCGTCACCAAAGAGACCATCCAGGCTACGTTCTACCGCCAGAAATCGTTCACCACAGCCTACTGCCAGCTTGACATAAAGCTCGGCAAAGACTGGGGCATGCACGTCAGAGCCTACGACGAGGGAGTGGCTTATCGTTTCTACACCACCAGCAAGAAAGAGGCGGTTATTACCGATGAAATGGCCGATTTTTGCTTCCCGGAGGACAGCAAGGCATGGCTCGCCTATTCCACCAACGACCAGAAACCGTTTGCCATGGCCTTCCAGAATTACTACGACGAGACCCTGCTCACCGAAGCCAAAGACAAATATGCCTTCCTGCCCGCCACCATCGAGCGTCTGCTGACTGACGAAGCTGGCAAGGGAACGAATGGCGGTGTGAAGGTGACCCTGCTCGAGTCCGACCTCCGCTCCTACCCCGGCATGTTTCTCAAGGCCGATGGCACACACCTCAAGGCTGCCTTTGCCAAGTATCCGAAGAAGATGGCATACTACAAGTGGCGCGGCATGAGCTATGTGGAGACGACCGAAGACTATATCGCCAAAAGCACGGGACCACGCACATATCCCTGGCGCGTGATGGCCATCACAGAGAGCGACACCGAGATGCCGGTGAA
>ONSV01000225.1 GCA_900320585.1 uncultured Prevotellaceae bacterium | reverse complement strand
GAGTTGTACTCTTGCCAGCTCTTGATCTGAATGTCTTTCTCATCGAGTGAACAGAAGGCCATGATGAATGCCTTGGCCAGTCGCACGTTGGTCATCAACGGAATATTGTGGTCGATGGCAGCACGACGGATGCGATAGCCGTTGGTCAATTCACGCTTGGTATGGTTCTTCGGAACATTGATGATCAGCCCGAAGCGATGGGCGGCAATCATGTCCATCACGTTGTTCTCACCTTCCTCGTCGGGCCAGGCCACGGTCTGGGCCTCAATACCATTGTCATTCAGGAATTTGGCTGTACCTGCAGTGCCGTAGATGACGTATCCGTTGCGAGCGAGCTGACGGGCGGGTTCAAGCAGGTCGACCTTGCCTTTAGCAGCACCACTGCTCATCAGGATGGCTGCATGGTCGGCCTTGCTGGGCAGACGGTATCCCGTAGCGATAAGGGCATTGAGCAAGGCCTCGTCCATCGAGTCGCCAAGGCATCCCACCTCACCTGTCGACGACATGTCCACACCGAGGACGGGGTCGGCATTCTGCAGACGTGCGAACGAGAACTGGCTGGCCTTCACTCCGATGCGGTCGATGTCGAACTCCGACCTGTCGGGACGGGTGTATGGCACGTCGAGCATGATCTTCGTAGCGGTCTCAATGAAATTGCGCTTCAGTATCTTCGACACAAATGGGAACGAGCGGGATGCACGCAGGTTGCACTCAATCACCTTTACCTCACGGTTCTTGGCAAGGAATTGGATGTTGAACGGACCGCTGATGTTGAGTTCTTTGGCAATCTTGCGGGAAATCTTCTTGATCTGCCTGATGGTGGAGAAATAGATATGTTGTGCGGGGAACACCATGGTGGCATCGCCAGAGTGCACGCCGGCATATTCGATGTGCTCGCTGATGGCATATTCCACCACCTCGCCCTTGTCGGCCACGGCATCAAACTCAATCTCCTTGGTATCTTGCATGAACTGGCTGACAACCACCGGATACTCTTTCGACACCTCGGTGGCTTTCTCCAGGAAGCGGTGCAGCTCCTCATCGTCATAGCATACGTTCATGGCCGCTCCACTGAGCACATACGAAGGCCTTACGAGAACAGGATAACCCACCTCGCTCACAAACTGCTTGATGTCTTCGAATGAAGTCAGTGCACGCCAGGCCGGCTGGTCGACACCCAATTTGTCGAGCATGGCCGAGAACTTGTCGCGGTTCTCTGCACGGTCGATGTCGACAGGACTGGTTCCCAGCACAGGCACGCCACGGCGGTGCAGTTTCATGGCAAGGTTGTTGGGTATCTGTCCACCCTCGTAGTCGGTCGATACTGTCTCGGGATTGTAGTTGATCATGATTGACTTGTATCCCAGTTTGCGGGCGGTGTTGATGGCGTTCACCGAGCACCAGTCAAACTCCACGCTCGAACCGATGCGGTAGGCACCACTACCCAAAACCACTACCGACTTCTCGTTCTTGTAATACGGGATGTCGTGAACTGGTGGGGTGTTATAGGTGAAGTAGAGGTAGTTGGTGAGTTCGGGATGCTCGCTGGCCACCGTGTTGATGCGCTTCACTGCAGGAACAACGCCTCTCGACTGCCTGAACCGCCTTACTTCGAGGTTCTCCTTTTCCATATTGCCGCTCTTGGGCTTCAGCACGAAGCGGGCTATTTGGAAGTCGCTGAAACCAGCGGCCTTCACTTCTTTCAGGAACTCATCGCTCAGGTCCTCAAGTTTGTTGTATTTGAGCAGTTCTTTCTTCAGGTCTACAATATGTTTGAGGCGTTCGATGAACCACTTGTCGATTTTGGTCAGCTGCTCGATGCGCTCTACGGTATAGCCCTCCTCCAAAGCCTGGGCGATGGCGAAGATACGCAGGTCGGTGGGATTCTCCAAAGAGTCGTCAAGATTATCAAACCGTGTATGGTCATTGCCTACAAATCCGTGCATGCCCTGACCAATCATCCTAAGGCCTTTCTGAATCATCTCCTCGAAGGTGCGACCGATACTCATGATCTCGCCAACCGATTTCATCGAGGAACCGATCAGACGGCTGACACCTGCAAATTTGGTAAGGTCCCAACGGGGAATCTTGCATATCATGTAGTCAAGGCTCGGTGCCACATAGGCGGAGTTGGAGGTACCCATCTCACCAATCTGGTCGAGCGTATAGCCTAATGCTATCTTTGCAGCCACAAATGCTAAAGGATATCCCGTGGCCTTGGAAGCAAGAGCAGAAGAGCGTGATAGACGGGCATTGATCTCGATGATGCGGTAGTCGTTGGTCTCGGCATTGAAAGCAAACTGGATATTGCACTCACCAACAATGTTCAGATGTTTCACGCACTTTACAGAAAGGTCCTGAAGCATCTTCACCTGTTCGTCGCTAAGTGAGCAAGTAGGAGCCACCACTATCGATTCGCCTGTGTGGATACCCAGAGGATCGAAGTTCTCCATCGAGGCCACCGTGAAGCAACGGTCGTTGGCATCGCGGATTACCTCGAACTCGATTTCCTTCCAACCTTTCAGGCTTTCTTCCACGAGAATCTGGGGAGCAAAGGTGAAAGCACTCTCTGCCAACTCCACAAACCCTTTCTCATCATTGCAAAGTCCTGAGCCAAGACCACCGAGGGCGTAGGCAGAACGGATCATTATCGGGAATCCAATCTCCCGGGCGGCAGCCAAAGCATCGTCCATGTTCTCTACAGCATGGCTAACAGGCGTTTTCAGCCCTGCCTCGTCCAGCTTCTTGACAAAACGGTCGCGGTCTTCTGTGTTCATAATGGCTTCCACGCTGGTTCCCAGCACCTGAACACCATATTTCTCCAAAGTGCCGTTCAAGTAGAGTTCCGTACCACAGTTCAGGGCTGTCTGTCCACCAAATGCCAATAAAATCCCGTCAGGACGCTCTTTCTTGATGATTTCTGTAACGAAGTGCGTAGTGACGGGTTGAAAATAGACTTTGTCGGCGATGCCTTCACTGGTCTGGATAGTGGCGATGTTGGGGTTGACCAAGATACTGGATATTCCTTCCTCGCGTAGGGCTTTCAGTGCTTGAGAACCCGAATAGTCGAATTCTCCGGCCTGTCCAATCTTCAAGGCCCCACTTCCTAACACAATAACCTTTGACAGTTTTTTCATAAATTTTCGGTGAATTTTTAATGATTGCTTTTAATCGCGTGCAAAATTACACAAAAATCCTAATAGAAAAAACAGATTGTCGCTTTTTTATATCTTTTAATATTGAATATCCGTTTTTCTTTCAAAAATGTGTCAATAATTGGTAGAAGTGGCAATGATGTATAAAAAATATTTGAAAACAAAAGCATGTGTAAATCAAATAAGGACAAAAAGGAGAAAAAGTCGACTTGGGCGAAAATCATGGGCTTTTTTTCTTGCTTGATAATTTGTTTTTCGCTATATTTGCCAAAACAATTTAGAATAACATTCACTAACCTTACAAAACACAAACACTTATGAAGAAAAAATTTATTTGCACCGTGTGTGGTTACATCCACGAGGGCACAGAGGCTCCCGAGAGATGTCCAATCTGTAAAGCTCCTGCTTCAAAGTTCAACGAGGTCGTAGAGGGTGAGGACCAGCCATTCGCTACTGTCCACGAGCTGGGTGCTGCCCGTAAAGAAGGTGCCGACGAGGAGATGATCAAGGACTTGCTCAACCATTTCAATGGCGAGTGTGGCGAGGTAGGCATGTATCTGGCCATGAGCCGTCAGGCCGACCGTGAGGGCTATCCCGAGGTGGCAGAGGCTTTCAAGCGCTATGCGTTCGAGGAGGCAGAGCATGCATCCAAGTTCGCTGAACTGCTTGGCGATGTGCTTGGCGACACCAAGAGCAATCTCGAGGCCCGTATAGCAGCAGAGCGTGGTGCCTGTGAAGACAAGTTCCGCATCGCCCGCAATGCCAAGAAGGCCAACATGGATGCTACCCACGACACTGTCCACGAGATGGCTAAGGACGAGGCACGTCATTGTGCTGGCTTCGAAGGACTCTACAAACGCCTGTTCAAGAAATAGTCGATAGCCGTTTTTTGCGTCTTTCACTTACATAAAAATCCCCGCATCAGTTGGATGCGGGGATTTTCATGATGATGTTTGATGAAATCTCAAACAGCAGGATTTCTCGTTATGCCTCGATGGCAGCCACACCGGGAAGCACCTTGCCCTCGATAGCCTCGAGCAGAGCACCACCACCAGTAGAG
>ONSV01000226.1 GCA_900320585.1 uncultured Prevotellaceae bacterium | reverse complement strand
AGCCACGGTTAGCTACGATGCATGCCAGGTTGGCCATCTGTAGCGGCACCACCTCCACCTCGCCTTGTCCGATGCTGTTGGAGTAGATGGTGATAAACGACCATCGGTTCTTGCCATACCATCGGTTGTAGAATGCCGTATCAGGTATGTTGCCCGCCTTCACGTTCGGTAGGTCTATTCCCAACCGCTGGCCGAAGCCAAAACGCAACATATAGTCGTGCCACACGGTTAGGCCGTACTGGCTGTCCTTGGCAGCGTTCTTATACTTGCCTTGCTGTATCACGCGGCGGTAGGTGTAGTAGAAATAGGGGTTACACGACATCTTGATGGCTTCCTGCACGCTGCGGGCAGAAGGGTGGTTGTGGCAGCCAATGACCTTGTCGCACACGAATCCGGTGGAGGGGGTGATGACTCCCAGATGGAGGGCTATCATAGCCTGGGCCACCTTGAAGATGGATCCGGGAGGATACTGCGCCTGCAGAGCACGGTTGAAGAGGGGTTTGGAGATGTCGTCGTTCAGCTTCTTGAAGTTTGCACCGCGGATGCGTCCCACCAGCAGGTTGGGGTCGTAGCAGGGAGCGGAGAGAAGGGTAAGCACTTCGCCAGTGGAGGGTTCGATGGCGACGATGCAACCACGTTTGTTGGCCATGACCTTCTCGGCATATTCCTGCAAGTCGGCGTCGATGGTGGTGTAGAGATTCATGCCTTCCATGGGCATGGTGTCCTGCTGCCCGTGCATATACGAGCCTATCTCGCGGTTGTGCACATCCACCTGCATCACCTTCTTGCCTTTCACGCCGCGCAGCACTTCCTCGTAAGATGCTTCGAGGCCGCTCTTGCCTATGTAGTCGCCCCGTTTGTAGTAGGGGTTTTCCTCCAGATCATGCTCATTCACCTCGCCCACATAACCCAGCACATGGGCGGCGATGGGCTTGTCATAGATGCGCAGGGTACGCTTGGAGATGTAGAAGCCTTTGAACTTGTATAAGTTGTTCTCCCAGCGTCCGAAGTCCTCCTTGGATATCTGCTTCATGAAGATGGAGCCGGAATAGGGGGAATAGGTATAGGCTTTCTCCATGCGGGCGATGAAGTCCTCGCGGGTGATGCCTACATTCCGGCAGAAATAGTCGGTGTCAAGGTCCTTCACCATGCGGGGGATGACCATCAGGTCATAGACCGCCTCGTTATAGACGAGCAGCTGCCCGTTGCGGTCATACATCAGTCCGCGGGCGGGGTATTGGGTGATGATACGCAGCGACTGGTTCTTGGCTTTTTCTTTGTATTCTTTGTCAAACAGCTGCAACATGGAGAGTCGGAGCACAAAGAGCACTCCGACCACAATGAAGATAATCTTCACTATACCACTGCGATGGGCATACTGCTTGGACATTTTTGCACGTTAGTTTTAACTTGCAAAAATACGAAAAAAAATCCACATGAAAGGATTCCTGTCTATTTGTATCGGACGGCGGTGCCATACACCAGCACTTCAGCGGCCTGCGCCATGATGCTGGAGGTGGTGTAGCGCACGCCGATGATGGCGTCGGCACCCATCTTGACGGCTTGGTCAACCATACGCTGCGTGGCCTGGTTGCGGGCTTTCTCCATCATGGAGGTGTATGATTTGAGTTCGCCACCCACTATGCTCTTTATGCCCTGACCGAAGTCGCTGACAAAGTTCTTGGACTGGATGGTGCTGCCGGTCACAACGCCCAGCTCTTCGTAATTGTAACCCTGGAGGGTTTCGACTGTGATAATCTTCATAACTTTAATGTATTATATTGTTATTTTTGTCTAAGATAGAACTGCCTGATGTCGGGAGGGAATTTCTCAATGGCATAGCGCAGCATGGTGCGAGGCATGGCGGTGCAGCGGGTGTCGAGATACTGCTGCAGGCGCTGGGTGTCGCGCTTGCCGGCCTCGCGCAGCAGCCAGCCTACGGCTTTGTGGATAAGGTCGTGGGGGTGGTGAAGCAGGATGTCGGCAATGGCGTAGGTGTCGTCCAAGCGCTCGTGGCGTAGAAACTGCATGGTGCTGACAATGCCTATACGCTGTTCCCAAATGGTCTTGCCCTCGCGGGCTAATGTGTAAAGCAGTGTGGCGTCGTGGGTGAGGTACCACGTGCCGAGGATTTCATAGCACGAGAGGTCGACCAAGTCCCAGTTGTTCACCGCCGAAAGGTGGTTGAGGTAAAAATCTACACACTTTTGCTGTTCGGCGGGGTCTCTCTTGGCGTGATGGAAACGCTGGACCAAAGCCAGCAGGCCAGCCAGCCGCAGTTCGTGCCACTCCGAAGCCAGACACTCCTCAAGGTCATCCCAGCTGCACCCTTTCCAGTGTTCCTTCACCACCGAGCGGGTGACCGGCACCTTGATGCCAAGGAAACGGTCGCCCTCGCCGTACTCTCCCGGTCCCGTCTTGAAGAAACGGGCCAAGTGTGCAGCCTGTGCCTCGTCGCGAAGTGCCACAATAGCATTCATCAATTCATTCATGCCCCTATAACGGCAAACAACGTCAAATATTGCTTGATTGTTTGAACGCTTGAATGTGTTAATCATTGGTGCATCAAAGACTCACGAATTTACGAATTCTCTAAGGCCTCACCCATGTGAAGGTCACCTGACCCGCGGGAATACTTGTGCCATTCAACAGACTGTTTTGTACCGACTGTGTACAAACGATGGTACAACTGCCCGAAGCAGAAGCCAGTTTCCAACACATTCCCTCCTTCCCTGTATAAGTAATATCATAATCGGTAACCTCCAGATGGCTCATATCAAAAATGGAAAGGTTGAGATATGTCAAGTGGGTGCAATTATAGAACATTTTATACATACGGGTCACATTAGATGAGTTGAAATTG
>ONSV01000227.1 GCA_900320585.1 uncultured Prevotellaceae bacterium | reverse complement strand
TCTTCAGTTGGGCCCTGCTGGTGAAGGCACCATGCTCCCGACGGTATTCCACGATGTTTTTCGCCAGGGTCGGACCCAGTCCGCTCACATAGGTGAGCAGATGCTGGCTTGCGGTGTTCAGGTTCACGCCTACGGCGTTCACGCAGCTTTCCACGGTTTGGTCGAGGCTCTCGCTGAGTTTCTTTTGGTCCACGTCGTGCTGGTATTGTCCCACACCGATGCTCTTCGGGTCGATTTTCACCAGTTCGGCCAGGGGGTCCATCAGTCGGCGCCCGATGCTCACCGCGCCACGCACCGTCACGTCCTCGTCGGGGAATTCCTCGCGGGCGGTCTTCGATGCCGAATAGACCGAGGCACCGTCCTCGCTCACCACGAAGGTTTGCACCTTGTGCTTGAAGTTGAGGTCTTTCACGAATTCAGAGGTCTCGCGGCTGGCTGTTCCATTGCCGATGGCGATGGCCTCGATGCTGTAGTCCTCCACCATCTGCTCCACGTGTACGGTGGCTTGCATACGATGGTTGACGGGAGGGTGGGGGAAGATGGCCTCGTGGTGTAGCAGGTTGCCCTGTGCGTCGAGGCACACCACCTTGCAGCCGGTGCGGAATCCTGGGTCGATGCCCATCACGCGTTTCTGTCCAAGGGGGGCGGCGAGAAGCAGTTGACGCAAGTTCTCGGCGAACACCGTGATGGCCTCATCGTCGGCCTTCTCCTTGCTCAGGGCGGCAAACTCTGTCTCTATCGAGGGGCGTAGCAGGCGCTTGTAGGCATCCTCCACGGCTTCTTCCACCAGGCGGCTGCATGGTCCGTGTCCTCTTACATGCTGGCGTTTCAGCCGTGCCACGCAGTCGTCGTCATCGGCACCGATGCTCACGCGCAGGATGCCCTCGCTCTCTCCGCGCCGCATGGCCAGCAGGCGGTGCGACGAGCAGCGCCTGAGGGGTTCGCTGAAGTCGAAATAGTCGGAATATTTGGCGGCCTCGTCGGTCTCGGCCTTGGCTTTCACCACGCGCGAGGTGATGACGGCCTCGCGACGGAAGGCGAGTCGCATCTGGTTGCGCGACTGCTCGTTCTCGCTCACCATCTCGGCAATGATGTCCTGGGCGCCTTTCAGGGCGGCGTCCACGTCGGCCACGCCGTCTTTCACAAACCTGCGGGCGGCTACTTGCGGCTGTGGCTCGCGTTGTAGCAGCAGGATGGTGGCCAGGGGTTCCAGACCTTGCTCACGGGCCACCTGGGCACGGGTGCGCCGCTTGGGCCTGTAGGGCAGGTAGAGGTCTTCGAGTACGGTGGGCTCCCAGCATTCCTTGATGCGTTTCTCCAACTCGTCGGTCAGTTTGCCTTGCTCGCCGATGGTCTTCAGGATGGTTTCCTTGCGTTTCTCCAGTTCTTTCAGTTTGTCGTAGGCATCGGCTATCTGGCCGATTTGCACTTCGTTCAGGTTGCCGGTGCGCTCCTTGCGGTAACGGGCGATGAAGGGGATGGTGCATCCCAGGTCGAGCAGGGCGATGGTGTTGTCTACCCCCTCTTCGGGCAGTTGCAGCCGTTGTGCGATTATTTTGGTGATGGTATTCATCGTCTTGGTTTGGATTGGTTTTGTTGATGCGAAGATAGCGATTTCCCGCCAAACGGCCAAATGTAGGCCATACGAAAATCATCTTTGGCGGTCGCGGAGTTCCCAAAAAGCCACGGCGGCAGCGGCCGCCACGTTGAGTGAGTCGACGCCATGCTGCATCGGGATACGCACCACATAGTCGGCTTCGGCGATGGTCTGTTGGGGCAGTCCGTCACCTTCTGTGCCCATGATGATGGCTAGCCGGGGTATCTCGGCGAGGATGGGATGGTCGATGGGGATGGAGTCGTCGGTGAGCGCCATCGCTGCGGTCTTGAATCCCATGGTGTGCAGTTCGCCAGGCAGTTGCGTTATCCATGTCCAGGGCACGAGGAATACCGACCCCATCGACACTCTTACCGCCCGTCGGTTGAGTGGGTCACACGAGTTGGGGGTGAGCAGCACGGCGTCAATGCCCAGTGCAGCGGCCGACCGGAATATCGCTCCGATGTTGGTGGTGTCAACCACTCCGTCTATCACCACCACTCTTCTGGCATCCCGGCACACCTCCTCCACGGTGGGGGCTATGGGGCGCCGCATGGCGCAGAGCACGCCTCGTGTCAGGGTGTATCCCGTGAGAGAGGCGAGCAGTTCTCTGCCGCCTGTGTAGACGGGCATGTCGGGGTGAGCATCGATGATGCTGGCGGCATCGCCATCGATATGTTTCTGTTCGCACAGCAGGGCCACGGGTTCATAGCCGGCTCCCAGTGCCACGTTGATCACTTTGGGACTTTCGGCAATGAAAATGCCTTTTGTGGGTTCGATGCGGTTGCGCAGTTGTGCCTCGGTCAGCGTACTGAAAATCTCCACCCCGGGATGTTGGAGTGATGTGATAGGGATAATGGGCATCTTTTTCTTTTTGGGAACAAAGATAGTGCAAGGCGAGCGGAATGCGAAACAAAACACGAAGTTTTTTGTTTCCATTCCCGAGCCGTGGCCTATCTTGGCCGCGGAGCGGCAGTGTAGTGCAAGGCGAGCGGAATGCGAAACAAAACACGAAGTTTTTTGTTTCCATTCCCGAGCCGCCGCCTATCTTGGCCGCGAAGCGGCAGTGTAGTGCAAAAACCGCGGCCAAGATTGGCCGCGGTATAAAGGCATGTTAGAAAAAAGAGCACTGCTATTTCCGCGTCTTGTAGAACATCAGACCCAAGAATGAGATCAAGGCTGTCGACAGCAAGTTGCCGCCCTTGGCCAACTCTGTGAAGTCCATCAGCGTTGAAATGACCACGACTGATGCAGAGAGTATGATGGC
>ONSV01000228.1 GCA_900320585.1 uncultured Prevotellaceae bacterium | reverse complement strand
ATATCCGACGCTACGTGACCGGCGACGTGGGCATGCCCACCCTTACCGACATCATGAGCGAGCTCGAGAAACCCGGCCGTGACCCCCGAGAACAAATCGAGGAGTTTGAGTTCGACCCCAACGTGACGAGTATCGACGACCTGGTGGAGGGCATGGTGCTTCCTGGCATCGTGACCAACATCACCAATTTCGGCGCGTTCGTCGACATCGGCGTGCACCAAGACGGCCTGGTGCATATCTCGCAGTTGGCCAACCGCTACGTGAAAGACCCCAACGACGTGGTGCACCTGCACCAACACGTGAAGGTGCGCGTGAAAGAGATTGACTACCGCCGCAACCGCATCGCATTGAGCATGAAGCACATCGATGACTAAATAGGGAATAGGCTGAGAAATCGGATTTTTCCGGAATGGCCAAAAAAAGTCGCCGTCACTCACTGAAGAGCAACGGCGACTTATTGTTTGCAGAAGACTGCGATTTACTTCACTTTTTCGACGATAGCCTTGAAAGCCTCGGGATTGTTGACAGCGAGGTCGGCGAGCACCTTGCGGTTGATCTCGATACCAGCCTTGCTGAGCGCACCCATCAGCTGCGAATAGCTCATGCCATTGAGGCGAGCGGCAGCGTTGATACGCTGGATCCACAGCGAGCGGAATGTACGTTTCTTGTTGCGGCGGTCACGATAGGCGTAGGTAAGACCTTTCTCCCATGTGTTTTTGGCAACGGTCCAAACATTTTTACGGGCACCAAAATAACCCTTTGTGAGCTTGAGGATTCTGGTTCTTCTTGCTTTTGAAGCAACGTGGTTTACTGATCTTGGCATAGTTTTTTTCCTTTAAAATGTTTGACTTCAATTAACGCAGACAGAGCAAGTCGCGTACCTGCTTGAGGTTGGAACGGTCGACAATTGCCTGATGAACCAGGTTACGTTTTTGTTTCTTCGTCTTCTTCGTGAGAATGTGACTGTGGTAAGCGTGATGTCTCTTGATCTTACCTGTTCCGGTGAAACGGAATCTCTTCTTGGCACCGGAGTTTGTCTTTACTTTTGGCATTTTTTTATTGAATTTAGTTATTTATTATACAGTGGCAACGCATATACCCGGCGTTACGCACTTTAGTCATTGTTTTCTGTGAGCTTCTTGAGAGCCTCCTCGCTGATTCTCGCGTTGGCGAACAGTCCGCCACCTACAGGCTCCTCATTGGCTGTCTCAGCCTCCTTGGCCTGGCGTGCGGCCTCCTTGGCCTCGGCCTCCCGCTTCTCGCGGTCCATCTTCTGTTGGCTCTTCTTTGCCACACCCGCTTTCTTTGGTGCGATGAAGATGGCCATCTTCTTGCCCTCGAGCTGTGGCATCTGCTCTACCTTTCCATACTCCTCAAGGTCGTTGGCAAACCTCAGCAACAGCACCTCTCCCTGCTCCTTGAACAGGATGGAGCGGCCACGGAAGAACACATAGGCGCGCACCTTGTTGCCATCGAGGAGGAACTCCTTGGCGTGCTTGAGCTTGAAGTTGTAGTCGTTCTCGCCGGTCTGTGGACCAAAACGGATTTCCTTGACCTCCACCTTCACTTGCTTGGCTTTCATCTCCTTCGCACGCTTTTTCTGCTGGTAGAGGAATTTGGAGTAGTCGATGAGACGACAAACCGGTGGCTGTGCATTGGGTGAGATTTCCACCAAGTCGACCCCTTTCTGGCGAGCCAGGTCGAGGGCCTGACGGGTAGGCATGACAACGGCGCCATCGTCGCCGACGACACGCACTTCTCTCACGCGAATTTGCTCATTAACTCGGTACTGATTGTTCTTTTTGTCGTTCTTCATTCAACATTTTTATGATAAGCGGCTGCAAAGTTACGATAAATTAGGTAATTAGCAAAATTATTTCCCAATTTTTTATAAGCTATTTTTTCTCTTTTTTTCCTTTTGGGGAACGGATTGGCGGGGCGCACAAAAGGAAGTCAGGAATAAAAAGAAAGAACAAGGGAGGCACCAGTAAGGCACCTCCCCTATCGTATCTGGCCGACCAGCCGTCAGTCTTTGGGCTGGATATTCGTAGCCTCGAGCATCTCTGCCACCTCGGCATTGACACGGGCAGCAAACTCCTGCATGGTCATGGTAGCCTGCTCTCCACCACCCTGCTTGCGCATGGAGACGAGTCCCTCGGCCGACTCCTTCTCGCCCACGATGACCATGTAAGGCACGCGTTTGAGCTCATTGTCGCGGATCTTGCGCCCAATCTTCTCGTTGCGGTCGTCGATGACGGCACGCACGCCTTGCTCGTCGAAATAGCGCAGCACCTCGCGGGCATAGTCGTTGAATTTCTCGGAAATAGGCAGTATGGCCACCTGGTCGGGAGTAAGCCACAATGGGAAATGGCCGGCGGTGTGCTCGATGAGCACGGCAGTGAAGCGCTCCATCGAACCGAAGGGTGCGCGGTGCACCATCACGGGTGTCTGCTTGGAGTTGTCCTCGGCCACATATTCGAGCTTGAAGCGCTGCGGCAGGTTGTAGTCGACCTGGATGGTGCCCAACTGCCAACGGCGGCCGATGGCGTCTTTCACCATGAAGTCGAGTTTCGGTCCGTAGAAAGCAGCCTCTCCATACTCTATCTTGGCATCGAGTCCCTTCTCCTTACAAGCATCGATGATGGCCTGCTCGCTCTCGCGCCACACCTCGTCGCTACCGATATATTTCTCGGTGTCCTTGGGGTCGCGGAGAGAGATCTGTGCCTCGAAGTTGTCGAAGTTGAAGATCTTGAACACAGCCTGGATGATGTCCATCACGCGGAGGAACTCACCCTTCACCTGGTCGGGACGGCAGAAGATATGGGCATCGTCCTGG
>ONSV01000233.1 GCA_900320585.1 uncultured Prevotellaceae bacterium | reverse complement strand
ATTTGATATATCCCAGTCCCACTTCCTCAAGCGGCTGGAGCCTCGACACAATGGTCTTCTGGCCATGCTCCCTGAAAAACTCCAGTGCTTCCGACACGGTCATGTCGAGCACGTCGTTGATGTTCTTGCCCTGGAAGCGTACATCCAGGATGTCGCGTTTGAACCGCTGTCCATGGCATGCCTCGCACTCAAGCTCAAGGTCGGCCATGAACTGCATCTCAACGGTGATGACACCGGCGCCCTTGCACTCCTCACAGCGCCCACCGTCGGCATTGAACGAGAAATACTGTTGCGAGAAGCCCATCTGCTTGGAGAGGGGCTGTTCGGCGAAGAGCTGGCGGATGGCATCGTAGGCTTTCACATAAGTGGCTGGGTTGGAACGTGTGCTCTTGCCAATGGGGTTCTGGTCAACAAACTCCACCCGTTTCACTTGTTGCCAGTCGCCGTCGAGTCCCAGGTATTCGCCGGGAGCGTTGCACACATCGCCCATGTGCCGTTTCAGGGCGGGGTAGAGGATGCCCTTCACGAGCGACGACTTGCCGCTGCCGCTCACGCCAGTGACGACGGTGAGCACATTGAGTGGGAATCGCACGTCAATGCCCTTCAGGTTGTTCATCCTTGCCCCTTTGATGAGGATACTCATGTTCCATGGCCTGCGGCTTTGGGGGATGGGGATGGTCTCGGTATGCAACAGGTATTTCACCGTGTAGCTCTCGGGGAATTTTGCCAATGCCTCCTCATTGATTTCGGAGGCATTGCCCTCGAACACGATTCGTCCTCCTAAGCGGCCAGCGTCGGGCCCTACGTCGACCAGGTAGTCGGCCGCCCGCATGAACTCCTCGTCATGCTCTACGATAATCACGGTATTGCCGATCGACTGGAGTTCCTTGAGCACATGGATGAGCCTGTGGGTGTCGCGGCTGTGTAGGCCGATGCTCGGTTCGTCGAGGATATAGAGCGAGCCCACCAACGAACTACCCAGCGAGGTGGTGAGGTTGATGCGCTGGCTCTCGCCACCACTCAGCGTGTTCGACTGCCGGTTGAGCGTCAGGTATCCAAGTCCCACCTCATCAAGGAATTGCAGGCGATTGTTAATCTCAATTAATAACCTTTTGGCCACTTGCTGCTCGTGCTCCTCCAACTGCAGGTTGGCGAACCATTGGCGGAGGTTCCAGATGGGTTGCTCCACCAAGTCGGAGATACTCATGCCCGCTATCTTCACATAGCCAGCCTCCTTGCGGAGCCGGGTGCCATGACATTCGGGACAGATGGTACGACCACGGTATCGGCTGAGCATCACACGATATTGGATTTTGTACTGGTTCTCCTTCACCATTTGGAAGAAGGCATCGATCGACACCCGGTCGTCGGCAGCGCGGTCCTGGTCGGATGGCAGTCCGTGCCATAGCCAGTCTTTCTCTTTGCGTGAGAGTTCGAGATAGGGCTTGAAGATGGGGAAGTTGTCTTTTGCCGCTCTTCTGCAGAACTCGTCCTTCCACATCTGCATCTTGTCACCGTGCCAGCATTGCACACAGCCATCGTACACACTGAGTGTGGTATTTGGAATCACCAGTTTCTCGTCGATGCCGATCACACGGCCGTACCCCTCGCACACCGGGCATGCCCCCATGGGCGAGTTGAAGGAGAACATATTGTCGTTGGGTTCCTCAAACCGCATGCCATCGGCTTCGAACCGGGTGGAGAAATCGAAGGAGATGTTGGAGGGAAGGAACGTGAGCCGGCATTCGCCATCGCCCTCGTAGAGCGCCGTCTCGGCTGAGTCGGTAATGCGCGAGATAGTGTCTTTCGACCGGTCGACGGAGAGACGGTCGATCAGGATATAGACCTCATTCGCGTTGGTATTGGCCAGCTGCTGCTCGTCGGCCAGGAAATCCTCGATGCGTTGGAACTTGCCTTTAGCATACATACGCACATAGCCTTGCTGCAGTTCCATCTCCAGTTGGCGTGCCAGGGTGCGGTCGTTGTGCACCTGGAGAGGCGCCATGATACAGAATTTTGTTCCCTCGGAAAACTCGAACACCTGGTCGACGATGTCGTCGGTGGAGTGCTTCTTCACCTCGCAACCGCTGATGGGTGAGTAAGTGCGCCCGATACGGGCAAAGAGCAGGCGCAGGTATTCGTAGATCTCGGTGTTGGTACCGACGGTGGAACGCGGGTTGCGGCTGATGACTTTCTGTTCGATGGCAATGGCTGGCGGAAGGCCCTTGATGAAGTCGCACTCCGGTTTTCCCATCCTGCCCAGGAACTGGCGGGCGTAAGAGGAAAGGCTTTCCACATAGCGCCGCTGTCCTTCGGCATAAAGCGTGTCGAAAGCCAGTGATGACTTCCCGCTGCCACTTACTCCGGCTATCACGATGAGCCGGTCGTGGGGCAGGCGAAGGTCAATGTTCTGCAGATTGTTGACGCGGGCACCTTTTACCTCTATATATCCTATTTTGTTATAAACGATATGTTTACAAATCGTTATGAATTGATGGCTGCCACGGCCAAACTGCAGAACTTGCATATTTTGCTGTCGCTGCGTGAGGGCAATACCACAGGAGCCATCGTGCCGGCCAACATTCCTGCTGTCTCGGCGCCGGCAAAGAGTGTGATGGTCTTGTAGAACACGTTGCCCGCCTCGATGTCGGGGAAGACAAGCGCGTCGGCCTCTCCATCAAGAGGCGAGGAGATACCTTTCTTCACCAGGCTCTCCTTGCAGCACGATGTCTTCAGGTCGAGTGGTCCGTCGATGACGCATGGGCCAAACTCCCCATTCTTCGCGCTCTCGATGATTTCGGCATAGCGTTCGGTGAAGGGGAAGAACTTGCCACCCACCTTTTCCGAGCAGTGGATGAGCGAGATCTTGGGTTCCTCAATGCCAAACGACTGGCAGAGACGGGCCAGGTAGCGAACCTGCTCCACACGTTGTTCGTGGGTGGGGTAGGGAATCACGGCCGCATCCGAGAAGAACAACATCTTGGGATAGTTGGGAAGGCAGCTGGCGGTGATATGCGTGAGCACCTGTCCCTTGGGCAGGATGCCGGTTTCCTTGTTGAGAACGGCATGCAGCAGGTTGTCGGTGTTGATGAGTCCTTTCATCAGCACGTCGGCCTTGCCCTCACGTACCAGCGCAACCGCTTTCCGGGCAGCGTCGTCGGGGTCGTCGGCCGCCACAAAACTCACATGGTCGGCATGGGGCTCGAAAGCGGGATTGGCCCGAACCTCGTCCTCGCAGCCCACGAAAATGGCATCGATGAATTTCTCGTCGAGTGCCCGGGCCACGGCATATTGTGTGGAATCGTCGGCAGCGCACACTACTGCCACTCTCTTCCTTGTCCCTAACTGGGAAAGGTGAGATACAAGTTGTTCGAAATTGGTAATGGTTTCCATATTTAGAGATTTTATTTCGAGGACAAAGATAGTGCAAGGCGAGCGAAAAGCAAAATAAATCGCAGATTTTTTGCTTTTCCGAGCCGCCGCCTATCTTCGCCGTGCAGACGGCAGAGTAGTGCAAGGCGAGTGAAAACAGGACAAAAGGAGAAAAAAAGATGAAAAGTTTTTTGGCATATTGAAAAAAACACTACCTTTGCGAAAACCAAAATCATTATTTGCTATGAGACAAATCATTACCCATTTCACTGACGACGACCTGTATAAGCTGTCGATGTGTTGTGCCGTCATCGACAATTTCCCCCGTGCGATGGTGAAATATGCTTTCGTCGACCGCAACAACACCGTCTATCCAAAGGGGTTCGCCGACGAGCTCACCCACCAGGTGGAGGCCCTTGAGAGCGTTGTGGTCACCGACGAGGAAATCGATTTCATGAAACGAAAGTGTTATTATATCCCCAATTGGTTCTATCCTTACCTGAAGGGTTTCCGCTTCAAGAAAGACTGGGTGAAAGCCTGGCAGGACGTGGATGGACGGCTCCATCTCGAGATTGAGGGATATTGGGCCGATACTATCCTGCTTGAGGTAAAACTGCTGGCCATCATTTCGGAGATGTACTATATCATGACCGGGCAGACAGGCAAGCTTGACTATGAGAAGTATTATGATAAGAGTTACAAGAAGGCAGAGCGGCTGCTCGAGGCAGGATGCGTGTTCACCGATTTCGGAACCCGCCGGCGTGCGTCGTTCGAGGCTGAGGAAGTGGTGGTGAGGGCCATGAGCGACTGTCAGAAGTCGGGAAAATGGCCAGGCACCTTCGTGGGTACGAGCAATGTCTACCTGGCCATGAAATACGACCTTACCCCTGTGGGCACGATGGCCCATGAGTTTATCTGTGCCATTGCCGCCATGTATGGTCCGCAGATGGCCAACCATATCGCAATGGAGACTTGGCGCAATACCTTCAGATCGACCAGACCAAGACGGTGACCCGAAAGGGATTGGAGCATGCTTTGTATTTGACCCATGACTATTCCCCCTCACCTCGTTTTTCTTTCCGTTTGGGCGTGAGGTTGTCGTGTTTCCAGAATATCGGAGAGGAAGATTTCTTCACTTTCGATGATGTGCTTTATCATGTGCAGGACACCATTCACTATGGCAAGGGTGAGATTTTCAATACGGAAATCCATCCCGAGCCGCGTGTTGCTGCCATGTACAGAATCAACGAGAAGTCTTCCATCAAGGCCTCCTATTCACGCACAGTGCAATATGCTCAGGTTTCTTCTTCAGCAACAGGAGGCCTGCCTTTTGATGTGTGGTTTCCAGTTAGTCCTAATGTGAAACCTCAAAAGTGTGATCAGTTTGCACTGGGCTATTTCAGGAATTTTAAGAATGATGCTATTGAGACTTCAGTTGAAGTGTATTACAAGAACCTTCAGGATGTCATCGATTTTAAGGACAATGCCATTACTTATGGTTATTTGTTGATTGACGGTGAGTTGCGTTTTGGCAAGGGACGCTCCTATGGTGCTGAATTCCTGGTGAGGAAGAATGTTGGCAAATTCACAGGCTGGATTTCCTATACGTATTCCCGTTCCTTTAGGACAATCAAGGGTATCGATCATGGGCTTGAATACCGTTCGCCTTACGATAGACCACATAACCTTGTTATCGTCGCCAATTATGACATGACACCACGAATCAGTTTTGCAGCCACCTGGATTTACAATACAGGTAAACCTGTAACCTATCCTTACGGACAGTATACTATCAATGGTTCCACTTATGCCGTATAT
>ONSV01000232.1 GCA_900320585.1 uncultured Prevotellaceae bacterium | reverse complement strand
GAACTCCTTAACTAAAAAATGAAACAGATTTTTCTTACTTTCTTTGCGCTCTTCATCGCCTTGGGTGGCCATGCCCAGAGCAGCCAGCTCCTGGAAGCCGATGAGGACAGCACCATCTCTGTGGTGGCCTATTTCTCCACGGGCGATTCGTTGGTTTACGACTACACCCACCAGAAACAGCGCATCAAGGATGGAGGCGACACCCTCACCACCGTGGATGTCACTACCCGCTTCCTGGTGACCGTCACCGACTCCACCAGCGAGGGTTACAAGATGCTCCTCGTGCCCCAGGAACAGGTGAAGGGGAACACCATCTACGACGAGAGCGCAGTGTCGTTCGAAGACCTCCTCTCCATGCCCCTCGGCGTGGCCTGCCGCTTCTCTACCGACGAGATGGGCTCCATCCAGCAAATCGACAACTGGATGGAGATACGCGACAGTCTGAAAGCCAATTACAAACGGATTTTCGACGACGTCTATACCCGCCACCCCGAGCTCGACAGCATGCTCTCGCGCAAGCGCATGGAGAGCACGTTCCTGCTACGCTGCTCCTCCGAGAAAGGCATCATGCAGATTTACGAGCCGCTCACTATGCTGTTCAATGCCCATGGCGCCGCCTTCTCGATGAAGAAAGAGCGCCTGGAGACGAAAAACGAGTTGGGCTATCCCGCACAGATCGACATCGAGGCCTTCTACACCGTGCCCAAGGAAGATACCGATAACGAGGGCGACTATGCCGTGGTGGCCGAGACCACTACCGATATGACGGGCTCCGACCTGATGGACATCGTGGGCGGCAGCGTGGGCATGATCGTGAACGATTCGATTGCCGGCAAGCTGAACGAGTCGCTGAAGAGCGACGAGTTCACCAAGATGAAGGTGCAAGGCATGAACCACGAGCTCTATGCCTATTTCTACAACGGATGGCCCAAAGCGATGGTCAGCGAGAAACGGGTAAGGGTCGATGGCAAGGACGGCCTGATAGAGACCCGCGTCCTGGAATGGGTGACCTCGCACTGGAACGTGTACGAAGAAGAGGAGGACGACAGCCAGAAACAAGGCATGTAAGCCCAAAATACACCACTCATTACCCTGAAAACGGCCTTCGGATGCAATAAACCATCCAGAAGGTCGTTATACTATCGTATATATACATAAAAATTGGATTCTAAATGATAGAATATATCAGGGGCGAACTCGCTGATGTCACCCCGACGCTGGCCGTTGTCGAAGCGGCCGGGGTGGGCTATGCGCTGAATATTTCGCTCAATACGTTTACGGCCATACAGGAAAAGAAAGAGGTGAGGCTCTTCGTCCATGAGGCCATTGTCACAGGAGGGCGCGACGATTCGTTCACCCTCTACGGTTTCGCCACGCGCCAGGAACGCGAACTCTACCGCCTGCTCATCTCCGTATCGGGAGTGGGCGCCAATACGGCCAGGATGATCCTGTCGTCGTACTCGCCCAGCGAGCTCTGCTCGGCCATCGCCACAGGCGACGAGCGGTCGCTCAAGAGCGTGAAGGGCATCGGCCTGCGCACCGCCCAGCGCATCATCGTCGACCTGAAAGACAAGATCGCCACCAGCGACCTGTCGCAGCAGGTGCCACAGGCCCCCGGCGTGAAGCACGACACCGTGAACCGCCAGGTGAAGGACGAGGCCGTGAGCGCCCTCGCCATGCTCGGCTTCTCGCCGGCACCCTCGGCCAAGGTGGTGACCGAAATACTCAAACAGCAACCCGACCTGCACGTGGAGCAAGTGGTGAAACTGGCACTCAAACAGATAAAATAGGTAATGAGAGGACAAACGCGGACAGCCTTGCTTATGCTCATCTGGTTCGCCATCAGTGTGATGGCGGGCTATGCCCTGTCCGTGCCTCAAGACGACCGCACCCGCCAGCGCACCCAACAAGGCAACCGCACGCGGCCACAAAACCAGGACGACCGCACGCGCAACCAGGGCTCACGCAACGGCAACCAGGGGCCGCGTACCGGCAACCAGAATGTAGGCACCCGGAACCAGGGCCAGGCGTCCATCAACAGGTCTGACGACAAGAACAAGGACGTGAAGGCCCAGCCCATCCTCGACGACGATGCCGTGATACCCGACTCATTGCTCAACCCCCGGTGGAAGATACAGCGCACCATCCCCATCACCGAGGACGACCTCGACCAAGGCTCTGCCGACCTGCAGCGGCCCGAGAACATGAAGCAGACGGTGGAGTACAACGACACCATCGACCGCTACATCATCGGCAACAAGATAGGCGGCACCTATGTGGGCGCCCCCATCATGATGGACTTCAGCCAATACTTCAAGTGGAGCGAGCGTCAGCTCATGCGCGACTTCTGGCGGAGCAAGAACGAGGAGGTGGTGAAGACGAAGGGCAAGGAGAAGTTCGACTTCACCGACATGCACTTCGACCTGGGACCAGCCGAGAAAATCTTCGGTGCGGGCGGCGTGCGCATCAAGACCCAGGGAACCGCCGAGCTCAAGTTCGGCGCCACGCTCAAGAACATCGACAACCCCTCGCTGCCCATCCGCAACCGCAAGACCACCACGATGGACTTCGACGAGAAGATCAACCTCAACGTGAACGGCAAGGTGGGCGACAAGGTGAACATGAACCTCAACTACAACACCGATGCCACCTTCGACTTCAGCTCGCTCTTCGGACTGCGCACCGACATGCAGTTTGGCAAGCTCAAGCTCCAGACCGTCATCTCGCAGAAGAAGTCGGCGTCGGCAAGTGTCGCCTCGAAAGGCGGCGCACAGTACACGCCCTTCGAGATCGACGCCGCCAACTACGAGGAGAACCGCCACTTCTTCCTCTCGCACTATTTCCGCGCAAGATATGACGCCTCGATGAAGACGCTGCCCAACATCACCTCGGGCATCACCATCAACCGCATAGAGATATGGGTCACCAACAAGAGCGGCGTGCAGAACAACACCCGAAACATCGTGGCGCTGCCCGACCTGGGCGAGGGCGGCGAGACGGCACCACCGGCCAACTCGAACAACAACCTCTATTCCGACATGAACTCCACCTACGCCGGCGCGCGCGACATCGACCAGACATCGTCGGTGCTCGACGCCCATTTCGTGGGAGGCACCGACTACGAGAAGCTCGAGAGCGCCCGGTTGCTCAACTCGTCGGAATACACCCTGAACAGCTCTCTGGGATACGTGTCGCTCAAGACCACGCTGCAGACCGACCAGGTATTGGCCGTGGCCTATGAGTATACCTATGGCGGTGTGACCTATCAGGTGGGCGAGTTTGCCAGCGACGTCACCGACGTGAAGAAATGCCTCTTCGTGAAGTCGCTCAAGAACACCAGCAACAACCCCTCGCAGAGCAACTGGAGGCTCATGATGAAAAACGTCTACTACCTCGCCTCTTCCGTGCAGGAGCAGAAGTTCCGCCTCGACATCAAGTTCCAGAGCGACACCGCCGGCGTCTACCTCACCTACATCCCCGAGCCGCAGGTGAAGAACCAGTCGATCATCAAGGACATCGACGCCGACCGCCTCGACGACAACAAGAAGCTGCACTCCAATGGCTACTTCGACTTCGTGGAGGGCTACACCGTGAGCAACGGCCGCGTGTTCCTGCCCAAGACCGAGCCGTTCGGTTCTTACCTCTATAGTTTCCTCAGGTCGAAGGGCGTCGCCCCCGAGACCGCTGCCAAATACAGCTATACCGAGCTCTACGACTCCACCAAGACCGTGGCCAAGCAGATAGCCGAGAAAGACAAGTACATCCTCACCGGACAGTTCCGCGGCACCTCGGCCAACGTCATCTCGCTGGGGGCATACAATG
>ONSV01000247.1 GCA_900320585.1 uncultured Prevotellaceae bacterium | reverse complement strand
ACCCTCTTTGAGGAACTCCGGGTTGGACGCCACATCGAAAGGCACGTTCTCGCCCCTTTTGTCGAGCTCCTCCTGGATGACGGCCTTCACCTTCTTCGCCGTTCCCACGGGAACGGTGGATTTGGTCACGAGCACCGTATACCTCTTGATATGCTGTCCGAACTCGCGTGCCACGCTGAGCACATATTTCAAGTCGGCGGAGCCATCCTCGTCGGGGGGTGTTCCCACGGCGCTGAACACCAGGCTCACATCCTCGATCACATCCTTGAGGCTGGTAGAGAAGCGCAACCTTCCATCGGCCACGTTCTTTCTCACCATCTCCTCGAGTCCGGGCTCATAGATGGGAATGACACCGTTTTTCAGTTTTTCGATTTTTTGCTCGTCGATGTCGACACAAGTGACGTGCACACCCATCTCGGCAAAACAAGCACCACTGACGAGACCCACATAACCGGTCCCTACTACTGCTACATTCATAATCAATTAATTATTTACGTTTCGCATTCGCTCAGCTATCAGGAGTTCAGGAGTTCAGAAGTTCAGGAGTTCAGACAATAGTCCTAAAATCATAAATCCCACACATGCTTTCAAAACTCCTTTCAACTTGGTCAAGCTAAGCAAGCTATGAAATGATGGTTGCTGAAAACCATCACAAACAGATATAATATTGTTATTGATAAAGGTCGATATTATAATCGAAAGGCGTGTGTAGCTCGCTCAGCAATGGATTATGCTTGTCTTTCTCCGACAAGATGATTTTGTCGGCGGGCAACTTCCAGTCGATGTTGAGCTGTGGGTCGTCCCAGGCCACGCCACCCTCGCTCTCGGGATGATAGAACTCGTCGCACTTGTACTGGAACACCGCCACCTCGGAGAGTACACTGAACCCATGTGCGAAGCCCCTGGGGATGAAGAGCATCTTCCGGTTCTCGGCCGACAGTTCCACTGCCACGCTCTTTCCGAATGTTGGTGAGTCCTTGCGGATGTCGACGGCCACGTCGAGCACCTTGCCCTCGATCACCCTCACCAGTTTGCTTTGGCAGAAAGGCCATTTCTGGAAATGCAGTCCGCGGAGCACGCCATACGATGACTTGCTCTGGTTGTCCTGCACGAAATTCACTGTGCGCACCAGCTTGTCGAAAAGCCGTTTGGAATACGACTCATAAAAATATCCTCTTTCGTCCTCGAAAACAGTGGGTTTGATGACAACTACACCCTCAATATCAGTTTTTATTATTTCCATTCAAGTGTCTCTTAAAATTCAAGGCGCAAATTTACTCAAAAAAAATGAGATGTGAGCACATTTCCCGAAAAAACCGCATTTCATGCAAGGGGTTGTGAAAAAAATCGTAATTTTGTGAACAAAATAGCCAATTATTTCTCACCACAATATTGTATCAAAGAATCATCACATGAAAAAAAGAAACACCATCGTATTGTTATTGTTGTTTGTGGCACAGGTGCTTTTGGCCCAGGGCTACAAACAAGTGAACGACATTGCCTACAGCAAGAAGACCGACGCCTACTCGCTGGAGCGCCTGAAACTCGACGTTTATTACCCTGAGGGAGTGAAAGACTGCCCGGTAATCGTATGGTTCCATGGTGGCGGTCTGGAGGCCGGCAGCAAGGAGATACCCTGGAAACTGAAGGAGAAAGGCCTGGTGGTGGTGGGCGTGAACTACCGCTTGCTGCCCAAGGTGACTGTGAAGGAGACGCTTGACGATGCCGCAGAGGCCGTGGCATGGGTATTCAAGAACATCGCCTCGTATAATGGCGACCCCAAGAAGATGGTGGTCACAGGCCATTCGGCCGGAGGCTACATCTCGATGATGCTCTGTCTCGACAAGAAATGGCTGGCCAACTACGGAGCCGATGCCGACGACGTGATGCTCTACGTGCCGTTCAGCGGCCAGGCCATCACCCACTACAACGTGCGCAAGATGCAGGGCATCCCGCCCCTGCAGCCCACCATCGACGAGTATGCCCCACTCTATTGGGTGCGCAATGACTGTCCGCCGCTTGTTCTCATCTGTGGCGACCGCGAGTTGGAGCTTTATGGCCGGTATGACGAGAACCAGTATCTGGCACGGATGATGAAGCTCGTGGGCCACCAGCACACCTATCTCTACGAGATCGACGGTCATGGCCACGGAGGCATGGTAGAGCCCTCGTTCCATATCCTTGAGACCCACCTGAAAAAGATGCTGGGCCAGAATGTGAATCCGTGATTTTCTCAGGAGTTCAGGAGTTCAGGAGTTCAGGAGTTCAGACATTACTATTGCCAATAACCATTACTATTGCCAATAACCATTACTATTGCCAATAACCATTACTATTG
>ONSV01000235.1 GCA_900320585.1 uncultured Prevotellaceae bacterium | reverse complement strand
TCGTCGGCCGAGATGGAGCAACTCCGCCAGTTCCCTGCCGACCAGCTCAATCCGCTGCTCGCCAACCTGCGCGAGGTGAGGCAGTCGATCTTCACCGCCGACGCCTGGCGCTCGTTCCTCATCATCCTCATGGGCACGCTCATGCTGCTCCTCTACCAGGCCCGCAAGCTCGAGGCCAAATGGATGGTGGCCATCATCGCCGTCATCTGTCTCGTGGATATGTGGACGGTGAACAAGCGCTACCTCTACGACGCCATGTTCGTATCGAAGTCGGTGAAGGAGATGCCCCAGCCGCTCACACCCACCGATGAGCAGATACTGCAGGACAAGAGCCTCGACTACAGGGTGCTCAACTTCGCCTCGAACACCTTCAACGAGAACGAGACTTCGTTCTACCACAAGAGCGTGGGTGGCTATCATGCCGCCAAACTGCGCCGCTACCAGGAGATGATCGAGGAGCACATCGCCCCCGAGATGCAGGCTGCCATGAACGCCATCGTGGAGAAGGGCGGCAACATGCAGCAGGTGGCCGGCGACAGCATCTTCCCCGTCATCAATATGCTCAACACCAAGTATTTCATCATGCCCATGCAGGGCGGCGATACCACTCCCCTTGCCAATCCGTATGCCTTCGGAAACGCATGGTGGGTGGACAACGTGAAATATGTGGACAACGCCAACCAGGAGATTGAGCAAGTGGGCAAGGTTGACCTGCACAAGGTGGCCGTGGCCGACAAGCAGTTTGAGAAGGTGCTCGGGCAGAGTGCCGCACACGACTCCACCGACGTGGTGAGCATCACGGCCTATCAGCCCAATAACCTGAAGTATACCGCCGAATCGAAGAATGGCGGACTGGTGGTGTTCTCCGAGATTTACTACCCAGGCTGGACGGCCACCGTCGACGGCAAGCCGGCCGAATTGGGAAGAGTGAACTACATCCTCAGGGCATTGCCGCTTCCCCCGGGAAAGCATGAGGTGGTGCTCGACTTCCATCCCGCTTCGGTGAAGACCACCGAGACCGTGGCCTATGTGGCTGGCGGATTGCTCCTCCTGCTCATCGTGGCAGGAGGCGTGATGGCCGTCAGACGAAAGGAATAGGTTTGAGGTTTATCATGCTTCGCATGATGAACATCGGCTGCGCCTCGGCAATTAGAGCAAGCTCTATTGCTCAAGGCTTGCACGATGTTTGAGGACAAATGTCTGAACTCCTGAACTTCTGAACTCCTGAACTCCTGAACTTCTTGACTAATGTCTGAACTCCTGAACTCCTGAAATATGCGCAAACTGCTCTCTCTCCCTCCCAATCTCGTGGGGGCTTTCCATCAAATCACGGGATACGACAACCAACAGTGGTTTTGTTCCAACGACCCGGTAGGACGCAAACTGGGCAGCGGTGGCGGTTCGGTGTGGCTCCTCAGGCAGTGCTATGAGCACGACAACGGGGACATGCCGTTCGAACAATGGCTCACGACAGAGAAGAAAATCCTTCTCCATGCCGGCGGACAGAGCAGGCGGCTGCCTGCCTATGCTCCCTCAGGCAAGGTGCTCACGCCATTGCCCGTGTTCAGGTGGGAGAGGGGACAGCGGCTCTCCCAGGACCTGCTGTCGCTGCAGATGCCGCTCTTCGAGCAAATCATGGCCATGGCACCTGAGCAGATGCATACCATGATTGTGAGTGGCGACGTGCTGATCAGGACCACCAAGCCGCTCGCGCCCATTCCTGAGGCCGACGTGGTGTGCTATGGACTGTGGCTCGATGACGAGGTGGCATCGGCACATGGCGTGTTCGTCTCAGAACGTACGCATCCCACCGACCTGAAATGCATGCTGCAAAAGCCCTCGGTCGAAACGCTCAAGCAACTCCAGAACGACCATTTCTACCTCACCGACATCGGCGTGTGGCTGCTGAGCGACAAGGCGGTGGAGGCGCTGCGGCGCCATTGTGAGAAGAATGGCGAGATAACGGCCTACGACCTTTATGGACAGTTCGGCTGCGCGCTGGGCTCCCACCCCGTGGCCGACGACCCGGCAGTGAACGAGCTCAAGGTGGTGGTGCTGCCACTCGAGGGAGGAGAGTTCTACCATTTTGGCACCAGCAGGGAGATCATCTCGTCGATGCTTGCCATACAGAACCTCGTGAGCGACCAGCGTGAGATCATGCACCGCTCGAGAAAGCCCTGTCCCTCTATCTTCGTCCAGAACTCGGAACTGTGGATAAAGATGAGCGAGGACAACCGCAACGTATGGATAGAGAACAGTTGCGTGAGTGAGTCGTGGACGCTGTCGCGCGAGAACATCATCACCGGCGTGCCCCAGAACGCATGGGAGATCAATATCCTCCCGGGCCAGTGCGTGGATATCGTGCCTGTGGGCGATGACAAATGGGCGGTAAGGCCTTATGGAATGGATGATGCCTTCAGGGGCGAGCTGTCCGACCCCCACACCATGTTCATTGGCACCCCCTTTGGCGAATGGGCTTTGCAACGTGGCATCAACCCGGCCGAAATAGAGGGCCGGGATGACTTGCAGTCGGCATGCATCTTCCCGGTAGTGGACAATGTGCACGACATGGGACTTGTGCTCAGATGGATGCTCAACGAACCCGACCAGCAAGGC
>ONSV01000236.1 GCA_900320585.1 uncultured Prevotellaceae bacterium | reverse complement strand
AGTCATTGAAAAAAACTAAAAAAGTCATGCGTCTGAATCGAAAAACCATCTTGCCCATCATCTTGCTGACCATCGCGACGAATGTCTTCGCCACCCATCTGGTGCCCGCCACGTCGCCCGGTTTCGCCTATATGGGCCGCACCAGCCTCAGCTACGAGCCAGGTGCCGTGGCATGGACCTATCCTGGCGTGCAGATACGCTGCACGTTTGGCGGCACCTCGGTGCAGATGAAGACCAATCCCGACTGTGGCTATTTCATGGTCGAGATCGACAGTATGGCTCCCCGAAAAATACAAGTGAAGAAAGGCAGCGACATCACGCTCATAGGCAAGGACCTGACAGAGGGCGAGCATAGCCTCACCCTCACCTATCTTATCGAGGGCCATGCCAAGAAACCCACGTTTTACGGTCTGCTTCTCGACGACGGCTGCGACCTGGGCGAGCGTCCTGTGCTCCCCGAGCGCCGCATCGAGTTCATCGGCAACTCCATCACCTGTGGTTACGGCATCGAGGGCGACGGCACCGAGAAGTCGTTCCTCTTCAGCAAGCAGAATTTCTACTACACCTATGCCGCCATCGCCGCCCGCAACCTCGGTGCCCAATACCAGGTGTGCGCCCGCAGCGGCATCGGCATCTACCGCAACTATGCCGGCAAGATACCCGACCAGATCATGCCCAATGTCTACCCCCACACCTTCTACACCACCAATGGCGAGTTGTGGGACTTCTCGCGCTTCCAGCCCGATGTGGTGTGCGTGAATCTGGGGTGCAACGACACCTCGGTGGGTGAGTACGACAAAGGCAAACTGGCCGAGGCCTTCAAGTCGTTTACCACAATGCTGCGCGGCCACTACCCCACCGCCAAGATTGTCTACCTGATTGGCGCCATACCAAGGTCGAAGCGCCTCACCGACATCAATGAGGCCCAGGATGCCGCCATCGCCGATGCCGCCAGCCGTGGCGACCACGAGGTCTACCGCATGGACTTCACCCCCGATGACAAGTCGCTGGGCATGGGCTCGCAGGGCCATCCCTCGATGCGCCGCCAGGCGCTGATGGGCGAGGAGCTCACCGCCTACCTGCGCAGCCTAATGGGCTGGTGACCTACTTCACTGATTGAATTGATTGGAAAACTGAACTATATGATGAGAAAAATTACATTTCACTTACTGTTGGTGCTCATGGTTGCTTTCGTGTGGGCGTCATGCGAAGACAAGAAGAGTGCCGAGATGCTGCGCGAGAGCACGGCGATAGCGCGCCAGCGCACCGACTCGCTGCTCAACGTGCAGAAAGACTCAATGGAGCGCGCCAAGCAGTTGGCAGCACGGCGTGCCGACAGCCTGCAGCGTGTGGACAGTCTGCGTCGCGTCTACGAGCGCTCTCACTTCACCATCGTAGGCAAGGTGGGCGGCGACTCCGCCTCGATCGAACTGCGCCACGGCAACCAGCTCGACGACCTCTCGGGCACCTTCAAGTGGGGCAGCCGCTCGGTAAAAGTGGAAGGCTATTTCGGCGACCACATCACGCTCACCGGTTCCCAGCGCCGCGACAGCATCGAGACGCTGAGAGTGCTGATTGAGCTCACCCGCGTGGAGAACGACTTCAGTGGCGACGTGACCTTCGAGGAGAACGGCAAGACCACCACGAAGCCCACGATTCTGAGGAGAAAATAAAAGAAGGGGATTATTGAATCCCCCTCATACTGATGTTTAAGTCCGTCACCTCACCATGATTTTACACGTCTCGTTGCCTTGCCTTACCACATAGACACCCTTCGGCAAATGATTAATGTTGGTGCTCACCTTAATGCCTGAGAGCGTGTAGACCGCTGTCTCGGCAGGTTGCACGTTGTCGGGCATTACCGACGGTATGCCGCTCTCCCCATCTGAGAGGTTGACGGTGAGATAGAGGTCATCGGTCTGGTTCTCGTCGGGAGTGCCCATGAACGACACGTCGTTGAGCATGCTCTTGATTACAGGCTCGGCCCTGTCCATGACCGTGAGTTGGAGGATGGTGGCGAGGAAGGCCCTGGTATCGGCATTCTGGTTGTCGAAGATCAGGTCGCAGGCCTTCACGCAGTCGGCCTTGAGCTGCTCCAGTATCTCATCGGCAGCTCCTTTCAGGTTCTCGTTGGCCTCGTCGGTGGTGAATACCACTTTCTCGAAGGTAGCCCCGAAGGCCTCGAAGGCGAGCGCAGCCAGCTCGTCGTTGTCGGCAGGGACGTCGGCAATGACGTTGTCGAACTCAGGAATGCCGGCAAACTGCTGCATCATATTGTCGAGTACCGACCTATACGCAGTGACCAGCTTGCTCACGGTCTCGGGCAGAGCGGCAGCCACCTGGTTGCGTGCCGAGGCCTGCAGGTTGTCAAGCGAAGATGTGGAGTTTACCGGTCTCGACACCACGCTCATCGTCGAGAGGTTCTCGTCGAAGAGCAACATCCTGTAATGGCTGGGGTATGATATGGTAGAAGCCGACGAGATGTCGTAGATGGAGTCCTTTCTGTCGACGCTCCACAGCTTGGCCGCATTGGGTATGTGCATGTGCCCGGTGAACACCGCCTTGATGCCGTGGGCGGCGAAGATGCGTGCGATGCTGTCGCCATGCTC
>ONSV01000237.1 GCA_900320585.1 uncultured Prevotellaceae bacterium | reverse complement strand
GACAAATACACCACCAGGGAACTCACCAACGTCTTCTATGAAGAGCGTGACGGCAAGGATGTGTTCGTGGTAAGGCTGAAACCCGATGAGGAAGGAGGTGCCGATCCAGATCAGCTGCTTGCCATAGGGTTTCGAGAAGTCGAAAATGGCGTTGGTCGCGTCTGGGAGGTAGCACGTGGAGTATATGGTAATCCACCCTATCACCACTAACGCGAGATAGTAGATGATCAACCGGGCGTCAAAGCCCTTGGCTCCTTTTCTATGCAGATCGTCGTTGTACATTTATCTAAAGGACATCTCTTTCATTCGTTTTTCCAGGTCGGTGCGCTTCACCTCGCCGGTAAGATATTGTTCGGCCAGCAGACTGGCGATAGGGCAAGCCACGGTGGCGCCGAAGCCGGCGTTCTCCACCAAGCAGAAAATCACAATCTTGGGGTCGTTGGCGGGGGCGA
Organism: uncultured Prevotellaceae bacterium; assembly: GCA_900320585.1. GTDB lineage: Bacteria > Bacteroidota > Bacteroidia > Bacteroidales > Bacteroidaceae > Prevotella. The sequence continues at coordinate 2,121 of ONSV01000237.1, read as the reverse complement.
TGAGCGCGAACACGGAGTGGTCGGCGCCGTGGGGGTTCTGGGCGGTGCCGGTCTTGCCTGCCACCTCAATGCCCGGAATCTGCGCGCCGCGGCCGGTGCCCGCCGTCACCACCATCTTCATACCCTGCAACACGGTGGCGAAGTGCTGCGGCTTGATCTTGGAGTATATCTTTTCGCTGAACTGCGTGTTCAGACTGTCGCGGTGCCCGATGGCACGCACCACGTGGGGCTTGATGTAGTAGCCCTGGTTGGCAATGACCGCCAGCATATTGGCCATCTGCAGCGGCGTCACGGCCGCCTCGCCCTGCCCGATGCCCATCGACACCACCGTGTTGCCGTTCCAGCTGTTGTTGTAGCGCTTGTCGAAATAGGCCGCGGAGGGAATGCTCCCCTTCAGCTCGTAGGGCAAGTCGGTGTCGTACTTCTGCGCAAAGCCCATCGACATCATATAGTCGAGCCAGGCGGTGTAGGCCTCGTCTATGTTCTTGTACTTGGTGCGGTTGGAGAGAATGTTGTAGTAGGCACGACAGAAGAAGGTGTTGCACGAGCGCTGGATGGCCGAGTAGATATTGAGGCCGCCGCAGTTGTGACAGTGCACCACGTGACTGCCCAGATGGTAGCCACCGCCCGAACAACTGTATATGGTGCTCGGGGTGATGATGCCCTCCTGCAGGGCGATGAGACCGTTGGCTAACTTGAAGGTGGATCCCGGCGGATAGCTCGCCATCAGTGCGCGGTTGAAGAGGGGCTTCTTCGGGTCCTGCAGCAAAACGCCGTAGTTCTTGGGGCGCGCCGTGCCCACCAGCAGGTTGGGGTCGTAGCTCGGCGACGAGATGATGCACAGAATCTCGCCCGTCTTGGGCTCGATGGCCACAATGGCACCGCGCTTGTTCTGCATCAGCTCCTCGCCATAGCGCTGCAAGCGCATATCGAGGGTGCTCCAGATGGAGGTGCCCGGTATGGCCACCACATCGTCGGCCCCATTGTCGTAGCTGCCCATCTCGCGGTTGTGCACGTCCACCAGCACCACGCGCTTGCCCTTCACGCCGCGCAGCACAGACTCATAGGCCTTCTCAATGCCGCTCTTGCCGATGTAATCGCCCATCTTGTAATAGTTGTCGTTCTCCATATCCTGCTCGTTCACCTCGCTGACATAGCCCAGGATGTGGGCAGCGATGGGATTCGGGTAGGAACGCAGGGTGCGGTTCTGCACAAAGAAGCCGGGAAACTCGTACATCTTCTCCTGCAGGAAACCGTAGTCCTCCTTCGAGATCTGCTGCTCGAACAACGAGGGCAGGATTTTGGAGTATTTGGTGGCGCGGGCGATCTTTTTCTCCACCTCCGCCTTGGTGAGGTCCAGCACGCGGCACAGCTCCGCCGTGTCGAACTCGCGCAATTCGTTGGGCACCACCATCAGGTCGTAGGCGGCGTCATTATAGACCAGCAGCGAGTCGTTGCGGTCGTAGATGAGTCCGCGGGCCGGGTGTTCCGTGATATAACGCAGAGCGTTCTGGTTGGCCTTGTCCTTGTAGCTCTTGTTCAGCACCTGCAAGGAGAAGAGGCGCACCAGATAGACCGCAGCCAACAGTGCTACCAATGCAATGATAATATAATACCGCTTCTGCGTCTTCACAATGGGTTATTTTTGTCTGTCAATCAGTTTCACGACCAGTTCCTTCAGCACGGTTTTCTTGAGGGGGGCCACCTGCACCCGCTCCAAATCGGCCAGCGCCATATTGGCGTAGTCCAGAATCATTTTGTCGGTGACTGCCTTCACGCCGGTGGCGTCAAAGATGGCCCGCACGGTGGCGTACTTGCTCTCAAAGTCGTCGGTGGGGACCGCAAAGAGCTGCTTCAGCTGCGCTTTTTGCTCTTCCGAGGCCAGTTCCAGGGCTTTGAGGTATATGTAGGTCTTTTTGTTGTCGCGGATGTCGCCGCCGATGGCTTTGCCGAAGGTACGCTCGTCGCCATACACGTCCAGCACGTCGTCGGCCAGCTGGAAGGCCAGGCCAAGATGGATGCCGAAGTCGTAGAGGGCCTGCTGGCTGGCTGTGTCGGCGCCCACCAGGATAGCTCCGGCCTGGAGGCATCCCGCGAACATCGACACGCCGTATTTTTCCT
>ONSV01000238.1 GCA_900320585.1 uncultured Prevotellaceae bacterium | reverse complement strand
CCCGAGGAGAAGGCGGCCATGAAGATGGCTGTTGACCTGGCCAAGGAGATTGATGCCGACATCGTCTTTGCCAGCGACCCCGACGCCGACCGCGTGGGTGTGGCCGTGAAGCGTCCCGACGGCGAGTGGATGCTGCTCAACGGCAACCAGACCATGAGTGTGCTGATCTACTATCTGCTGAAAGAATGGAAAGAGACCGGCCGCCTGACCGGCAAGGAGTTTATCGTCAAGACCATCGTCACCAGCGAGCTGCCCGCCGACATTGCCAAGCGCGTGGGCGTGAAGGTCTATGATGTGCTGACGGGCTTCAAGTTCATCGGCGACAAGATTCGCGAGCTCGAGGGCAAGGAAGTCTTCATCGGCGGCGGCGAAGAGAGCTATGGCTACATGATTGGCGACTTTGTGCGCGACAAGGACGCAGTGGCTGCTTGCTCGATGATTGCCGAGATAGCCGCTTGGGCAGCCGAGCAGGGCAAGACCTTCTTCGACGTGTTGGTTGACCTCTACACTGAATACGGCTTCTATAAAGAAGGCGGCCTGAGCGTGGTGCGCAAGGGTAAGAGCGGTGCCGAGGAGATTCAGCAAATGATGAAGGACTACCGCGAGAATCCGCCCAAGGAGATCGACGGCGAGAAGGTGGTATGCATCAAGGACTACAAACTGCACGAGAGCATCGACACCGTGACCGGCAAGAAAGAGACCATCGACCTGCCCACCAGCAATGTGCTGCAGTATTTCACCGACAAGGGGAACAAGGTGACTGTGCGCCCCAGCGGCACGGAGCCTAAGATTAAGTTCTACTTCGGCGTGAAAGGCGAGTTGCCCAACAAGGAGGGCTTTGACAAGACCAACGCCTCGCTTGATGCCAAGAAAAAAAAAAAAAAAAAATCGATGAATCTGGCATAGCCGATTGTCTATACCCATGCCCCGCATCAAGACAACTACTTGGTGCGGGGCATTCTTAACAACAACCCATGACAACAACACTTGAAGCGATAGGGATAATACTGCTTACCCTCCTACCCTTCATACTGATGATATGGAATAAGCATCGTATCGAACCGCAGGTGCAGCAGTCATTGGATGAGCGACGGGAGGATTACTGGCAGAAGATAACAACACAATATGGCGAGCCTGTAGAGTCGCTGTGGACTGCCGAAGTGCCTTTGCTCATCTATGACGGGTTTCTGGTGATAGCGGGTGTCCGTGTGCCATTCGACAGCATTGTGAACGTCACATGGAACAATGCCGACAATATTCCATGGGGCAGAGGAAACTATCAGGTGATAGTGCGCACCAACCTGTCTGGACACGAATTCATCCATGCCCTTATGGGAAATGACCCAAAAGAAGCCATGGAGATGGCTGAACGGATACGCAACTATATGCAGAAATGAAAAGATTGCTCATAGCCACCGTTCTTGGACTGTTCTTGCACACAACCGATGTTTGTGCACAGGATGAAGGGCGGTGGACGATGGCATTCTGGAATGTGGAGAACTACTTTGACACGCAGCACGACACGCTGAAAGAGGACATAGAATTTACGCCTACGGGCAAGAACCATTGGACAGCCAAACGCTATGCCGACAAGCGCAACAAGATATACAAGATGATAGCGGCAATGGGGAATCCGGTGCTGGTGGGAATGGCGGAGGTGGAGAACGACCGTGTGCTGCGGGATTTGTGCATGTTCACTCCATTGCGGAAGCAGGGGTATGAGTTTGTACATTATGAGTCGCCCGACAGGCGGGGGATTGACTGCGCGCTACTGTATCGAAAAGAGGTGTTTGAGGTGTTTGAGTCGCGGAGAATCGATGTTTCAGACAGCTCAGAAGACTTCTACACTCGCGACATACTGATGGTGGGCGGAGTACTGGGAGGAGGCGACAGCTGCTATCTGTTTGTGAACCACTGGCCATCGAAACGAAATGGCGCTGTGGCGGAGCGGCATCGTATGGAGATTGCCCGCCTGCTATTAGGACTGATGGACAGTATCCGGCAGACACACCCCAGGGCACTGGTGCTGGCGATGGGCGACTTCAACTCAGCACCCGAAGAGGAAGCTATCAGCAAGGGGTTGGGCTTTGAGGGAGGATGCCAGAACGCGGTGGGATTCTACAACCTGATGTGCAAGATGGCTGCGGGCGAAGGCAGTTATAAATACAAGGACGCATGGTCGTGTATCGACCAGATGATTGCCAACCGAGAACTGAAGGCAGAGGTGTTTGCGCCCGACTTTATGCTGACTGACGACACAAAATATATGGGTAAACGGCCTTTTCGCACATACTCTGGTATGAAGTATCTTGGGGGCTACAGCGACCACTTGCCGATAATAGTGAGAATACCATGAAAAGGCTTGTTTTGACATTATTTGCTCTGCTTATGTTGCTACCTTTAGCTGGCAACGCACAGGAGCTGATGCCTTATGCATGGCGAAGCTATTTGGAACTGCTGTCGGAAGAGGGCGAGGACGAGACGGCGGAAGAGTTGATGGAACTGTATGAGACTTACTGCGACAAGCCTGCCAATGTGAACGATACGGTG
>ONSV01000239.1:2517-4283 GCA_900320585.1 uncultured Prevotellaceae bacterium | reverse complement strand
CCAGACCGCCAAGGGCATACGACGCCCTGAGTATTACGGGGTCGCCGAGTGCCGCTGCGGCCTGTCTCACCTCAGCCACCGTCGAGCATGCCTCGCTCTTGATGGTCTTCACGCCAATCTCGTCGAGTCGCCTCACGAAGAGGTCACGGTCCTCGGTGTCGATGATGGCCTCGACGGGTGTGCCCAGCACGCGCACGCCATAGCGTTCGAGCACTTTGTTCCTGAAGAGTTCCACACCGCAGTTCAGGGCGGTCTGGCCGCCAAACGAGAGCAGGATGCCGTCGGGACGCTCCTTCTCGATGATACGTTCCACGAAGTGGGCGCTGATGGGTTGGAAATACACCTTGTCGGCAATGTCTTTCGAGGTCTGCACGGTGGCGATGTTCGGGTTTACGAGGATGGTCTCGATTCCCTCCTCACGCAAGGCTTTCAAGGCCTGGGCCCCGCTGTAGTCAAACTCGCCGGCCTGACCGATTTTCAGTGCTCCGCTGCCCAATAGCAGCACTTTCTTGATGTCGTTGTTGATCATGTCCTATCGGGTGGTTGTTAGCAATTGGAGAAACTCGTCGAAGAGGAATTCCGTGTCGACGGGACCCGAGCATGCCTCGGGGTGAAACTGTGCCGACATCCATGGATGGCTCTTGTGGCGGATGCCTTCGTTCGATCCGTCGTTCATATTGACGAATAAGGGCTCCCAATCGTCGGGCAAGGTGTTGGTGTCAACGGCATAACCATGGTTCTGCGAGGTGATGAAGCAGCGGTTGGTGCCCACCTGCCTGACGGGTTGGTTGTGGCTGCGATGGCCGTATTTCAGCTTGTAGGTGCGCGCACCCGCTGCCTTGGCCAGCAATTGGTTGCCGAGGCAGATGCCCATGAGGGGGCGCACGGGGGATGTGCCGAGGAACTTCCTTATGTTGGCCACGGTACTCTCGCACAGGTCGGGATTGCCTGGGCCATTGGCCAGGAAAAGCCCGTCGAACGGCAAATGGTTGAAATCATAGTCCCATGGCACGCGCACCACCTCGATGCCCCGTCTTGTGAGGCAACGTATGATGTTGGCTTTCACGCCGCAGTCCACCAGCACCACACGATACTCTTTCTTTCCAAGCGGGGGATAGGTGACTACCTCGTGGCAACTCACGCGCTCCACCCAGTTCACGCTGCCATAGTCGGTTTCTTCATCGGTATCATTCGCGATGGTGGCAGCCACGGCGAGTTCATGACTCCCTGTCTTGCCGATGACGATGCGTCCTCTCATCACGCCGTGCTCGCGCAGTATCCTCGTCAGCCGGCGGGTGTCTATCCCGGTGATGGCGGGCACCTGCTCTCTCTTCAGCCATTCCGAGAGTGACTCCTGTGCATTCCAGTGCGAGTAGGCTGTGCTGTAGTCGGCCACCACGAGTGCTGCCACGTGGATGCGGTCGCTCTCCATGAAGAGGGGAAGGCCACTGGCGTCGGTTCCTGTAGGTGGAACACCGTAGTTGCCTATCAGTGGATAGGTGAGCGTGAGTATCTGCCCCGCATAGCTGGGGTCGGTCAGACTCTCTGGATAGCCGGTCATGGCGGTGTTGAATACCACCTCGCCAGTGGTGTCGCGCTCGTATCCGAACGACTGTCCGGCAAAGTGGCTCCCGTCGTCAAGAATCAGTGTTGCTGGTCTCATATCTGTGTCAACATTCTTTTTGTTGCTCGTTTTCGATGAAGTTCACGAAGGCCTGGTTCACCAGCCGGATGCCGCCAGGGGTGGGGTAGTGGCCAGAGAAATA
>ONSV01000239.1:0-2509 GCA_900320585.1 uncultured Prevotellaceae bacterium | reverse complement strand
AATACCAGTCGCCAGGATGGTGCCTGCAGGCTGTGTGCAGTCCGGCGATGCTCTGGAATACCAGTTCGATGGGGGTCTCCATCCCTGCTGGCCGTAGCATCTCCACAATCTTGCGGTTGATGTCCTCGGTGGTGAAGGGGGCGTAGATGTCGCGCACATGGTTGATGGCCTGGGTGTCGTTCTTGCACTGCAGGTAGACATCGTGGATGAGGCTCTGTTTCCCCCGCTCCCTCAGCAGCGCGATGGCGGCACGGAAGGCACAGAGCTCCTCAATCCTCGACATGTCGATGCCGTAGTAGTCGGGATACCGGATCTGTGGCGAGCTCGACACCATCACGATTTTCCTGGGGTGCAGGCGGTCGAGTATCTTGAAGATGCTCTCCTTGAGGGTGGTGCCCCGCACAATGCTGTCGTCGATAATCACCAGGTTGTCCTCGTAAGGCGTCAGACAACCGTAGGTGATGTCGTAGACATGGGCCGCCAGGTCGTTGCGCTCGGTGCCCTCGGTGATGAACGTGCGCAGTTTGATGTCTTTCCACACCACTTTCTCTATCCTCACGTCGTGGTTCAGTCGCCTCAGGCCGTCGGTCATGCCGTAGAAGGCCACCTCGGCGGTGTTGGGGATATAGCTGAACACCGTGTGCTTCACGTCGCCATCAATGGCTTTCATGATGGGCATGGTGAGTTGCTCGCCCAGGATTTTGCGCTCCTGGTGGATGTCGCGGTCGGAACCGCGGCTGAAATAGATGCGCTCAAAACAACATGCGCTGTATTTCTGGGCGGGCAGTATCTGCTCCAGCCTCACCTTGCCGCTCTTGCCGATGATCAGCGACTCTCCGGGGCGCAACTCACGGATGTCGTCGGTCGTTAGGTCGAAGGTGGTCTGTATCACAGGGCGCTCGCTGGCCACTACCACCACCTCGCTGTCTTGATAGTAATAGGCAGGCCGGATACCCCATGGGTCTCTTACGGCAAACATCTCGCCCGAACCGGTGAGGCCGCACATCACATAGCCGCCGTCGAAATGGGGCATCGTGGTGCGGAGCACGTTGGCCATATCCACATGGTCGTCGATGTACTGCGTGATGGCCTCGGCCTCGAGTCCTTTGGCCTTGGCCTCACCGAAGAGCCGTTCTACTTCGCGGTCGAGCCGGTGGCCCATCAGCTCAAGGGTGATATAGGAGTCGCCGTAGAGTCGGGGCGATTGTCCCTGATGGGTGAGCAGCGCGAACACCTTGTCGATGTTGGTCATGTTGAAGTTGCCGCAGAGACAGAGGTTCTTCGCACGCCAGTTGTTGCGTCGGAGGAAAGGGTGCACGTAGGTGAGCCCGCTCTTCCCCGTGGTGGAGTAGCGCAGGTGGCCCATATAGAGTTGACCGGAGAAAGTGGCCGATGGCTTTTCTTGGTGGTTGCCGCTTGCAGAGGTTTCTCTTATCTGTTTGAAGACCTCTGTGATGGCGTCCTTGCCCTCGGCTCGCTCCCTGAACATGTATTCTGTCCCCACGGGGGCTTCAAGGTCGACGCAGGCCACGCCGGCACCTTCCTGGCCACGGTTGTGCTGCTTCTCCATGAGCAGGTAGAGCTTGTCCAGACCGTATTGGCTGATGCCGTATTTCTTCTGGTAGTATTCCAGGGGTTGAAGCAGGCGTATCATCGCCACGCCGCACTCGTGTTTCAGTTGTTCCACCATTTGTCCTGTATGTGATTGTTCTTGCTTTCGTTCTGTTGTTGCCGCTGACCGCTGAGCTGTCATCCGATGCATGCCTTTACAAACGACATGAACAGCGGATGGGGATGGAGTACGGTCGATGAGTATTCGGGATGGAATTGGGTGCCGATATACCATTTCAGGTGAGGAACTTCCACTATTTCCACGAGTTCGGTGGCGGGATTGATGCCCACACAGCGCATCCCGTGACCCTCCAATTCTTCCTTGTATAGGTTGTTCAGTTCATAACGGTGCCGGTGGCGCTCCCGGATGAGCGATTCGCGGCCGTAGGCTTGCCAGGTGCGGCTGCCCTTCACCAACTCACATTCATAGGCGCCCAGGCGCATCGTTCCGCCCATTTGCGTGATGGACTTCTGCTCTTCCATCATGTCGATCACGTTATGAGGAGTCTGTGGGTCCATCTCGCTGCTGTGAGCGTCGGCATAGCCAAGCACGTTGCGGGCAAATTCCACCACCATCATCTGCATGCCCAGGCAGATGCCGAATGTGGGGATGTTGTGCGTTCGGGTGTATTCGGCGGCTATGATCTTGCCCTCGATGCCGCGCTGGCCGAAACCGGGACAGATGACGATGCCCGACATGCCCGCCAATTTCTCTTCCACATTGTCCTTCGTGATGTGCTCGCTGTTGATGAATGTGGCACTCACCTTGCGGTCATGGTAGGTGCCGGCGTGTGCAAGGCTCTCGATGATGCTCTTGTAGGCATCCTGCAGGTCATATTTCCCCACCAGTCCGATGCGCGCAATCTCGGTGGCCTTTTTCCTGCGCTCCAGAAACGAC
>ONSV01000271.1 GCA_900320585.1 uncultured Prevotellaceae bacterium | reverse complement strand
TTACCTGTGGAATGCCAAGATGCGTTTCGGCAAGACCTTTGCCACCTACCAGCTGGCCAAGAAGATGAAGGCAAAGCGGGTGCTGGTGCTCACCTTTAAGCCTGCTGTGGAGGACTCGTGGCGCGATGACCTACTACGGCACCGCGACTTTGAAGGGTGGCGGTACATTAGTAGTCGGGACACAGAAGGCACTAACTCATTAACACATTCCCACAATAGCACATTCCCATTGGTTGTCTTTGGGTCTTTTCAGGACTATCTTGGGCGTGACCGCTACGGCAACATCAAACCCAAGAACGAGTGGGTGCACAGTATCAACTGGGACTTAATCGTGCTGGACGAGTACCACTTCGGGGCATGGAACGACAACGCCAAGAGTTTGCTCGATCTTGGCGATGCCGATGCCAAGAGACGACAGGCAGAGGAGGATGAGGTGATGCGCGAGGGCGGCATTGACGTGGAGAGCGGCCGCGCATGGGATGACGACGACGTACCCATTACAGGCCGGCATTATCTCTATCTCAGCGGCACACCGTTCCGCGCCCTTGCTCCATCGGCGGTCCCTATCTGGAAATGCCCACCATGGTGATGATGACCTACCAGATGCCGCAGGATCTCGGAGCCATGATAGAACAGTGGGACATGGACGGCTTCGACCTCAACGAGTTCTTCCGTGCGGAGCCTGCCAAGGGCAAAGAGGCTGCCACCTTTGTCCACGAGAAGGCCGTGCAGAAGTGGCTCGACATCATCCGTGGCAAAGCATCCATCTTCGGTGACGGCAGCTCGCCACTCAACGTGCGGCCAGCACTGCCATTCGAGGACACCCGTCTGCTCGACCTCTGTGCCCACACCATGTGGTTTCTGCCCAATGTGGCCTCGTGCGACGCTATGGAGGCGTTGTTGCACCGTCCAGCCAACGGTTTCTATCAGACATACCAAATCATCAACTGCAGCGGCACAAAAGCCGGCATCGGCGTAGATGCACTGGGGCCAGTACGCAAGGCTATGGGCGACAACCCATTGACGACACGCACCATCATATTGACCTGCGGCAAGCTGACAACAGGTGTAACTCTGCGACCATTGGGCGGATTGCTGATGCTGCGCAACTGCTCCAGCCCTGAGACCTATTTCCAGACGGCCTTCCGTGTGCAGAGTCCATGGACAGCCACCGACAAGGACGACCCCACGAAAAAGACCATCTTGAAGCCCACCTGCTATGTTTTCGACTTTGCCCCCAACCGTGCCCTGCGCGAGGTGGTGACCTACGCCAATCAGTTGGACGTAGACAGCAACCGCCGTATCACCGACAAGGTGAACGACTTCATCAACTTCCTGCCCATCCTTCAGTTCGACGGCAGCTCGATGAAGCGGGTGGACGCCACCGAGATACTCGACTTTGTGGATAACGGCACCAGCGGCACCCTGCTGGCACGACGCTGGAACAGTGCCCAGCTGGTGAATGTGGACAACGCCACCCTGCAACGGGTGCTCGACAATCCCGAAGCCTTGGCCACCATCATGAAGATAGAAGGGTTCCGCGCTTTGGGCAGCGACATCATCGAGAACATCGTCAACCGTGCCGAGAAGATAAAGAAACTGAAACGCGAGGCTGGAGACAGCCCCGACCCCAAGAAGAAAAAGGAACTCACTGCCGAAGAAAAGGAATACCGCAGCAAACGCCGTGAAGTGCAGGAGAAGTTGATGAAGTTTGCCACACGTATCCCCATCTTCATGTACCTCACCGACTATCGTGAAGAAAGTCTTGAGGATGTCATCCGTAAGCTGGAGCCATCGCTCTTTGAGCGGGTCACCGGCCTGACCATTGACGACTTCGACCTATTGCTGCGCATCGGGGTATTCAACCGCGCCCAGATGAACGATGCTATCCTGAAGTTCCGTCGCTATGAGGATGCCTCGCTGGCATACACAGGCGTGAACCGCCATGCTGGGGATACTCGCATTGGTTTAATGGACAGCAGTGTGCCGATAGAGGCAATAGTGGTGTGAGGACTATAAGGCATCGTTATAGTCCTCAG
>ONSV01000240.1 GCA_900320585.1 uncultured Prevotellaceae bacterium | reverse complement strand
TCGGCATCTCGTCGACGAAAGGCACCACGTTGCCCAGGAACTCCATGAGGCGGCGTACGCCCATGTCCTTGCTGGCGCAGACGCAGAATACGGGGAACATCGACCTGGCGATGAGGCCCTTGCGGATACCCTCGCGAATCTCATCCTCGTCGAGCTCCATGGTGTCGAAGAACTTCTCCATCAGGGCCTCGTCGTTCTCTGCTGCAGCCTCTACGAGAGCGGCATGAAGTTCCTCGGCCTTGTCCATCTCCTCGGCGGGGATGTCCTCGATGATGGGAGCGCCACCCTCGGGCTTCCAAGAGTATTTCTTCATCATAAGCACGTCGATGACAGCGTTGAAACCTACACCTGTGGCGATAGGATACTGCACCTCGACACACTTCTTGCCGAAAGTCTCGCGCAGGTTGTTCATCACCGACTCAAAGTCGCAATGCTCGCGGTCGAGTTGGTTGATGAGGAATATTACGGGTTTGTTGAGTTTCTCAGTTAAGCGGAAGCTGTTCATCGTTCCCACCTCAGGGCCATACTGTCCGTTGACGAGGATCACGGCCTGGTCGGTAACGTTGAGCGCGGTGATGGCACCGCCCACGAAGTCGTCGGAACCCGGGCAGTCGATGATGTTGAGTTTCTTGTTGTTCCACTCCACGTGCATGACGGTGGAGAATACGGAATAACCATACTCTTGCTCAACGGGGAAATAGTCGCTCACCGTGTTCTTTCCCTCTACTGTGCCACGGCGCTTGATGATGCCAGCTTCGTAAAGCATTGACTCGGCAAGAGTAGTCTTGCCGCTACCCGCACTGCCAATGAGTGCGATGTTTTTGATTTCGTTTGTCTGATAGACTCTCATAAAAATTTATAGATTTAAGTGAATAGTATTCCAAATTGGCCGCTAAAGGTACTCATTTTTCAAAGAACAGCCAAAAAAATTGCCATAAAATCGTTATTCTTTAAATACATTTAACCGCAGAGCAAAGATTGAAAACAGAATATCCGCATCACAATGAAAACAGAAACTACGTATTTTCTTTTGCATTCCACTTGCCTTCCCCAATCACGTTTCCACGATAGAATATCATGAAAACACACATCATAATAGTAATCCACAAAACTAAAAAAACAGCGGAATTATTGCAAATGTTGGAAAAAATGACTAAGTTTGCAACATGCAAGACATAGAGGTAAGCATCATTACCCGCAGCGAGGAATTGCCGGCCATCGCCAGCCGGAATTTCTTCCATAGCAAGGAGTTTTTCCTGATTTTGGAAAAGACGCCGGGCTGTAGTCCCTATATGTGTCTTTGCACCGACAACCAAGGCATCGTAAAAGCCCATATCCTGGCCACTGTCTTCCGACGTGGCTCATGGGTGCCACCTTATATATATTCTCATGCCCGCATCTACGGCGAGGGTGAATATCGCGATGCCGAGACCAAGGACGAGTTGTTCGGCCGTATGCTCATCGTGCTTACCAAGTATTTCCGAAGGCGCTTGTGCCTATACATCGAGTGCAGCAACATGAGCACGAAGATGTTCGGATACAAGCACTTGCGCCGCATGGGCTATACCCCCGTGAGATGGTTGCAGGTGCACAACTCATTGCACAGCAAGTCACCCAGGGAGCGACTGAGCGACAAGATGCTCCGTAAGGTGGAGGCATGCGAGAAACAAGGCACCATCGTTCGTGAGGTGCACGATGAGGAGGAACTCACCGCCTTCTACAAGATACTGCGCCGCTACTACCGTTTCAAGGTACAACGATTCATCCCCAAGATAGAGATGTTCAGGCTGATGCTCGCCAGTGAGCGCTGCCGCATCTTCGTCACCATGCTCAACGGGAAAGTGATTGGTGGCAGCGCCGTGGTCTACACCAACCAGGATGCCTACCTCTGGTATGTGGCCTCGCGCCGAAAGACCTACATGAAATACCACCCCTACACCACCACCGTGTGGCACGTGCTCAACGACGCCCACCAGCGTGGCTGCCACCACCTCAGGTTCATGAACGCGGGCCTGCCTTTCAGCAAGAACCCCGAGCGTGAGTTCATCCTCCGCTTCGGTGGCAAGCCCACAAGCACCTACCGGTGGTTCAGGTCGATGCTCCCTTGGGCCAACAGAATTCTGGGGATGTTCTGGGGTGGGTGAACAAGAGTTAGGCCCCGGATGCAATAATCGGCAAAGAATCTCGTTATTATAGTTGTAATGAGAACGGGATATAATAGAATTCTATATACTCTACTGATTTTTCTCGCAGGAGCGACCACCCTTGCCGCACAGACTTTCACGCTGCGCGGCAAGGTGACCGACGAGAACAACAACCCCCTTGAACTGGCCACTGTCGCGGTGGTGAGCCAAGGGCGTGTCACCTTCACCAATCTCAAAGGCGAATACAATTTCCAACTGCTCTCGGCCGACAGCGTGGCCGTGAGGTTCTCGATGGTGGGATACCAGACGAAGAC
>ONSV01000241.1 GCA_900320585.1 uncultured Prevotellaceae bacterium | reverse complement strand
CTGTGATTGCCGGCAAGGAGGGCTATGAGGTCACCGACGGTACCATCTTCTTCAACGGCAAGAACCTGCTGCACCTGTCGGTGGAGGACCGCGCCCGCGAGGGCATCTTCATCGGCTTCCAGTATCCGGTGGAGATTCCTGGCGTGAGCATCGCCAACTTTATGCGTACAGCCCTCAACGAGATCCGCCAGTACCGCGGCCTCGACCCGCTCAACGGCGCCCAATTTCTCCGCCTGATGAACGAGAAGAAGAAGGTGGTGGAACTGACCGAGAAACTCAGCAACCGCTCCGTGAACGAGGGCTTCTCCGGCGGTGAGAAAAAACGCAACGAGATTTTCCAGATGGCAATGCTCGAGCCTAAGCTCGCCATCCTCGACGAGACCGACTCCGGCCTCGATATCGACGCCCTGCGCATCGTTGCCAACGGCGTCAACCAGCTCAAACGCCCCGACAACGCCACCATCGTCATCACCCACTACCAGCGCCTGCTCGACTATATCGTGCCCGATGTGGTGCACGTCCTCTTCGAGGGCAAGATTGTTAAGTCGGGTCCCAAGGAACTGGCACTGGAGCTCGAGAAGCGTGGCTACGACTGGATCAAGGAAGAGTATGAACAAGGAAAACTAGCGTAATGAAATCCCTATCATATATCGAAAAAATCACCCAATATCAGCAGCAGGGCACTCCCGATCCCTACCGGCCGGTGGAGGAGTATTTCCAATGCCAGGTGCGCCAGATGGGCTCCGTGATGCTGCCGATGCTGAACGGCTGGTTCGTGCAGGATGCCGACGAATTGGCCACATATCCCAACGGCGTGGTGGCCGGCAGCCTCAAAACCGCCCTCAAACGCTGCCCCGAACTGGTGCAGCCCTGTCTGTCGCGTTTTGCTCCCGAGGAACGAGACGAGCTGATAGAGAGCAATGAACAGCAGTTCAACGACGGCGTCTTCATCTATGTGCCCGACGACGTGAAGGTGGAGCATCCTTTCCAAATCGTCTCCCTGGTGAACTCCCGCGACAACCTGCTGGTGCAGAACCGCCACGTCGTCCACGTGGGACGCAACGCCAGCCTCTCGCTCATCCAGTGCGACGACTCTATTCAAAGCGGCAGCAATTTCCTGAATGTCGTCACTGAGATTTCCCTGTCGGAAAACGCCACCCTGCATTACTATAAGACTGAGAACAAAGAGGCCGACTCGATTCTCTTCCACCATCTTTTGGTCAACCAGGAGGCCTACTCGCTCTTCCTGTCCAATGCCATCACCTTCAATGCCGGCTATGTGGGCAATCACATCCGCGTCAACCTCAACGCGCCCTTTGCGGAGACCAGATTGTACGGACTCTATTTGGTGGACAAGCAGCAGCATTGCGACAATCAGATCAAAGTGAGCCACAACGCCACCGATTGCAAGAGTTTTCAGCTCTACAAGGGCATTCTGGACGACGAGGCCAAGGCGGGATTCCACGGGCACGTGGTGGTGCAGCCCGACGCGCAGCGCACCAACGCCTACCAGACCAACCGCAACATTCTGCTTACCGACAAGGCCGTGGTCAACACCAAGCCCTTCCTTGAAATTTACGCTGATGATGTGCAGTGCAGCCACGGCGCCACCGTGGGCCAGCTTGACGAGGAGGCCCTGTACTATTTGCGCTCCCGCGGTATTGGCGAGCGCAGCGCCCGCAAACTGCTGATGTTCGCCTTCGCCAACGAGGTGTGCAACTACGTGGAGATCCCGGCCCTCAAGGACCGGCTGAGCGATATGGTGCAACGCCGCCTCAACGGCGAACTGACCATCTGCGACCAGTGCCTGCTCCACAACGCCAACCATAGCGACATCATCTTCCCGATTGATGAGTCGAAATTGTAGTTATGAAAATAAAACTGATATGGATAGGCCGCGCTGATGGCGACGTGTTTGACGAAGCCATCCGCCAGTACACCAAGAAACTGATGGTCAAGAAATAAGAGAGTCTACAAGTTATAGAATACTAATAATTAAAAGAAAGGATATGTTATGAAGACAATGAAGAATCTATTCGGAATCATGCTGATGCTCGCGTTCAGCATGACAGCCTATGCCCAGGAGGACAGCGGTCAGACCCCACAGGCCGGGAATGACGAGACGACCCAGAACAATCAGACGACCCAGGGCGAACAGACAGAGACGACTGCTAAGGAGGTCGTCGTATCGCTCAACGAGAAATACGAGGGCGGTGAGGTGAAAGTCATCAAGAAAGACGGACAGGTGGTTACCATCGAGGTGACCCCGTCGGAGGGCTATTATATTGAGAAAGGTGACATCGAGGTCATCCCCGTCAAGGATCCAGCCACCACTCGTGACAGTGAAGCTGGTGAAAGCGAGACAACGGTGCCTACGGGTGAAGCTCTGGAGCTGACGCTGGTGGACAAGGACGGCAAGCCCATTGTCGACAAGGATAATGCTCCTCT
>ONSV01000242.1 GCA_900320585.1 uncultured Prevotellaceae bacterium | reverse complement strand
GTGGAACATACTCTTTCCTTTGACGATGTCGTGAAGGACGTTGCGCTTCTGTGCCGCAACAATGGAGGAGCATTGTCATGATTCTTTATCACGGCTCCAATGTAGACATTGAGTCCATCGAGCATCCACTGCATCTTCTTCTCCTGCACGTCCTCCAGCTCGCTAGGCGTGACGTCGTTCACGGCAAGCGTGATCTTCTGGTATTTGGAATATTGGTAGAAGTCGTGATTCTCGAGATTGGTGCGCTTCTTGGCCTGCACCACGCGCTTCATGAGCTCTACGGCGGGGTTGTTCTTGCGGCTGTACTTGCTGCGGCGCTTCGAGCGCACCACCACCTCTTCCAGGCGCTGGGCCTCGGGTTTCATCCTTGCCACCACAGGCAGTTCCATGCCAGCTTTCACGCTGAGCGTCAAGGTCTTGTAGCCCACGGCCTTCACCGTGAGTTGCCAGCCATTGTGCCGCTCGATGCTGAAGGTGCCATCCACCTCGCCCACGGCAGAGATGTGATGGCCCTTGTAGATGAGGCTGGCGAAGGGAATGGTGTCGCCACTTTCCCTGTCGACGACTACTCCCGTCACCTGTGCCCGGGCGATGAGTGCCACTGCCCAGAACAGGACAACCAGCGAAAAAGCCTTTGTCAAATTTCTCATTCAGCTAATATCCGCCCCCAGGGGGCTTTTCTTTAAAATATCGTGCAAAGATAAGCATTCTACACAACTTTTAAAAATTTTGCCTTGTTTTTTAACATTATATCAAAGATATCGAAGATAAAGCAAAGATATCGAAGATAAAGATTGTGATGATTTTACGTCGGATGACAAAAAAATGTTACCTTTGCATCACTGATGATAAGAGTTTTCAAGAAAAATCAAAGCAGCAACGCGATAGGCAAGCTGACCGCCGTTCTTCTTGCCACATCTCTCCTGTGCCCTGCCACCACGGCGGCACAAGACTCCCTCGGCACCAGCGTCAACTACGACATCACTGCCGAGACTGCTGTGGGAACGGGCGATTTTACCGCCTACCAACTGGCCACCAACAGGCACCATGTGCTGGCCACACGCCCCAACACCGCATACCTGCGCGGTGCTGTCAACGCACGCCACTCATTCACGCCCCGTCTGTCGTTGTCGGCTGCTGTCGATGCGGTGGCCTCCGTTCATGCCGACCATGAGCTCTACCTGCAGCAATGCTACGCCAACTTGTCCTACCAGTCATTCTTCATCGAGATAGGCAGCCGGGAGCTGAAGCCTGCCGTGCGCGACGGCGTGCTCTCGTCGGGAGCGTTTGCCAATGGCACCAATGCCAAGCCCGTGCCGCAGGTGCATTTCGGTACGAGCGACTTCTGGAACGTGCCATTCACCAAAGGATGGCTGCAGGCCCATTTCGACTTCGGCTATGGCAAGTTCATGGACAGCGGATATCGCGAGGACATGTTCCGCCGCGGAGGCAAAGCCAACTTCTCCTACTCCACCGGGGCACTCTACCACCAGAAGCATTTGTATTTCCGCACCAATCCCACGAAACGGTTCTTCATCACCGCCGGCATTGAGCATTCGGTGCAGCTTTGCGGCACCAGTCACACCCTTGTCGACGGCAAGTTGGAGCACAAGGAAAAGCCGGCCTCGCTGAAGGCTTTCTGGCATGTCATCCTCCCCTTGGGCGACAGCCACTATTTCGAGAACGAGGCGATGGAAGACTGGATTTATGGCAACCACGTGGGCACGATGACCGTACAATTAGGGTGCAACATCGACCGGCACCACCAGGTGGAAGTCTATGTCGACGACCCCTTTGAGGATGGGTCGGGCATGCGCAAGGGCAATGGATGGGATGGATTGTATGGCGTTCAGTACCGCAACAAGGCGCCGGGCCGTCAGTGGGTACGGGGTGCCGTAGTGGAGTTTCTACAGACCACCAACCAGAGCGGTCCGCTCCACTGGGACGGTGCCGACTATCCCGAGCCTGCGCGCAGCGAGATCACCGACAAGGCGACAGGCAACGACAACTACTACAACCACATGTTCTACGTGAGCTACGACCACTATGGCATGACGTTGGGCAACGCCCTCATCACCTCGCCCATCTACAACCTCGATGGCAACACCTCGTTCGTCGACAACCGCAACAAGGCATGGCATCTGGGTGTGAACGGCGAGGTTACCGACCGCCTGTCGTATCTTGTGAAATGCTCTTACCGTGAGGGATGGGGTACCTATGCCATGCCGCTGCCCAAGAAGCATCACTCGCTCGATGCGATGCTGCAGGGACAATATGCTGCAGGTCCATGGCAAATCAGCGCCGCCTACGCCTTCGACAAAGGCAATGTCTACGGCGACTGCTCCACGTTCAACTTCAAAATCAGTTTTCATGGCAAGATACTATAGATACATCCTTCTGTTGCCTTTGTTTCTCATGGCGGCATGCCAGGAGGGCGGCGACGCCGG
>ONSV01000243.1 GCA_900320585.1 uncultured Prevotellaceae bacterium | reverse complement strand
GATGTGTTATATTTCAGTGAGGCCACAGCGTCATTCGTATGAGATAATCAAGCGCACGGGGGAGTTTGTGATTAACTTGTCGACGGTTGATTTGGCAAGAGCCACCGATTGGTGCGGGGTGCGGAGCGGGAAGGATGTGAAGAAATTCAAAGAGATGCATCTTACGCCTGAGGTGGGACAAGTGGTGAAGGCTCCCCTGATAGCCGAGAGTCCGCTGAATATAGAGTGCAAGGTGGCAGGGATCCAACGATTAGGAAGTCATGACATGTTTTTGGCCAATGTGGTTGCAGTGAATGCAGAAGAGGGTTTGATAGACAAGTCGACGGGTGCATTCCAGCTGAACCATGCACGGCCGATAGCGTTTTCGCATGGGAAATACTACTCACTTGGTGAGAAGTTGGGCGGATTTGGATTCAGCGTGAAAAAGAAGAAGTAGGGTGCTGCCTGAATGCTGCGTCGAAAAGCATTTTTTTTGACTCCGGTAAAAAAATAGGTTAAAAAGTACGAAACTTTTTAACCTATAATTGTTTTGGATAGGATTGCCCTATGTAGGGTTAGAAGTCGAAACCGGCGCTGAGGTAGACACCCCAGGGCGAGGGCTGGTTGTAGCGTGACCAGTGGACGTTGAACAAGATGGGACCGATGAATGATTTGTGGCCGTATTGCAGTGCAAAGGCATAGTCGGTAAGGGTGTTCAAGCGATACGCGGATGATTCCTCAGCATCGATATCGCCGGCCAATGTGCTGAATCCGGCAACGGTGAAGGAGATGTAGTCTTTGGGGGCGATTTGCCAGCGGAAATCGATATTGGCCACAACTTCGGCATGGGAGTAGGAGAAGAAGTGAGGCATATTGTAGCCGATGTATGGAAGTTGGTTTTCGTAGAATCGTCCGGGAGTGATGCCACCGATATAGCTTTCCATCCATGAAGGGACTATGCCTTCGACGATTCTGCCTTCGTATAACTGGATGTTGGAGTGGAGCCAGAGCGAGGGCAGGATGGTGAAGGCTTTGGCAACAGGGATGGCGGCCTTGATATGGGCATTGATGTTGTTGGATCTAAAGTAAATGTGCTCGATCGTATTATACCATGCGTCAGGGTAGCAGTAGTGGTAGATGTAATAGTCGTAACGGAAGCGGGCGTTGATGCCTTTGGTGGGGAAGTAGCTGTCGTCGGTGTTGTCGTAAGTGGCTTCGAAGTAGGGGGCGACGACGAAGTGGTCCCAGTTGTTCACAGAGTCGGCACGCATGCCGTTCCACGATCTTCTGAGCGTGTCGGCGACATAGTAGCTGGTGTCTATGATGTAGGTACCGCCTTCTTGGATGGTGTCGTATCTCTGATGCCATATATAGACGGGTTCGAAAGCGGTTTTCCGCTCGAAGGGTGATACATAGAATTTGACACCCAGCCGAATGGCACCGTGGCGCCATGAGTGGGTGAGGCTAAAGAGGTCGACGGTGTTGTACCAAGATGTCAGCGTGTTGAATCCTTCGGCGAGATTGGTCTGGGCCGAGTACTGTTCGATGGTCTGGTAGCGGGTGTGGATGTTGAGACCCACCGAAGGACCGTTGAGGAAAGCGTATAGTACGTTGACGGTGGCGGAGGGGTTGTTGCCGATGACGGCAGAGATGTCGGCTTTGAAGCCGGAGAGTTTGCGCCGGTTGAAGCCGATGTTGAAGGCTGCGGAGAGCATGGTTTTGGTGTCGAACCGCAGTCCGAAACCGAACTGGTGGATGGGGCCGCGCTTGCAGTGGAAAGCGAGGGTGAAGGGCTCCTTGTCGCCGTAGAGGCTGTAGGACACTTGGTCGAAGAGTCCTGAGCCATACATAAGGGCGAGCTCTTCCTCAATGTCGTCGCTGCTGTAGGCGTGACCTTTATGAATGTTGCTGTTTTTCTCAAAGTAGGAGACAATGTCGGGGTTGATACCGTTGTAAACGACGTTGCCGATAACCACTTTGCGGTTGTGGATATTGATGCCGGGGGTGTTGTTGAGCGGACGGTTTTTGACGGTTCCGACCTTCTGCAGGATGGCGTCAAGCCCTTCTGCTTGACTCTGTGCGGCGACATATCCGCGGTGGAGGCATTCGGCAATGGAGGCGGAGTCGAAACTCATCATGTTCATGCCCGACATGTCGGGATGGATATAGACGTCGGCCAGGGGGAGGTTGTTGTCGAAGGCGTCTTTGCCCATCAGCGAGATGCACTGCATGAGGAGGTTGGCCATGCCGCTGATTTCGGAATAGGTGCGGGGCTGGCTGAGGTCGACGCCAATGATGTAGTCGGCTCCCATGGCGCGTGCCATGTCGGTGGGGAAGTTATTGCGGGTGCCGCCGTCGATGTAGATGCGTCCATCTCGACGGACGGGGGTGAAGAAGAAGGGGATGGACATGGTGGAGCGCATGGCATCGGCCAGGTGTCCATGTGTCCAGTATTTGGCTTTCAT
>ONSV01000244.1 GCA_900320585.1 uncultured Prevotellaceae bacterium | reverse complement strand
CCCATGCTCACCATTTCGATTGCCATCTGCCTGAGTTACCTTTGCGCCAATGGCTTTGACTTCAGCATGAGTGCAGGCAGCATCCAGCTGGGCCTCTACGGCATCGGCATCGCTGCTGTGGGCATGCTTTCGACGCTGGGTATCACCCTTGCTACCGACGCTTACGGACCTATTGCCGACAATGCCGGTGGTAATGCCGAGATGAGCGAACTGGGTGAGGAGGTACGTCATCGCACCGATGCACTCGACGCACTGGGCAACACTACAGCTGCTACGGGCAAGGGCTTCGCCATCGGTTCGGCCGCTCTTACCGCACTTGCACTTCTGGCTTCGTATATCGAAGAGGTGAAGATTGCCATGGATCGTGTGGGCAAGACCATGACCGACGTTGCCGGCAACACCATCGAGGCAGGCAAGGCCAATATCCCCGACTTCATGAACTACTTCCAGGTGAACCTGATGAACCCGAAGGTGCTCGTCGGCATCTTCATCGGTGCCATGGCAGCGTTCCTGTTCTGCGGCCTTACCATGGGCGCTGTAGGACGTGCAGCCGGCAAGATGGTCGAGGAGGTTCGTCGCCAGTTCCGTGAGATCAAGGGCATCCTGGAAGGCAAGGGCACACCTGATTATGGTCGTTGCGTGGAGCTTTCGACCCTCGCAGCACAGCACGAGATGATCGTTCCAGCCCTGCTCGCCATCATCATCCCCATCCTCGTAGGTCTGTTCCTCGGTGTGGCTGGTGTACTTGGCCTGCTTGTCGGAGGTCTTTCGTCGGGCTTCACGCTTGCCGTATTTATGTCGAATGCAGGTGGTGCGTGGGACAATGCCAAGAAGTATGTCGAGGAAGGCAACTTCGGTGGCAAGGGTTCGGCATGCCACAAGGCTACCATCGTGGGTGACACCGTAGGCGATCCATTCAAGGATACCTCCGGTCCTTCGCTCAACATCCTCATCAAGCTGATGTCTATGGTCAGCATCGTGATGGCAGGTCTTACCATCGCATTCCTCTAAGACTTTACATACAAAAAGGTGGCTAACCTCACGGTCGGCCACCTTTTTAACAGCGTTTTACTTTTGTCTTGATTTCTTATCTGGTGCAAAGATAGGGGATTTTGCCGAGATAATGGATCGGGTGACAATGTTGTGGTTGAAAATCGATGTTTCTAGCTTCGATGGGCGACAACGTTGGAATCTTTGCAGTTTACAGATTTATGGATGGAATTATGAGTAAGATAAAGGCCATTGCCATCTTTTTGATAGTATTTGCACATGTCATTGCTGTAAAAGGACAATGTGACATGTCGATTGTTTATACGGTCATAGGTAATTTGCCCAATGCCTATGGGACATTGAGATTGATTTGTCCTGATGGAAAGAGTATTACCCTTTATGATGGCGCAGATAGACAGATAAATGGTTCATATCATTTGGAACAATTGGGCAATTATCGATTGAAAGTCGTCTTTTCGAGTGCCATATCTGGAAGAGAATCCTTGGAGAGATCCTTCAGTTTAACAGGAGAGGAATATAAGGTAGAAGTTAGCGCTCGTTTTGAGAGAGAGAAGAAAGACATATTTGATATCAAAAGTAAGGATTCGACAACCTCTGGCTTTTTCAAGATTACCAAATATTCGAATCCTTCCCCTTTGGTAAAAATTAGGTACTTGCGTAATTCCAAGGGGGAGAACAGAGAATTTCCTGGGCCACATTTTCTTGTCCAGAACGAAAGTCGGGATACACTTTATGGCGAATGGCTCCCGGGCTATTTCTGGGGAACTCTTTCCCGATGGGAAGATGGTGAATATGTAGGAAATTATGGCGGGCAAATTTGCACAACTTGGAAAGATGAACCTCCATTGTATCCTAATGCTAAGACGATGGCTTGGGTAGCAAGTTTCGGAAGAAGGACTTCTCCTGGCAAATATCGGTTCAATTTGTACTATTCTACGAAGGAAGGTGCGAAGGGCTCCGCACGAAAAGTTTCCGAAACCGATTCTTTCGTTTGGTGGAGTGCTGTGCAAAACTGGCATTTGCTGACCTGTGAGTTTGAGGTAAAAGCGGATTAATGATGAAATTTAGATATGGACAAAAAAACATCCTGTCGAGCAAAAGCTGGGCAGGATGCTTTTTGTGTGGATGGGATTGATTTGTTATTTCATTATGACCCCTTGACTACAGATCACGATGCCTTGGTAATTGGATGTCACTTTTTGGCCGAAGAGGTTGAAGAGGGCCGAGTGACGAAAGGAAGGCATGTCGGCATGAATCGTTTGGATGCCTGTGACGGCATTGGAGGGAGAGCCGAGGCCTCCCATCTCGTTGGCTACGCGTACAGAGTAAGTGCCGGCTGCGTCACCTTCGGGCAGGGTGTAAGAGAGACCCGTGGTGAAGGCTACGGGATGGCCGTCTTTGCAAAC
>ONSV01000245.1 GCA_900320585.1 uncultured Prevotellaceae bacterium | reverse complement strand
CACTGACTCATAGTGCTAATCTCCTTCCTCTCTCCTCCTTCGTCCTTCCTCCCTATTCATCGAATTCAAGTGTTAACTGCGTATCCCCAAGGAGGTTGAAGGAGTGGCGGTGATAGGGGGTGATGCCGTGGAGCTTGATGGCCTCACGGTGCTTCTTGGTGGGATAGCCCTTGTTGCGCTGCCAGTCGTACTGCGGGTACTCCTCGGCCAGCTTGTCCATATAGTCGTCACGGTAGGTCTTGGCCAGGATGCTGGCGGCGGCAATGGAGAGGTACTTGGCGTCGCCTTTGACAATCGTTGTGTGTGGAACGGGGGCGCGGTGGTGCGGTGGCGCGGGGGTGCGGTGGCGCGGTGGCGGGGGGGTGAAGTAGGGCTTGAAGCGGTTACCATCGATGATGATGGCCTCAGGGCGCACCTTGAGCTGATCCAGGGCGCGGTGCATGGCGAGGATGGAGGCGTTGAGGATATTGATCTTGTCGATCTCCTCGGGGGTGACAATGCCTACTGCCCAGGCAAGGGCGTCACGCTGAATGACCTCCCGCAGCTCGTGTCGCCGCTTGTCGGTGAGCTGCTTCGAGTCGTTCAACGCCTCATTCTGATAGTCGGCTGGGAAGATCACGGCCGCAGCATAGACACTGCCTGCCAGACAGCCACGCCCTGCCTCGTCGCAGCCTGCCTCGATCTTGCCCTCGTGAAAATGAGATTTTAACATTAAAGATTAAACATTAAACATTAAACATTAAAGATGAAAGTCAAATTGTGAAATGGTGAAATTGTGAAATGGTGAAATTGTGAAATGATTAAAGATTTTTATAGAAAAACGGGGAATTTGTGAACTTATTGTGCACAAAGGGGTGGTAATTTTGCAGCGAAGACAAAAGAACAGGTTTTTAGACATAATAACATAAGAACATATTTTTAAAAAGACCAAGGAACCAAAGGTAATCATAAAGTTCAATTCGTCTAATTCGTCTAATTCGTAGAGTAATAATAAAGTTCAAAGTTATGAATAAGGAGATGGTGTTGAGTTGCTCACGAGGTGGGCGCTTCGTAGCAGAGATGATGAGTAAGGTTGCTGAGAGTGTGAACAGACCGGTGAACCTTTTACGTACGTATTACGCCCAGGTGCTGGAGCGCGATTTGAACATGCACCAGACGTGGGCGTTGATTGAGGCGCAGGTGGCGTTCTTCTTGGGGGTGATGCCCGTGGGCTACGCCTTTACACTGCGTGCCGTGGCACTGCTGTGGCTGGTGGTGGCTGTGAAGAAATGTCGCAGACTACTGGCTTGATGATGCTCTCAGAACATCTTCCTGACGCGGTCGAGGCCTGCCACCAAGGCATCGACCTCTTCCTTCGTGTTGTACAGGGCGAAGGAGGCGCGGACGGTGCCGGAGATGCCGAGACGGTCCATCAGGGGCTGCGCACAGTGATGACCGGTGCGGACGGCTATGCCGAGACGGTCGAGCAGGGTGCCGACGTCGAGGTGGTGGATGGTGCCGAGGTTGAAGCTTACGACGGCGTCCTTCGGTGGTGCGGGGGTACGGGGGCGCGGTGGCGCGAGATTTGTCTCAGGTACAAGTGGTTGGGTATATGAAGGACCATATATATGGATGTCGGGGATGGTGAGGAGCTGTTGCATGCAGTAGCGGGTGAGCTCCTGCTCGTGTTGCTGGATGGCGTCGAAACCGATGGATTGGATGTAGTCGATGGCGGTGGCCAGACCGTGGGTAGCCACGAAGTCGGGCGTTCCTGCCTCGAACTTAAACGGCAGGCGTTCAAAGGTGGTCTTCTCCCATGTCACCTTATCAATCATCTCTCCCCCACCCTGATACGGCGGCAGCTTCTCGAGCCATTCCTCCTTGCCATAGAGCACACCGATGCCGGTAGGGCCGTACATCTTATGACCGCTGAAGGCGAAGAAATCACAATCCAGATCCTGTACATCAATCATCATATGGGGAGCACTCTGGGCACCATCAACCAACACAGGAATACCATGTTCATGAGCCATGCGAATGATCTCCTTGACGGGGTTCACCGTGCCGAGGACGTTGCTGACGTGAGCGATGCTGACGAACTTCGTTCTTTCCGTCATGTAAGTTGCGATTTCATCGCAATTTACGAGACGGCCGTCGTCGGTGATGGGGAGGTGCTTGACGATGATGCCACGTTTCATGGCCTGCAGCTGCCAGGGCACGATATTGGAGTGGTGCTCCATGTCAGTGACCAGCACCTCATCGGCTGCCTGCATCTGCGACTCGCAGAACGCGCTGGCCACGAGGTTGATGGCCTCGGTGGTGCCGCGTGTAAAGACAATCTCCTCGGTCTTACGCGCATGGATAAACTGGCGCACCTTCTCGCGCGCCGC
>ONSV01000246.1 GCA_900320585.1 uncultured Prevotellaceae bacterium | reverse complement strand
GTCGCTGTTATTCTGTGACATAGTGGAGAAATTGGACCGCAAGTTCCTGATACTCGTCAACGGGCATCACGCGCCGTGGTTGGACCGGCTCTTCTGGGCCATCACGCAGACCTACGCGTGGATTCCGTTCTACCTGCTGGTCATTTACCTGCTGTTCCGTTGTTATCGTGGTCACACTTGGCAGGTGCTGCTGCTTGTGATGCTGGCGGTGGCGCTCTCCGACGTCATCTCCTCGGGCATCTGCAAACCCCTGTTGCACCGGTTGCGCCCCACGCACACCCCCGGCCTGGTCGAGCATCTGCGCATTTTTGTGAGGCCCAACGGCACACCCTACTACGGCGGCCGCTTCGGCTTCCCCTCCTCCCACGCCACCAACAGCACCACCATCGCCATCCTGACCTACGCGCTGCTCGCACCCTTTGTGCGGAAACGCTGGCTCCTGGCCCTTTTTATGGTCTTTTACGTGCTCCTCTTCTGTTATACACGGCCCTATTTCGGTGTGCATTACCCCACCGACATCCTCGCGGGCTGGTGCCTCGGCACCGCTGTCGGCCTGTCAGTCGTGGCCTGGGCGCGTCGCCATTACCTGCCCCGTTGCTACCAGGGAGAAGCCCTTGCCCAAGTACCTTTTGATTACAGCAATTACAAACTTTAAAAATTATACCATTATGTTAAGTAAAAAAATCGAAGAAGCTATCAACAACCAAATCAACGCCGAAATGTGGTCGGCTTACCTCTATCTCTCAATGGCTGCACAATGTCACGACCTCGGATATGGCGGTATGGCCAACTGGTTTGAGATTCAGTTCAAGGAAGAACAGGATCACGCCCAGATTTTCTACAACTACGTCATCTCCCGTGGAGGCCGCGTGATTCTCAAACCCATCGATAAGGTGCAGACTGAGTGGAAAGACGCTTTGGCGATGTTTGAAAACACGCTTGAGCACGAGCAGGTGGTTACTTCACTCATCAACAACCTGTTTGCGTTGGCTACCAAGGAAAAAGACTATGCCACGCAAAGTATGCTGAAATGGTTCATCGATGAACAGGTGGAGGAAGAGGAGAACGCCCGCGCGCTGATTGACAGTCTCAAGATGATCAATGGCAATGGATACGGGCTCTATATGCTCGACAAAGAGCTGGCTGCCCGCACCTATACCCAAGCTTCTCCCCTGACCAAAGAGGAATAACATTCCAACGAATTCACTATGGGAAGACTCTTTTCACTGTTTATCCTGCTGGTCTGTTGTGTGTCGGTTTGGGCACAGAACGAGACCATTGATTTGAAAGCCTACTTCAAGGGCAAGTATATGGCCGACCGTGTGACTGGCCTGAGCTGGCGCCCCGGCACCGACACATACGCCTACATTGACGATGACCACAACATCAAGCTGGTGGATGCCGCCAAGGGCAAGGAGACGATGTGGCTCTCCTCCGCTGATCTCGCGGCGCAAGGGGTCAGCAATCTCCGCAGCTTCGGCTGGATTGATGCCAACACCATCTACGTGCCCCGCACCCACACTATCCTCGCCTCCGTGAAGGGCAAAACCACTACGGAGACACTCGGCGATGTGGACTGGGACAATGTCATCGACCAGTCGGTGAAGAACCGACTCTTTGTCATCAAGAACGATGAAGGCGTTTTCGTGCAGACTAAACTCAATGGTTACAAGCCCATTCTGCTCTGTCCCGACACGGGCAAGAACATTGTCTTCGGCGAGTCGGTGCACCGCAGCGAGTGGGGCATCGACGAGGGACAGTACCTCTCCCCGAAGGGCAATTTCATCGCTTTCTACCGTATGGATGAGAGTATGGTGGAGGACTATCCGCTGGTAAACACCGCCACGCCCATCGCGACGGTGGAGAATATCAAGTACCCGATGGCCGGCCGCAATTCCCACGTGGTCACCCTCGGCATCTTCGACGTGGCCCAGTCGGCCAAGGCGGGCAAGCCCGTTTACCACTATGTCAAAACCGACAAGGCCGATGGCGAGTTCCTCACCAATGTCACCTTCTCTCCCGACGAGCAATATATCTACATCACGCACCTCAACCGCGAGCAGAACCACTCCAAGCTCATCCGCTACGACCTGCACACCGGCAACAAGCTCAAGGTCCTCATCGAGGAGAGCGACGATCGCTATGTGGAGCCCGTGGACAGGATGATTTTCCTCAAGGACAATCGCTTCCTCTGGTTCAGCAAGAGCGACGGATGGCATCATCTCTATCTGTATGATTCCGAAGGTAAGCTGATCCGCAAGGTGGTGGACGGTCGTTTCGACATTGTGGAGTATTGCGGGAAGGACGAGAAAGAGCAATTCGTCTATTTCACCATCGCCCCGACGGAA
>ONSV01000248.1 GCA_900320585.1 uncultured Prevotellaceae bacterium | reverse complement strand
TCACCCTTTGATGGAAAGGATTGGGATAGACCACAAGGCCGTTGCCTTCTTCGGGTACAAGGATGCTTACATTACTGGTGTCGATGGGAGGCTCGACATAGACGTATGTGGTCATAAAGGCGGTGTCGACGTATCTGGCGACGGCGGAGAAGTTGGCATCGCCGTGGAGAGTGATATCGCCGAAGGTGGCGTTGTCGTCGCATAACAGCATACCGAGGTAGAGGATGCTGTCACGCAAGGCGATGGGCCCCGGCTTGCTATTTGGCGAGATGGTCCGGTACGGCGTACCGCCAATGACATGGCCTGCGTAGTCGAAGACTGTCAATCCGTGGCCAACTTGATAAATGCTGTTGCCAAGAAACTCGTTGCCAGGGATGCGAAGGTCGCCATAGTAGCGGCTTTGGAGGAAAATCCGGTTGCCCTTGCAGACTAGATTGCCGATGGAGTATCCACTAATATCGGATTGGGAGGCAGCAGGGACGATGCCGTAGGAGCGGAGCACGGGTCTATCGTCGGTCTGCTCGAAGACGAGGACGGCACTGCTGTTGCGCATAGGGATGGGGGTGCCGTCGACCATCGGGATGGAGTAGAAGTTCAGCGTGTCGCAAAAAAAGCCACGAATGCTGGTCAGGCTCAGGAATATCAGGTTGCTGTCGTGGTCGAAGGCCACATCGTGGAAAAATGAGAGTGAAGGAGCATTCAAGTTAGGGTTGATGATGCTGTCGTCCAACGTGACCAGCCAATCGGGGGTCAGGTCATAGTCGAAACGCACCATCACACCTTTCTCTGTTACGGCGGGCGGGTAGGAGAACTCAAGGCCTTGGATGGAGTCGACAACGATGGTCTCGATGGAGTCGCGGCCATGTCCTTCAATATATATCGTGCTGAGACAGTACACCTTCGAGTCGCGGTCTACCTTGGTATAGGTGGAGTTGATTTCGCATGCGTAGTTGTCGTTGCGGTCGAAGAGGTAACGGGCGGCGAGGAGGGTGTCGAAGTGGGGCGCGAACTTGAGCAGCTGTGGCGACCAGCATGGATGGTAACCCGTGTTCTCATACACTGTGCCTACACATCGGTGATCAACCCAGAGCCGCACACCCATAAGTGTGCCGACCTCGACCGAGGTCTCATCGTCAATACGGTCTTCAGCTTGCCGCGAAATGTAGATGTTGCCTTCCGCATCAAGATCGAAAGAGGGATTAAGCAGATAGTATTTGAAAATATCGCTTCCTGTGGTATCGATATACGTCACCTGGAGGAAGTGCTGCTCCAGTAGGTTGCCCGAGAAATCGAACACCAGGTAGGCGGTGAACAATGCTCCCAAAGGAGATTGATCTTCGTTGGCTATGGGGTAGTCGCTCCAGCCGTGGAGCATGGTGTCGAGGTAGTAGCAGTAGTAGTTGTAAGGTGTCGACAGTTCGACGTTCACCATGCAGGCAAAGGCCGTGTCGCCCAGTGGCTTGATGTCGTAGGGAATATTATATGCATAGTTACCGGTGTGTAACGCTTTTCTCCACAGCATCTCGCCGTCGGGAGAGATTTTGGCTATCACGGTGCCAATGGGCATGAGGTCATGGCTAATCGGCATCAGGGTTGTGTCGCCCCATGACGGAAAACCCGAGAAAGCGCCGAGAATGTAGAGGTTGCCCGCACTATCGGTTACTGTGCCTTTGATGAAGCCATTCTCTCCAGTTGAGGAATAGCCTTCGGCCCAGTCAAAATGCTGGGCGCGGACGGTGAATGCGGTCAGCGCCAAGAGCGCAAGAAGCAATGTGCTTTTCTTCATGATATGATGTTTTTAGTGATTTATTGCTGCGTCGATAGAATCCACCTTGTCCCAAGCGACATCCATCAGGGCATCGCGATTGCTCTTCACGTTGCCGGTCTCGAATATGCAGACGACGCGGAGCAGTGGATAGATATAAAACTGTACGTCATCGGGACGTGGGTCGTCGAACCCAATGGATTTCTCCGGTGTCTCGCGGTGGGCAGTCCTGACACTCACCTTTGCGACTTGCTGGTCTCTGAATATTTCTTTTACGTCATCAGGGATGTCGGGATTGTTAAGCAGTGCATCCAAATTCCTCGATATTCCATAAAGGCTGTCAATCTGCTGCCAGCCGCGGTCGGCCGCGGCTTCGAGCACGGTGACCGGGAGGCGCAGGGTGGCGTTAATAACCTTGTCCTGTACGTATGTGACGCGCACCCCCTCCAGCCGCATGTCGGCAAAGTGGCGGTAGACGTCGCTGCACTCGTCGTGGCTCAGCGTGTGCGGAATGAACTTCCACGCCGCCGCGCCGCCCACAAGAAGCAGGGCCAAGAGTGCTATTATCGT
>ONSV01000249.1 GCA_900320585.1 uncultured Prevotellaceae bacterium | reverse complement strand
CAACTCATACTCGTGCTCCACCTTCTCCTCGTCCTCAACCACAATCTGGTTGTACTTGCTCATGTCGATCTCGCTCTTCTTACGCGTCTGGCGTATCTGGCTTTGCGACCACCGTGGCTGGATGCCGATATGCTTGTCCATCTGAGCCTTGAAGATACGGAACTCATCGAGCTCGGCCTGGTTGGTCATGCCCAGCCGCCGGTAGCACTCGGCCCTGTTCTGCAGTCCAATCCAGAAATTGGGATACTGCTCGATTACCCTGGAGTAGTCGCGTATGGCCCCACGCAGGTCGCCAGTCTTGTGCAAGAGCACGGCCCTGTTGTAGATGGCCATGACATTGTTGGGCTCCATGCGTATGACATAGTCGAAGTCGGTGATGGCCCGGTTGTCGTCGCCCACCTGCACCCTGAGCAGTCCGCGGTTATAGTGGGCGAGGAAATTGTCGGGATCGAGCTCGATGGCGGTGTCGTAGTCGCTCATCGCCCCGCGCAGGTTATTGATGTTGAGACGGGCGATGGCCCTGTTGAGGTAGTTGTGCACCATTTTGGGCTTGAGGTGTATCACCCTGGTGAGGTGCTCGTCGGCCTCTTTCCAGTTGCCTTTCGAGAGGCTGATACTTGCCCTGGTCATCCACATGTCCACATCGTAGGGGTCGAGTTCGAGGGCCTTGTCGAGCCAGGCCGCTGCCTGCGTGGTGTCTTTCTGCATGAGATAGACCCCTGCCTTCACCGAGTAGGCGCGCGAGAACTTGCTCCACTTGCCAATAATGGTGTCGAGGTCGAGATGCACCTGGTCGTAGTCCTTGAGTTCGAGCCGGCACAGCATTCGGTTGAACCAATAGTTCTGTGCCGAGGGATTGTCCTTGAGCGCCCTGTCGTAGTCGGAGATGGCCCCCTCGAACTTCTTCAGTCGGATGCGGCAGAGTCCGCGCAGTTCATAGATGCCTGCGACATACGGGTTGAGCGCGATGGCCTCGCCGCAGTCCTTCTCGGCCCCGGCGAAGTCGTCGAGATAGAATTTGGCCACTCCCCTGTAGAACCACGGCTCATAGAGGTAGGGCTTGGAGTCGATGGCCCTGTTGAAATGCTGGATGGCAAGCACGTAGTCCTCATAATAGAGCGCACTTCTTCCACTCATGATCAGCCTGTCGACATTGAACTGGGCCGAGGCCATGAGTGGAAGAAGTGCGAGGATGAATATGACTACACGCCTCATCATACCATTCGACAAGGGTTGAGGGGATAAGACTTATTTCTGAGGAGCCGCCTTGGTGCGGTAGCCACAGCGGTATCTACCCTGCAGCAGTGCCTTGAGCTTGCTCTTGATCATCTGTTTGCGGAAAGCCGAGATACGGTCGATGAACATCTTGCCGTCGAGGTGGTCGAACTCATGCTGCATCACACGAGCCAGGTAGCCATCCACCCACTCGTCGTGGTGGTTGTGGTCGGCATCCTCATAGGTCACCCTGATTCTTGTGGGGCGGGTCACTTTCTCGTGAATGCCCGGCAGACTGAGGCATCCCTCCTCCATGGTGTCGGTCTCGCTGTCGTCGAACTCCACGATATGCGGGTTGATGAAAGCCTTGCGGAAGTCCTTGTATTCGGGCATGTCCTCGGCCAGCACATTGAGGTCGATGACCACCACCCTGATATCCTTGCCCACCTGGGGTGCAGCCAGTCCGATGCCCTCCGACTCATCGAGGGTGACAAACATATCGTTGATGAGTTGGGACAACTGCTCGAAATCCTCGGGAATGTCCTTGGCCACTTTGCGCAGCACCGGCTGTCCGTATATATAAATAGGTAAAATCATTTTCTTATTGATTCCAGATAACTTTGCAATATAATCGTAGCACTGATCTCATCGACCAGTGCTTTGTCGCGACGGGCTTTCTGCCTCAGTCCGCCGTCTATCATTGCCCGGTGGGCCAGCACAGAGGTGAAACGTTCATCGACCATGACGACGGGAATGTCGGGATAGGTTTTCCTGAAATTGCCGAGCATGGACAGGTCAAAGAATTCCCCGTAGATCCCGATCCTGAGTTCGTTCTCATTTACCTGCTGAAGCTGCTTCCTGAGGTCGTCATAATCCTTAACCAGATCCTTGGCGCCATTGTAGAACGTGTGCCCGGCTTCAGTCAGAAAACACTCTCTTGTTGTTCGGTAAAAGAGCTTCATTCCGAGCTCCTCTTCCAGCTGA
Organism: uncultured Prevotellaceae bacterium; assembly: GCA_900320585.1. Classification (GTDB taxonomy): domain Bacteria; phylum Bacteroidota; class Bacteroidia; order Bacteroidales; family Bacteroidaceae; genus Prevotella. The sequence goes on along the minus strand of ONSV01000249.1, from coordinate 129 downwards.
GCGATGTATTTGCTGACAGTTGTCTGAGCTACATTGCACTTCTCAGCTGCCTGCGTAAAACTGCGGCTGTTGGCAGCTGCAAAGAAAAGCTCAAGCTTGTTCAGATCCATAAAAATCACCTCCGAAAAT
>ONSV01000253.1 GCA_900320585.1 uncultured Prevotellaceae bacterium | reverse complement strand
ATCGTGCTAATGTTTTGTCCTTCGATTGGAATGGCCATGAGTTTGTTCGCAATCCCGAAGCGGATATTTTGGGAACTACGATTCTCAAAGACGGTTTCTGCAGTCTCCCGTTTGATTCGGAGATTCCATACGAGATACAGGGATATGATATTGAGAGGCAGACCTTTATGGCCGAAGGTGAGGAGCAGGAAAAATATGTTATTTCAAAAGATGGAGAATTGATTATGGAGATTGAACCTGAATGGGAGATTGCGAGTGGCGGCTTCATGCTCGATTTCGATCCTGATAATCTTGCTTTGAAACCTAACCATAAAGTTGACATCGTCAATATCTATTGCGACCGTTATCAGACTGCTGACAAGTACCATGTCGGGACCCTAATCCGGGAGATATTGGAAAAGTATGCCGACGAAGCCATCACGCTATATACTGTCGACGAGCAGTTGATGGTTGACGTGGATGGCATCCAGTTTGTCGTGGATAAGAACGACTATGATGGAACGCTTCCCGAGATTCAGAGTGATGAGGGCGCCATTGTAGAGAATCCTACTTTCAAACCGGAAGCCAAAGTGAAAATGATTCGTTTGTATAACACAAAATAAAACTCAAAATGGATAGGACGATAGGCATTTTGGGTGCCATGGCCCAGGAAATTGACGAGGTGAAAGCCCTCTTGACGAACAAGACCGTAGTAAAAATCGCGAACCGTGAGTTCGTGGTAGGCAAGATCCACGGTATCGCCTGTGTGGTGGCTTTCTCCAAATGGGGCAAGGTGGCCGCTACGATCACTGCCACCTTATTAATACAAGAGTTCGGCGTCACCGACCTCTTCTTCATCGGCACGGCAGGTGCCTTGGCTGATGGCCTCAAGGTGGGTGATATCGTTATCTCTAAGCGGCTTGTCCAGCATGATTTGGATGCCCGCCCCATCATTTCGCGCTTCGAGTTGCCTTTGCTGAACCGTGTCTATGTCGACAGCAATCCGGAATTGACCGAGTTGGCAGGCAAGGCGGTAGCCAACCTTTTGGATAAAGGCGTTGATAAAATGGTGGGCGAGGAGGCCGTCAAGGATTTCAATCTCGCACCGACCCTGTATTTCGGCGACATTGCCAGTGGCGACCAGTTCATCAACAGCAATGAGAAACGCGAGGAGATCTTGGGTTTGTTGCCCGATGTGCTCTGTGTCGAGATGGAAGGCGCGGCCGTGGCGCAGGTCTGTCTGGAATTTGGCACGCCTTTCACGGTCATCCGTACCATAAGCGACACTGCTAATCACAATGCACGCGTTGACTTCGGCAAGTTCATCATCGAGGTGGCCAATGCCTATTCAAGGGCCATCGTCCAGGAAATCATGCGTCTGCTATGATGATTACATAATCATCGCACACACGCTACCCACCAGCAGAAACACTATAAATCCGAAGACCAAGCATCCGAGTTTGGACTTGAGGGCGAGTTTGGTGTGTGAGAGCAACTCTTTCAGCGAAGGCCGATTCTGGTCGACCGCCTTTCTCTGTCTTGTTTTCCCATTGGGGAGGATCTCGTAATACAATGGGGCGCCATACATCATCGCTTTGGCCAGTCCGCCAGCCGCCAGGATGGCGAAGAAGCCTGGGATGCAGTACCATGCCGCGCCGTAGCCGATGCGGATGTCTGAAAGTGGCTGCCATCTTAATATTTGAATAGGTATCGCGATAAGGACAGGCAGGAAAATCACGGCAAGGATAATCAACACGGTTTTGATGATGCGCCAAGGAGTGAAAAATTTCAGCTTGGCAGGCACGGGGCCTTGGCCAAAGTCGGCGACGAACTCCGTCTGGGTGTCGTTGTGGCTGGCTTTTTCTTTGGGCAAAGTGATGATTTCTTGAATGAGCTCCTTGTGGTGGCGGTTGTGGGCGATGGCGAAGAAGACGAGGCCGAACACGGCAGCGACAGCTAAACCAGCAAGCGCCTCTCCAATAATTAACGAAGCCAAAATGCTGACCACCAAAGTGGAAAGCAAGGGCCATAGCCACCATTTGCTGGTCAGGTTTTTCGTTTTCCCAGTGGCGATGGATACTTTGCCGGTTTGTCCGTTTACGGCCGCAGCTATGCCGCCTTTGCATTTTACCAGATAAACGGGCATGAGGGCGGGAATGGACTCGTTCTCGTCATTGTCGAGGAAGACGGTGAGCTCTTTGGTGCCCACTTTCTTTGTGAGGTTTTGGTACAGTTCTGCACGGGTTTCTTCTGCAACGCGGGCATTCAACGCTTC
>ONSV01000255.1 GCA_900320585.1 uncultured Prevotellaceae bacterium | reverse complement strand
GGCTTTCCTCTATAAAGATGGGTATATCAGCAAAATGAGCCAGCAATATGGCATCGCTTGCCCTTATGGGGATAGCTTGAAGGATATCTGGCATGTAGAGCAGCGTCTTGTACTGCCCATCTACCAAGTCGTTTATCACCACTTGGAACTGCATGTCGAGACTCCTCACTATAACCTGCCACAGAACCTCTGGCAAGAGCTTGTCTACGATTTCTGCTTTCGACAGCCTGAGCCGGAACTGGTATACCATGTGCTTGTCGCAAACCATCGACAGCTGCCGGGTACCATCCTCATTGACAAGCAACAGGATACCCACATCATCGTTGCCAATGATTTCGTTCACACTTTTGTATACCAACCGTACCAGAGCCATTACTTACGTGCTTTTTCGGGATGGAACACCAAGGCGAAAGAAACGCCTACCACCAATGCAAATCCTGCAAAGATGAACCAGCATGTCTGCCAGTCACCCAGAAGGAAGCTCTGTTGTACCCCATTCACTTCCACATCCTGCCAGGAGCAGAATGAGTTGATTATAGCGCCGGCAGTCAATGTTCCTACCGTAGCTCCAACGCCATTAGTCATCATCATGAACAATCCCTGTGCAGAGGCCTTGATAGAAGGCTCACACTCCTGATCGACGAAGATACCGCCCGAGACGTTGAAGAAGTCGAAGGCCACACCGTAAACGACGCATGAGAGGATGAAGAAGATAACTCCGGGCATGGCAGGATTGCCCACTCCAAAGAAGCCGAAACGGAATACCCACGCAAACATCGACATGAGCATCACGCCCTTTATGCCAAACCTCTTAAGGCAGAAAGGAATCATCAATATACATAATGCCTCGCTCATCTGTGAGATAGATGTCAACAATGTGGCATTATTGGCTGCAAAGGAATTGGCTATCGCCTCGTCGACACTACCCTTGAAACTGGTAATAAACGGTCCTGCATAGCCATTGGTCACCTGAAGGCACATACCCAACAGAGCAGAGAAAATGAAGAACATGGCCATCTTCTTCGTCTTGAACAGTTTGAAGGCATTCAAGCCAAAAGACTCTGCCAAAGAAGTCTTGCCTTCCTTCTTTACCAAAGGACAAGCAGGCAAAGTGAAGGAATAGGCAAACAGCACGAAGCTCAGCAATCCAGACACAAAGAACTGCATGTAGGTGTATTGGAACTTATGTGCGTTTTCGCCCAGGGTAAACATAAACGAACCGTTATCCCAAACTGCACAGTTGACGAACCACATGGTAGCAATGAAACCTACAGTGCCAAGCACTCGGATGGGTGGAAAATCCTTGACGGTATCCATCCCATTACGCGTCAGAATGGAGAACGCTGTGGTATTGGCCAGCGCAATTGTAGGCATGTAGAAAGCGACGCTCAACGTGTAGAGCGTGATGAACGTGGCCTTGTCGGGTGTTGGATTGTTCATACCCATCCACCAGCAGCACAACATGAAAGCACCTGCCAGGAAATGGCAGAGCCCCAGCACACGTTGGGGTTGCATGTATTTGTCGGCCACAATACCCATCAGCGTAGGCATGAAAATTGACACAATTCCCTGAATGGCATAGAACCATGCAACCTCGGCTCCCATTCCTGCCTTGCCGAGATAATTGCTCATACATGTGAGGTAGGCACCCCAGACAGCGAATTCCAAGAAATTCATCACTGCCAGTCGTAGTTTGATGTTCATATGGTATATTGTTTTGGGTTTGACATAGCTATTTCATCTGGTTACAAAGATAATAAAAAAAGTGAAATGTTTTTAAAAATCTACCATAAAATGAAAGTGAAAAACGACTCTTGTTGTACTGCAAGTTGAGCTCCCTGAGCAGTTCGTCGGCATTATCGGTAGCCGTCTGCATGGCCACCATCCTTGCCGCATGCTCGGAGGCATTGCTGTCGAGCAAAGCCGTATAGAGTGCCAAGTGCACCACCTTGGGAACGAGTACGCCCAGCACGGTATCCAAATCGGGCTCAACGATGAAGTTGTCGTTGAGCGGCTTGGCCTCTTCATGTTGGGTTTTCTCTTCCTTGTGGTGTTTCTTGAGATAGTCTTGAGCCTTTTTCGTGATGATGTTGGAAGTGAGGTCACGTTCATGGTCCTCTTCCACGATCGACTCCACGTCGATAGGCAGCAAGGTCTTTCTCGTCAGGATTTGCGAGCCGGCGCTCTTGAAATGATGGTAGATGAGTTCGACTTTGTCTACCTCACCGGTACGGAACATTGCACCCAGTTCGGTAGCAATCCTGATACACTCGGCAGAATTGGGCTTGTCGGCCAATGCCGAGAAATCGCCAGCAGAGCGATAACCAAGTTTCGTCACTTTTTCGGCCACCTTGCGGCCAATGGGATAAATAAGGATATTCTCCCTGCCCAGGTGCTCGTATTCCGCAATGGTCTGCTGCATGAGCTTGATGATATTGGAGTTGAAGCCACCGCAAAGACTGCTGTTCGACGCGAATACCACCAACACCACTTTCCTGACCTCTCTCTCGAGCTCATAGATGGTGCCGGCATCGGCATCAGAAGCGAGGAATGTCTTTACGATATGCTCCAACATGCTCTCGTATGGGAGCATCTTCTCGATTTGCACCTGTGCATGGTGCAGTTTCGACGAAGCCACCATCTTCATGGCACTCGTTATCTTACGGGTGCTGTTGACCGAAGCTATGCGGTTTTTTATCTCTTTTAGTGACGGCATAGGCGATTACTTGAATTGTCCGGCGATATCAGCCATGACAGACTTGATGATGCCCATGGCATTGTCATCAATCTTTCCGCTGCCAAGCAAGTCGATAACATCGGAGTGTGCACTTCTCATCTTCTCAAGGAAGAGGTCCTGGCATTTTCTCACCTCGGTCACAGGCACCTCATGCATCAGTCCGTTGGTACCACAATAGAGGATGGCAATCTGCTCACCCACATTCATAGGACTGTATTGTGGCTGGATAAGCAATTGGTTGTTCTTGCGACCACGGTCGAGGGTCATGGCTGTCACGGCATCCATATCGCTCGAGAACTTGGAGAAGGCCTCGAGCTCACGATACTGAGCCATATCTATCTTGAGCGTACCGGCCACCTTCTTCATACTCTTGATTTGTGCCGAACCACCCACACGGCTCACGGAGATACCCACGTTGATGGCGGGACGGAAGCCCTGGTTGAAAAGGTCGGTCTCCAGATAGATCTGTCCGTCGGTAATGGAGATGACATTCGTGGGAATGTAAGCCGACACGTCGCCAGCCTGAGTCTCGATGATAGGCAGGGCGGTGAGCGAGCCACCACCTTTCACATGGCCTTTCATGCACTCTGGCAGGTCGTTCATCTGCTCGGCCACCTCTTGCTGGTCGTTGATACGTGCGGCACGCTCGAGCAGACGGCTATGCAGATAGAATACATCGCCGGGATAAGCCTCACGACCGGATGGTCGTTTCAGGATAAGCGACACCTCACGGTAGGCAACGGCCTGCTTGGAGAGGTCGTCGTAGACAACGAGTGCCGACTCGCCCCTGTCGCGGAAATACTCACCGATGGCAGCTCCAGCAAATGGTGCATAGTACTGCATGGCGGCGGGATCGGCCGCGGTGGCAGACACAATGATCGTGTAGGGCATGGCGCCATGCTCCTTGAGGTTTTGGACGAGAGCGGCCACTGTCGACGCCTTCTGTCCGATGGCCACATAGATACAGTACACTGGTTTTCCAGCTTCGTAGAAACTCTTCTGGTTGATGATGGTATCGACGGCGATTGCCGTTTTTCCAGTTTGCCTGTCGCCGATAATCAGCTCACGCTGTCCTCTTCCGATAGGAATCATGGAGTCGACGGCTTTCAGGCCCGTCTGCAGCGGTTCCTTCACCGGCTGACGGTATATCACACCAGGAGCTTTTCTGTCGAGGGGCATCTCAAAAGCATTGGAAAGGTCGATGTCGCCCTTCCCATCGATGGCCTGGCCAAGAGGATCACGACCATGCCCTCCTTGATGCCCGATGTGGTGCCGAGCAGCACACATCCCACATTGTCTTCCTCCAAGTTCATGACAATCGCCATCGTTCCGTTCTCGAACTCGAGCAACTCATTGGCCTCTGCATTGCGGAGTCCGTAGATGCGGGCCACGCCATCGCTCACTTGCAACACGGTGCCCACCTCATCGAATTTCTCGTTGCTGCTGATGCTACGCAATTGTTGCAGCAAGACCTCGGATACTTCGCTTGGTTTTATTTTGTCAGACATTGATAATTTGGTTTTTCCGTTAATATAGTTATTTTCTTAACTGTGTGAGGATGTTGCGCAGCTGGTTTTGCACGCTTGCGTCCATCCTGTACGTATCATATTCGAGAATGAAACCTCCGATGATCTCGGGGTCGATCTCGGTCTGAAACTCCACAGTTCCCTGAGTTCTGCTCTCCACGCGTTGCCGCATCTTCTTCTCGATTTCCGGGGTAACGGCGACCGCGGTGATGAGCTTGCCACTTGTGATGTTCTTGTGTTTCCTGTACAGCGTCACATACGAAGCAGCCATAAACTGAAGGGTGTTCTCCCTATCCTCGGCAAGTACCAGTTCGATGAACCGCTCAGTGAGCGAAGACACTTTTCCACCCGTAGCGGTGACGAGCAGTGTCTTCTTCTTGCCTTTCTCGAGCATAGGATTGTCGATTGTGAATCTGAGTTCAGGCACCTTGAGATAGCTCTGCGAAAGCGTGAGCATTTCCTGGTAGACCTGATCCTCGATATGTTGCTCGAGCGCACTTTTGAGAAGCGCCCTTGCATAACGAACCGATAATACACCTATCTCCATAATGACTATTTCTTATTGTTGCCTACAGAAACCTCATCAAGCAGTTTGTCAATGAGATCCATCTGCGCTTTGTCGGTAGATAACTTCTCGCGGAGCACTTTCTCTGCTATCTGTACAGAGAGGATGGCCACTTGTGAGCGGATGTCGTTCATGGCGTTCTGCCTTTCGTTCTCCGCCTCGGCCTTAGCCTCGCCGATAATGCGTGCACCCTCGGCCTTGGCTTTCTCCTGTGCTTGTCCCACGATAGCGTCGCGGGTGCTTGTCGCCTCTTTCATGATGCGAGCCTGCTCCCCACGAGCCTCCTGCAGAATGGATTCACCTTCTTGTTGTATGTTGGCAAGTTTGTCGTTGGCCTCTTGCGCCTTGCGCAGGCTCTCATCAATGAAGGCGTTGCGCTCCCTCACCATATCGGTGATGGCGGGGAAGCCCCACTTCCACAGGATGAAGAGCACCACGAAGAACGTGATGGACATCCAGAAAAGCAAGCCACTACTCGGAATCAATAAATCCATACGCTTGAATTTGCTTGTTCAACAAAAACGTCTCGATGTTATCCAACGCAGAGGAATGCGATCACGGCTGCGAAGAGGGCGACACCTTCGATAAGAGCAGCGGCAACGATCATGTTGGTGAACAACTTGTTCATCACCTCGGGCTGGCGGGCCATAGCGTCCATAGCTTGTCCACCGATTTTACCGATACCAATACCTGCACCGATTGCTGCGAGACCTGCACCTACAGCGGCGCCAAATTTTGCGATGCCTTCAATGGCCAATAATAATGAAATCATAGTACTTAAAGTTTTAAATTATTAATTGATGTTGTTTGTTATTATTCTGTTTGAAGCACGGATAACCATACGTTTTCGGTATGGCAGCCATGCCCTACTCGTGTTCCGGCTCCGTGCGAGCCAGTCCGATGAATATAGAGCTGAGCATGGTAAACACCATGGCCTGGATGAAGCACACCAGCACCTCGAGTGTGGACATGAAGACACTCATGATGACACTAACGCCACTCATGCCCAGGAACACGCCAATGGGTTTTGCGGCAACGAGGAAGATGATGCACACCAGCGAGATGGCAATGGCGTGACCAGCCATGATATTTGCGAAGAGACGGATCATGAGTGCGAAGGGCTTTGTGAAGATTCCAACGAACTCGATGACC
>ONSV01000258.1 GCA_900320585.1 uncultured Prevotellaceae bacterium | reverse complement strand
CCAAACTTGGCATCGCGGAACCATTCGGGTGTCTGGTGTTTCCGCAGCGACTCCCAGGTGGGCTCATATTTGCCTTTCTGCATTTTCTCGTGTGTCTCGTTCACCGCCACCTGGTAGTTCTGGGCCATCAGCAAGACCGACGAGAGGCTCAAGAACATGAGTGTGATAACAGTCTTCTTTTTCATATCGTTGTGATTAGATTTAGGATGTTTGCTGTCCATGAAGGGTGGGAGAGAGGCTAATCATCCAGGTCGTTGTTGTCATAATACCCTGCTTCGTAGCCGTCCTCATAGCCTTCCTCATAGTCACGCCGCTTCTTGCCCTTGTATCGGCATGAGTCGTCGTATTGGCCTCCGTAGCCATTGTCTCCCACAGCGTCGTCCTCGCCATCGTCATACCCATTGTCGTAGCCTTCTTGGTATTCGCGCGACAAGGTGACTTTTCTCACGGGCGTGGATTTGGACGAAGGCTGGGCTTTTTCCCCGGCGGGTGAATGGTCTTCAGTCTGTGGGGGTGGAGGAATGGATCCTCCTGGTGGGGGTGGGGGGACTGTGCCTCCCGGCGGAGGTGGGGGGAGCACCGAATCGGGCAAAGACGGGATGTCGGGGGGTGGCAGTGACGGTGTGGCAACTGATTCGAATTCGGCCATTTCTGTTTCCCAAGTCGCTTTGGCCTCACGCCGTCTGTTGCAGGCCACGGTGAGTAGTGTCAATGCCAGTAATGATAAAGCCCCGAGGGCGTATCTCATAGATGTGTGTTTCATTTCGGACCGTTTGTAGTGGGCTACAAAGTTAGTGCAAACCGAACGAAAAGTAAAATAAATCGAAGATTTATTTTCTTTTCTGAGGCGCAGCCTAACTTCGAGCGAAGCTCAAAGATACGAAATTTATCGAGAACCTCAAAACATTTATGCACTCTACTTCCCATGCACGTCGCTCACCGCGCGTCCGCTTGGTTCGTTCTTGCCACGGAACGAGGCGTCCCACTCCAGGGCGATGGAGGTGGAGCAGGCCACGCTGGCCTCGCTGGGTACACTCCTGGCCGCACTGTCGCTGGGGAAATGTTCTGCAAAGATGCTGCGGTAGTAGTACTCTTCCTTGTTTCTGGGTGGATTGATGGGGAACCGCTCGGCGGCATGAGCCATCTGCTCGTCGCTCACCGCCTCGGCGGTCATTTGTTTCAGGGTGTCGATCCATGAGTAGCCCACACCATCGCTGAACTGCTCCTTCTGCCGCCACGCCACTTCCTGCGGAAGCATGTCGGCAAAGGCTTCGCGCACGATACGCTTCTCTATGGTCTTGCCAGGGCACATCTTGGCCTCGGGGTTCAAGCGCATGGCCAGGTCAAGGAATTCCTTGTCAAGAAACGGCACTCGCCCCTCCACGCCCCAGGCCGAGAGACTCTTGTTGGCGCGCAGGCAGTCGTAAAGGTGCAGTTTGGAGAGTTTGCGCACAGTTTCCTCATGGAAGGCCTTGGCCGACGGGGCCTTGTGAAAATAGAGATAACCTCCGAAAATCTCGTCGGCTCCCTCGCCAGAGAGCACCATCTTGATGCCCATCGACTTGATGACCCTGGCCAGCAGGTACATGGGGGTGGAGGCCCGGACGGTGGTCACGTCGTAGGTCTCGATGAAGTAGATGACGTCTCGCAGCGCGTCGATACCTTCTTGAATGGTGTAGTTGATCTCGTGGTGCACGGTGCCGATGTGTCGGGCTACCATCCGTGCCTTTTCCAGGTCGGGCGCTCCTTTCAGTCCTACTGCAAAACTGTGCAGGCGTGGCCAGTAGGCACGGGTTTGCATGTTGTCCTCAATGCGCTTCTCACTGTATCTCTCGGCGATGGCGGATATGACCGAGGAATCGAGACCGCCACTGAGCAGCACACCATAGGGCACGTCCGACATCAGTTGTCGCCTTACGGCATCCAAGAGTGCGTCGCGAACGGCCCCTACACTGGCGTCGTTCCCTTTCACCGCATCATATTGCATCCAGTCGCGATGGTAATATCGCTTCATGCCTGGCGACTTGCTCCAATAATAGTGTCCGGGCAGGAAAGGCTCGTATCGCCCGCATTGTCCCTCCAGGGCTTTCAGTTCGGAGGCCACGTAGATGGTGCCGTCGGCATCATAGCCGATATAGAGCGGTATCACGCCTATCGGGTCACGGGCAATC
>ONSV01000259.1 GCA_900320585.1 uncultured Prevotellaceae bacterium | reverse complement strand
CCAGGGCCGCCATAGCAACCACCTGTTCCCCAATTGTAGAGCACGCAGTTGCGGAAGTCGACAATCTCGGCCTGCACATAGTTCTGCCACTGGTATTCGCTATACAACATGTTGTTCTTGTATCCGCTCCATTGGTAGCGTGCGCCATTGAAACGTGGCACGCGGTTCTGCAGATGCAGCAGGAAATTGTGATGGAATGAAGCCAGTTTGCCGCCCCAGATGCCACCATAGCCATGGGCACCCTTGTTGTGCCCGGCATTGGTAAGGCTCTCGGCTATCGTGCACCATTGCATGGTGAAGTTGTTGTTGTCGTAGAATGAGGCCACCTCATCGATGCACCAGCTGAAAGAGCAGTGGTCGATCATGATGCCCGTTTTCTCCCTCTGCCAAATTGCGTCGGCACCATCGTTCACATCTTTTTCCTGTCCCCGACGGATACGGATGAAACGGAGGATGTTGTTGGCACCCGGTCTTATGGTGCGATAGCGAATGGTGATGCCAGGGTAGGGGGCTGTCTGTCCGGCAATCGTTGTGTTGTTGCCGATCGACAGGTCGCTTTGCAATGCGATTACACCAGCCACATCGAACACGACGATTTTCTTGTCGTTGCCACTCACGGCCGACCTGAACGAACCCGTACCACTGTCTTTGAGATTGGTCACATGCACCACCTTCCCACCACGTCCGCCGGTCACATAGCGTCCATGACCCTCAGCGCCAGGAAAGGCGGGTGCTTGGGCAAATATCAAGGAAGGAATGGCAAAAGCCAGGAATAGGAGTAAAGATTTTTTCATAATTGTGTAGGAGCAATGATTTCTTGATTTGATGAAATGGTATTTCCAAGTAGTTGTACTTTTGGCAAAGATAGCTATTTTATTGGAAAAGACATCCGGGAGAGTCTTTAAAAAGTATGTAAACGATTGCGGTAGGGCAGAAAAGGAAGGGTGCGAAGGAATATCCCGCGCACCCATCCAAGCCATAACATTATTTTTTACGTTCACGCTCCTTGATGATGCCATGACGGTAGGCGTAAAGCAATTTCTCAAGGTCGTTGATCTGTTGTTGAATCTCCTTGCCCTTGTCGGTATCCGACACCCGCATGCGCTTGGCCGACATCTCCACGATTTGTGTGGTCCCCAAGATGTCGGTACCACGCTGGATGGCGTCGGTGGAAGAGGTAAAAGGCTCATGTTGTACCAAATCGAAACCACGGCTATGATACACCAGCGTGTATCCGGCGATGCCTGTCTCCTTGTGATAGGCCTGGGAGAATCCGCCATCGATGACCATGAGCTTGCCATCGGCCTTGATCGGATTCTCACCGGTTTTCACATGCACGGGCACATGGCCATTGATGATGTGGCGGTTGGGGCCCTCCACACCGAACGAGTCCATGATGCGGTCGCATATCTCGGCATTGTCGCGCAACTTGAAATAGAAACCCTTTTCTTCCTTGTGTGTGGATTTCTCGGTAAGGAAATAGCGCTCGAAAGTGGCCATCTTCGACTTGTCGAACAGAGGGGAGTCCTTGCCACACCACAAATAGAGGAAATAGTCGATGGCATAGTCGCGCTCGTCATCAGAAGTATCGGCCTGGAAAGCGGCTCTGATAATCATTCCGATGTTGTGGAGGAGCTCATGCCCCTTGTACAACTTGCCGTCATACAGCATCACCTCTTTGAGCGAGCCATCGGCGTTGAGGGGCACGGATGCATGGAAGAGCAGGTTGTTGTTGATGATGGCATACATACATCCATGGCGCAACATCAGACGGATATGGCGGTGGAGTTTCTCGCTGACATTGAAAGAATGGTGCAGACGCTGTATCAGCAACTTCTCGGATTCGGTCAGACGATTAGGACACTTGGGGTCGATGGTTGGGAAATTGTTGCTGGTGAGTTGGTAAGTATTCCCGTCAATGGTAATCGTTCCTTTCTCATAGTCAATGAAATCCAACAGCTTACGGTCGGCCATGTCCCATTCGGGGTGCTTGTCGGCCAACTGTGCCTCCAGCTTGAACTGCAGGATGGCAATGGCCTTGTGCATGCGGGCGGTGAGCATGCGGGTCTTGATGTCCATCATCGGGTCGCTGCTCAATGTGCGGGGCTGGAATTCCTCGCAAGGGTCGTTGCCGTAAGTGTCGAGGGCAAAGGTGGCCAATG
>ONSV01000260.1 GCA_900320585.1 uncultured Prevotellaceae bacterium | reverse complement strand
CCTCCATGAAGGGGACGTGCTTGTAGGCGGCAGCATGGTAGATAATCTGCGGGCGGTGCTGCTTGAAGACTTCATCCATGCGGGCGCGGTCTTTGATGTTGGCTATGACAAAGACCATGCGGTCGGCCATCTGGCGGTAGGGTTCCGTGTTGCGCAGCTCATATTGCAGGTCGTACATGGGCGACTCTGCCTGGTCCACCATGACAATCTTGCTGGGCTTGTACTGCGTAAGCTGACGGCATATCTCGCTGCCTATCGAGCCGGCTGCACCGGTCACCATGACCGTCTTGTCCAGCACCTCGCGTATGATGTTGATGTTGTCCAGTGTTATGCTCTCGCGCTCCAGCAGGTCCTCAATCTTGATGTCCTGAATTTGGCTGGAGGAGAAAGAGTCGTTTATCCATTTGCTGATATGCGGGACGGCCTTCACGGTGAGTCCCAGGTCGAGGGCGGCGGTGGTGATGTCCTGCTTCATCTTCAGGCGGATGGAGGGAATGGCGATAATCAGAATGGAGACATGGTTCTTCTTGATGAAGTCGGGGTTGAGGGCTGCCCGGCGCTCCATGACATGCACGCCGTTGAGGGCGGCGTTGCGTTTCTGCTTGGCATCGTCGATATAGGCCACCACCTTGTAGTTGTGGGTGGGGTCCTGCGCCAGGGCGTTGTAGGTGATGGTGCCGGCATCGCCAGCCCCGTAGATGATGACATTGAGGGTGGGACGCTGACGGCGCACATAGTCGTTGTAGATGCGCTGCAGCATCAACCGCACGATAATCATGTTCACAATCTGCAGCGAGAAGGTCATGATAATCTCGCTATAGGCGGGGGTGTAGCGGTTGGTGACGATGGGGTGGTTGTTGTTCACCAGGTTGAAGGCAATGAGCAGCAGGGCCGCCGCACCGTTGGAGATGAGCACTTTGTATATGTCGTACATGCCGCCGTGGCGGATAATGCTGCGGTAGGTGCCTATGGCCAAATAGAAGAGGGTGGCCAGCACCATAAAGGCCACCAGTTTTACCAGCAGCGACGGCCAGTCTATCAGTTCCGACATCCGCAGCCTGAACAGGTCGGTCACGGCAAATGCCACCACCAGGGTAAATAAGTCGATGAACAAGATGGCCCATCGCGAGACGGGTGCGTGTCGGTATCTTTTTGCAAACCAGAATAGAAACTTCTTTATCATAAGGCTCTTTTGTTTAACCGGAACGGTTGTATCAAATTGCAAAAATACAACTTTTTTCTGACAAACAAGAAAAAAAATCAAGGCGTCGAAGTCTGCAGTATCGATGCAATGCGTTGCCTCAGGTCCTCGGCGCCGGCAAACACAATGCCGTTCAGCCCGGCCCGGCGGGCACCCTCGATGTTGTCGGGGTTGTCGTCGATAAAGAGACATTCCTCCGGGCGCAGCCCGTAGCGGTCAAGCAGCACTTGGAAGATGGCGCGGTCGGGCTTCACCATCTTCTCCTCGCCCGACACCACGTAGTTGTCTATCAGCTGCAGAATGGGGAACTTGGCACGGGCGGCGGGGAAGGTCTCCATCGACCAGTTCGTAAGGCCGTACAGGCGGCAGCGCGGGTCTGCCTTCAGTTGCTCCACCAGCTCCCTCATGCCCGGCATCTCGCCGGGCAGTGCCTCGTCCCAGCGGGTGAAGTACATGGCTATCGCCTCGTCGTATTCGGGATATACCTTTTGCCGTTCCCGGATGGTTGCCCATTGGTCGGCCCCTGCATCAATGCGGTTGCGGAAGTCGGCGTCGCACACGTGGCGCCAAAAGAACCAGTATTTGGCCTCGTCGCCGCCGAAATAGGGGAGATACACCCGCTCGGGCTCCCAGCGCACCAGCACGTTGCCAAAGTCGAAGATGATGTTCATGAGGTGAATTAATGAATTCGTTAATTCGTAAATTCGTTAATTTGTAAATCGACTAACACATTAACACATTCAAAATTCAAAATTCGAAATTCGAAATTCAAAAATTATCTGTTGGCGTACATCTGTTCGTAATACTTGGCGTAGTCGCCGCTGGTGACGTTGTCCATCCATTCCTGGTTGTCGAGATACCAGCGCACGGTCTTCTCTATGCCCTCTGCAAACTGCAGGGTGGGCTCCCAGCCCGTCGATGGCGTAGCGCATGTCGTGCCCCGCACGGTCGGTGACGAAGGTGATGAGGTCGTCGTCGGCTCCCTCGGGGCGGCCCAGCATGCGGTCCACGGTGCGGATAAGCACGTGGATGATGTCGATGTTCTTCCACTCGTTGAAGCCGCCGATGTTGTAGGTCTCGGCCACCTTGCCGCGATGGAAGATGGTGTCGATGGCGCGGGCGTGGTCTTCCACATAGAGCCAGTCACGCACGTTCTCGCCTTTGCCATAGACGGGCAGGGGCTTGCGGTGGCGGATGTTATTGATGAAAAGGGGAATCAGTTTCTCGGGGAACTGATAGGGACCGTAGTTGTTGCTGCAATTGGTCACGATGGTGGGCATGCCGTAGGTGTCGTGGTAGGCACGCACAAAGTGGTCGCTGGCGGCCTTGGCTGCGCTATAGGGGCTGTGGGGCTGGTATTTAAGGTCTTCGGTAAAGAACTTGTCGCCATAAGCCAGATGGTGCTGGCCGCTGGAGGCTTTGGTGGTGAATGGGGGTTCTATGCCGTCGGGGTGGGTCAATTCCAGGGCGCCATATACCTCGTCGGTGCTGATATGATAGAACCGCTTACCCTCCCACATCTCGGGCAACGACTCCCAGTAGAGCTTAGCGGCCTGCAGCAGCGACAGGGTGCCCATGACGTTGGTCTGTGCAAACGAGACGAGAAGGGGTCTTTGATACTGCGGTCCACATGGCTCTCGGCGGCCAGATGGATGATGCCGTCCACCTGTTCCTGCTGCATCAGCTTATATACACCGTCGAAGTCGCAGATGTCCATTTTTACGAACTTGTAGTTGGGCTTGCCTTCCACGTCCTTCAGGTTGGCCAGGTTGCCCGCGTAGGTGAGCTTATCGAGGTTGATGATATTATATTCCGGGTACTTGTTCACAAACAGGCGCACCACATGGCTGCCTATGAATCCGGCTCCGCCGGTGATAATGATGTTTCTCTTCATGGTGTTTTCCGTTCTTTTATTATGGCAGTAACGCCCAAGTCCTTTTTATATTGTGTTGGCACTTTCTTTTTCATCTTTTGATTTATAGGCAACTTCCAATTATTAATAGACGAAGAAAGTACAAAAATAATCTTTGAAACTGCTAAGAAACTATTTGGAACAACATTTGACATACGGGAAGCGGGCTATATTTTGCCAGATGGAAGTCTGCTTGTTTTTAGCGGCAGACACCTTTTGGAAGGTGCAGATGATAAATTGCTGCGTGGGAGAAGGACATCAGACCATAGGGAAATAGCCAGCATAGAAGGAGATGTCACATATACCGTCACCACAGAAATTAGCGGAAAAGGAGAACAATTTACCAACTTCTTTACAGACAAAAAGCCAACTATTGCAGAACAAGGCACGTCAAACACTGATAATCAGCACGTGCAACCGCAAATGTCGGCTCATAATTCAAGTGCAAAATTACAAAAAGTTTCTGAATAAG
>ONSV01000264.1 GCA_900320585.1 uncultured Prevotellaceae bacterium | reverse complement strand
TCAAACCCACCGAAGCTGGACGAGAACTACTGAAAAGTGAGTCCATGCGTCCTCCCTACGAAGGAGCAAAGCCCTATTTCTTCATTGAGGAAGTCGACGACCACGAATACCTCTCTTCGCTAGTCAAGGTCACTTGTGCCCAGCTGCCCATGCCCAAACCCAAGGTAAAAAGAAAAGATAAAAAGGCACAATAATAAAAGTTCTGCTGCGTTATTGACGGCACAAAGACACATGAAAAGACTGTCACATATTACTATCGCTCTTGCCATCCTGACCATGATACTCTTCGGAAGTAGCGGCATCGGGTGGCAACGCTGCTCCTGCACAGGCAAAGTGAGCCTCTTGCTCAACCACCACAGCGGGTGCTGCAAGAATGGCAGTCCTTGCATGGAGCTAACCTTCTCCCATTTGTCGGCCTTCGACATTCAAACCAATGGAGCCCAACTGCCAAATATGGCAGCAATTGACATGCCCTTAGATTTAGGCGTGGCCAATGTAGAACACTCACCTCTAGTATCTGTCCCTCAAGTTCCCAACCACAATGACTGGGGACCACCTGGATGGGATGTTTTTCAGAGCATGGTGATGCGAGTTTGAACAGTCTCGCGATTTCTTTATCGCATACCCTATAAAGGTGTGGCATTATGTCGCACCCGTTGCGGGGTGGGGTGCAAACATCACTCTAACCGCGAAAGAATCACAGACATCAAAACCAACTCACCAAACATGAAATATATTATACTCATAATAACACTTACTCTTACATTCGTCACTGTACAGGCTCAAAAAACCGACACTATCAAACGGCAAACACTCAATGAGGTGCAGGTGAAGAGCACCGCCGCAGGGGTTTCTCGCCTTGGAGGAGCTGAAAACGGTACCGTCATGGGACAAGAGGAGCTGTTTCGTGCCGCCTGCTGCAACCTAGGCGAGAGTTTTGTGGCAAACCCCAGCGTGGATGTGAACTATAGCGATGCCGCTGTAGGAGCTAAACAAATCAAACTGCTGGGACTGAGTGGACAATACGTACAGATGCTTATCGAAGGGCTGCCCACCTTTGCCGGAGCAGCAACGCCCTACGAACTAGGTTATGTGCCTGGCGCATGGATGCAGAGCATCTCGGTGAGCAAGGGTGCCGCCTCAGTGAAAAGCGGATTCCAGAGCATCACCGGACAGATTGACGTAGAATATATCAAACCCGACAAAGAACAAGGCATCGACCTAAATCTATACACCGACAGCCGACTTAAGACAGAGGGAAACGCAGTAGCCAGACTGCACCTGAACAAATACCTTAGCACCGAACTGCTACTGCACGGAGAGAAAGACTGGATGCACCACGATGCCGACAATGACGGCTGGCACGATTACCCGGGCATCAGCCAACTCCATCTCCAGAATCGATGGAAATACCGTCGAGGACGTTATATCTTCCACGGAGGAATAGGTATGGTGAGGGAGAACCGCGACGGCGGACAGCTGGCAGACTTTACGGACAATCCTTATCGCGTGCTGCTGGACGCCCAACGCTATGAGGCTTATATGAAGCACGCCCTATTGCTGAACAAGGAACACAACACCAATATTGCACTCATGGCCAATGCTTGCCTGTATGACCTTGACGGCACTTTTGGAGCCAAGCTCTACAATGTAACGCACAAAGACCTGCATACGAAACTGATATTCGAGCACGAATTTAACGACCGCCATCAACTCTCCTCCGGGCTGAGCCTGTGGCGACAGGGCCGCGACGAAGCTTATACGCCATTCTCAACGTGGAGGGGTGAGAAAGAGTCTTGGATGGAAAGCATACCTGGAGCATACGCAGAATACACCTTCAAGCCCAACTACCGTTTCACTTTGATGGCAGGACTACGCGCCGACCACAGCAGTCGCTATGGCACATTCTTCACTCCTCGCATGCATCTGAAATGGATGGCAACGGATTGGGTGACACTACGCCTCGCTTCGGGCAAAGGCTACCGCACGCCCCATGCATTGGCAGAGTATCACTACCTATTGGCATCGGGGAGACAACTGATTATCGCCGCCGACCAAATGGAGGAGGCTTGGAACAATGGCATATCAGCCG
>ONSV01000265.1 GCA_900320585.1 uncultured Prevotellaceae bacterium | reverse complement strand
CCAAAGGCCACCCATAGTGTAGTGGATAGCGGGATAAATCATCATGGGATTCTCGTAGGGATCCACATCGACAATCTTCTGGTACATCTGGAAGAGGTTGCCGTATTTCTGCTCCACCACGTCGCGTCCCAAACGCTTGATGGCATCGGCGAAATCGAGATAGACTGCCAGGCCTGTCGGACCCACGCCGTAGCCGGCATCGCAGCGCTCTTTGGCGGCACGGGAGGCCACATCGCGCGGCACGAGGTTGCCGAAGGCGGGATAGCGACGCTCGAGGTAATAGTCGCGCTCCTCTTCGGGAATGTCGTTGGGGCCTTTCTCTCCGCGACGAATGGCCTCGGCATCCTCCTTTTTCTTGGGTACCCAGATACGTCCGTCGTTGCGGAGGCTTTCGCTCATGAGGGTGAGCTTGGACTGGTAGTCGCCGTGAACGGGTATGCAGGTGGGGTGGATTTGCACATAGCAGGGGTTGGCAAAGGCGGCGCCTTTCTTGTGGCACACCCATGCGGCACTGCCGTTGCTGTTCATGGCATTGGTTGAGAGGTAGTAGATATTGCCGTAGCCGCCCGATGCCACCACAACGGCATGGGCAGCATAACGTTCCAGGTCGCCGGTGACAAGGTTGCGGGCGATGATGCCGCGGGCGCGGCCGTCAACAACGACGAGCTCCATCATTTCGTGACGCTCGTGGAGTTTCACGCTGCCGCGGGCTATCTCGCGGCTGAGGGCACCATAGGCACCGAGCAGGAGCTGCTGACCCGTTTGCCCACGGGCATAGAAGGTACGGCTGACCTGTGCACCACCAAAGGAGCGGTTGTCGAGCAGTCCGCCATAGTCGCGGGCAAAGGGCACGCCCTGCGCCACACACTGGTCGATAATGGCACCGCTCACCTCGGCCAAACGATAGACGTTGGCCTCACGGGCGCGATAGTCGCCGCCCTTGATGGTGTCGCGGAAGAGGCGCTCGACGCTGTCGCCGTCGTTCTGATAGTTCTTGGCGGCATTGATGCCACCCTGAGCGGCAATGGAGTGGGCACGACGCGGAGAATCCTGTATGCAGAAAATATCCACGTTGAAGCCCAATGCTCCCAGCGAGGCGGCAGCAGAGGCACCGGCAAGGCCCGTGCCTACCACGATGATATCAATCTTACGCTTGTTGGCGGGATTGACCAGTTTCTGGCTGGCTTTGTAGTTGGTCCATTTTTCGGAGAGGGGACCTTCGGGTATTTTGGAATCTAATTTCATGAAGCTCTGATTAAAGGATGTTTGTAACTATAAACCAAGGTAAACTAAGATGACCACTGCGGCAAACATCAAGCATATCACCCAGGCATAGATCTGTCCGAGGATGTCAATGGCCTTGGCGTATTTGTAATTGTTCAGACCGAGGGTCTGGAATGCCGAGGGAAAAGCGTGGCGCATGTGGATGAAGAGTACCACAAAAGTGATGAGGTATAGTATCACCATGATTGGGTTGTGGAAAAGTTGCCGCACCATGTAGTAGAAATCCGGTTCGGGGTCACTCTCAGGCAGCACATCACGTAGCACCTTACGCTCCTCGTAGGTAAGATGGCGTATCCATTTCCCGTCTTCACTGATATTGTCTTCGTCGTAGGCACGTGTGATGATGTTCAATACTTCCGACTTGCCTCTAAGACGGTCAATATAAGCCTGTGTTTCTTCGACGTCACTGTTTTCGTCGGTATAAGTCAGGGCACGTGCTTCCAAGTCGTTGATAAACTCGTCCAACGACTGATCCATCTGGTTGGCCAGCTCTGCCCATTGCATCATTTCCGGGTCCTGCAGTTTCTCGGTTTTGACCATATACTCACCTTTCACCCAGCCCAATTTGACGAAGTAGAACTGACAGAAGTGCATAACAAGGAAAGAGAAGATAAGTATGCCTGTCCACATCATGAGTTTGGAGCCAGGATGGGTCTTGCTCTTGCCATCCTTGTGGTATCGCACAGGACGTGCCAGACGGTTGGTAATCCAGAGCCAGGCGGTGAAACAGATATGCAGGGCAATAAAGCCGAGCAACACTATCTCAAAGACCTTGACGATGTAGTTGGTGCCCATAAAATGGC
>ONSV01000268.1 GCA_900320585.1 uncultured Prevotellaceae bacterium | reverse complement strand
CCGTCCTCTGTCTGGTAGTAGAGTATCCACGATGCCGGCACGCGGAAGGAGCCGTCGTAGTGGTCGAAGTCGAGCCAGTACACCTGCACGTTGCTCACCGTCTTCGGGCTGTCCCACTTGTAGCTGATGGCCTCGTTGGTGCCGCGTTTCAGCCACCAGTAGTGGTAGGGCTTCGAGGTGTCGCTGCTGCGCTTGGGTTCCCACTGGTCGTTGGTGCCGCCGGCCCAGGAGTCTACGGGTGCCGTCTCGGGGGCATCGTTCTGGATGGGGCCTCGGTTGGCAAAGGTCTGTGCCTGCGAGGCCAGCGTCTCGGCGGGCGTAACGACAGCCACCGTGGGATTATTGGCCACCCACACCTCCATGGCCTGCGGCCCACGGTTGTTCCAGGTGGAGTAGGGGATGGCACGGAATTTCACGTCTTTGATCTCACCATCCTGCTGGAGTTCCTTGGCATTGCCCTCAAGCACGATAACGCCGTTGAGCAGATTCTGCTCGAAGTGCGCCTGAATGTCGGAGGAATTGAGGATGTATTTGTTGAATACCTTGCCGTCAGCCTGGTCTGAACCCTCCAGACAGAACACAACGGGACCGCGCTCCAAGGCCACCTTGCCACGATCGTCCTCGGCATTGTCGTTGGCCACGATGCGACGCACGTTCATGGGGAAGTCGAGTTCGATGACATCGCCCTTCTTCCAGTTGCGCTGGATGGTAGCATAGCCGTCGGTTTCTGCGGCCACCTGTACGCCATTCACTGTAATGGCGTAGACAGGGGCAGCATCGTTATATTTGTAGAGAGAGTTATTAGTCGGAGAAGTCTTCAGCCATGAGGGGATACGCAGTTTGATGGCGAACTTGCCATTGCCCTTTGTAACCTTGATGCGGATCTTGCCATCCCAAGGATAGTCGGTGGTCTGCTCCAGTTCGATATTGCCGATCTTCGCCTTACCCTGTGCATAGAGGTTCACGAAGATGTCCTTTCCCTGCTGGGCGTAGATATAGCCGGGGATAGAAGCCACAAAACGGGTGATGTTGCCGGGACAGCAGGCACAGCCGAACCATTTCTGGCGCTCGTGCTCACCGTCGCTCTCTAGCACATTGTCATAGAAGAACTTGTCGCCGCTGAGCGAGACACCGCTCATCACATTATTATATAGTGCGCGCTCGCAGACATCTATATATTTGCTTTCACCAGTGGCCAGGAACATGCGGTAGTTCCAATACACATTGGCAATGGCAGCGCAAGTCTCACAATAAGCGGTATGGTTGAAGAGCTCATAGTTTGGTCCGAAGCCCTCACCCTGAGGACGACTGCCGATACCACCTGTGATGAAGAGTTTTTTTGATGACATGTTCTCCCAGATACGCTCCAAAGCCTCGAAATAGGCCTTGTCGCCAGTGAGGGCAGCCACATCAGCCACGCCAGAATAGAGGTAGCCGGCACGTACAGCGTGCCCGACGATCTCCTCCTGTTGCAGAATGGGCATGTGGTCCTGAGAGTACTCGCTGGGGTTGTGGCCGTCTGTGCAACGACCTGTCTCATCGACGAAGTATTTAGCACCTTCGAGGTATTTCTTGTTGCCAGTCACCTTATACAGTTTGCAGAGGGCCATCTCGATGATGGGGTGACCGCCCGGGCGGTGAATCTGTCCCTCGTTAGGACCGAAAGTCTTGCAAACAAGGTCGGCGTTCTTGATGGCCACGTTGAGGAAGGTCTTCTTGCCTGTAGCGCGGTAGTGGGCTACGGCACTCTCGATGAGATGACCGGAGTTATAGAGCTCGTGCGAGTTGATCTTCTCCCACTTGTGGGTGCCCCACCAACCGCTCAGGCGCGTACATTTATTAGTAACACAGGTCGTCAGGTAGCCGTCGGGTTCCTGAGCCTGAGCGATGATGTTGATGACGGAGTCGAGATAATGATCCAGTTTGGCGTCATAATGGACGGCGAGTGAGTAACTGGCTCCCTCGATGACCTTGTAAGGATCGGTGTCGTCGAACGAGAAATCACCTTTGTGCT
>ONSV01000269.1 GCA_900320585.1 uncultured Prevotellaceae bacterium | reverse complement strand
ATGATATGCTCGGGCTGTGCCTTCTTCCACAGGGCGAAGTCGGCCTGATTCTTCTTCTCACCGACACCGTCGAGGTTATCGCGACTGGCATCCTTGATATTCTCAAGACTACGACCTGAGAGGATGCCGTACTTATACTTCTTGTTGTAAGCCTCGATATCAAAGTAGATGGAACCATTGCTCTCGTAGGCAAAGCCATTGTCGAGAATCTGCTGCACCAGCTGTTGCTGTTCGATGATATGACCTGAGGCGTGAGGCTCTATAGAGGGGCGCAACACGTTCAGCGCGTCCATCGCCTGATGGTAGCGATTGGTGTAGTACTGGGCAATCTCCATCGGCTCCAACTGCTCCAGTCGGGCTTTCTTGGCGATCTTGTCCTCACCTTCGTCGGCATCGTGCTCCAAGTGACCGACATCCGTGATGTTACGCACATACCTGACCTTATAACCTAAGTGTTTCAGATAACGGAACACCAGGTCGAAAGTAATGGCAGGACGGGCATGGCCCAAATGGGGATCACCATAGACGGTTGGTCCACAGACATACATACCCACGTTGGGGGTATGCAACGGTTCGAAGCGCTCCTTCTGTCGCGTCAACGTATTGTAAACAACTAACTTTGATTCCATATTCTCGATGATTTGGGCGACAAAGGTACAAATTTACGAGCGGAATACAAAACTTTTCACGATATATTTTAAGATATTTTGTCGTAATAAAAAAAATGGCTACCTTTGCAAGCAAAATATCATATCACTTCAAAAACTAACATTATGAACATCAAGAAACTAACCCTCTGCCTGTTCGCAGCCTGTTCATTACAGATGAACGCCCAGTATCTGGAGCATCTCTATGATTACATCGAGAACACCTCTGTCTTTGAGGAGAACCAGGAAGAGGGACATGCCTACTACCTCGCCCCCAACCATCTGTCGCTCAATGGCGACTGGCGGTTCTTCTTTGCCAACACACCAGAGGAGGTGCCGCATAATTTCTTTGCAACGAACTTCAAGGACGGCAAGTGGCGCACCATCCATGTGCCGAGCAACTGGGAGATGCAAGGCTACGGTGACCCGCAGTTCCGTAATGTGCCTGCACCTTTCAAGGCCAATCCGCCCTTCGTACCCAGGGACTACAATCCTACGGGGGCGTATAGGAAGACATTCACCCTGCCCGCTGCATGGAAGGGACAGCAGGTATTCTTGCGTCTGGAGAAGGTACAGAGTGGTTCGTTCGTATGGTTGAACGGACAACAGGTGGGCTATAACGAAGGAGGCCAGGAGCCTGCGGAATATGACGTGACGCCCTACCTGCGACCTGGCAAGAACGTGCTGGCCGTGAGAGTGGACCATTCGCAGGAGGCCGACTCACGGTGGTACACAGGGTCGGGCATCAACCGCAACGTATGGCTCATCACCGCTCCTGATGTACATCTGGCGCAATGGGGTACCGCCTACAGGCTGACCCGCATCAACGCCAAGAAGGCTGAGGTGGAGGTTGACGTTGAGACGACCGACGACCGTGCCACCCAATCGCCCATGACGCTACAGGCCACCGTTGAACTAAGCGATGCCAACGGTAAAGTGGTGGCAAAGACATCAACAGCCATCGGCCCCCAACAGAAAAAGACGGTTAAACTGACCGTCAGCAACCCGCAACGCTGGACGCTCGACCGGCCTTATCTATATACGCTGACTACGCGGCTCAGCAACGGCGACCATTCTACCGTGAAGGCCGGACTGCGCTCCCTGGAGTTCTCGCCTGACCGCGGCTTTGCCCTCAACGGCCAGTGGATGAAGGTTAAGGGTGTCTGCATACACGACGATGCCGGAGTCTTGGGCACGGCTGTACCCGCCGAGGTGTGGCGGCGCCGCATCCGGGAGCTGAAGGCCATCGGCACCAATGCCATCCGCATGAGCCATAATCCCCATGCTCCCGAACTGTATGACATCTGCGACGAGGAGGGCATGCTCGTGATGGACGAAGCCTCCGACGAGTGGGAGTTTCCCA
>ONSV01000270.1 GCA_900320585.1 uncultured Prevotellaceae bacterium | reverse complement strand
ACCCGTCAGTTGCGGAAACTTCCAGGCAAACGACAACCTGCTGGAAAGTATCTCTCTGACAAACTGTACCAAGTCATGCAAACTGGAGAACAACAAACTGACACTGGCCTCACTGCCCACTAAGCCTGAAGGCTTGAACACCACCAGCAAGATCAAAAAATTCACCTATGCGCCTCAGGCTGACATCGAGGTAGAAGACATCTACAACGATTCCAACAATACGCTCGACCTGTCTGCACAAGTCACCTCCACGGGTATCCTCACAGAGGCTGTCCCCACGACATTCACCCTGAAGGCAGGAGAAAACAATCTGGAAGAAGGCACGGACTACAGCATTGCCGACGGAAAAATTACTTTCCTCACACCACAGGCTGACAAAGTCTATGTGGAACTTACCACCGAAGCCTTCCCGCTCTTCACAGCCGGAAATGTGCTTAAGACCACAGAATTCTCCGTCAGCGTAACTTCTGACATCAGTGAAATAAGCGAAAGTAAGACATCTGCTACCGGTACAGACTACAACCTTTTAGGCCAGAAAGTAACGAAGGCCAAGGGTATCATCATCCGCAACGGTAGAAAGGTTATCATGAAATAACAATTAATCTATATTAAGAAAAACAGTCGGAACGTTTTTTCCCCGTTCCGACTGTTTCTTTTTTGTAGTATTAGTGTTACCTTTGCACCCTATTTTTCAAGGTAAAAAGGATAACAGTAAGAATCACACAATGAAGACATTAGATTTCAAACCGAAAATGGCTTCGGCCATCCGGAATTACGACCGCAAGACGTTCATGGCCGACCTTATGGCGGGCATCATCGTGGGCATCGTGGCGCTGCCGCTGGCCATTGCCTTCGGTATTGCCTCGGGTGTTTCGCCCGAGAAAGGCATCATCACGGCCATCGTGGCGGGTTTCATGATTTCCGCCTTCGGAGGGTCAAAGGTACAGATAGGCGGCCCCACGGGCGCATTCATCATTATCGTCTATGGCATCATCCAGCAGTATGGCATGCAAGGACTCACCATCGCCACACTCATGGCGGGCGTGTTCCTTATTCTATTGGGCGTCCTGCGGCTGGGCACCATCATCAAATATATTCCCTACCCCATCGTCGTGGGTTTCACCAGCGGTATTGCCATCACCATCTTCACCACGCAAATCAAGGACCTGATGGGCATGACGATGGACGAGAATCCCGCCGATTTCATCGAGAAATGGATTGCCTACGGCCGCAACATCTCGAACATCGACCTCTGGAGCACGCTGATGGGACTGCTCAGCATCCTTATCATCACGCTGATGCCTCGTGTGAACAAGAAGATTCCAGGATCGCTCGTGGCCATCATCGTGGTCACTATCGTGGCCCTGCTGCTCAAGAACTATGCAGGCATCAGCACCATTGAGACCATCGGCGACCGCTTCAGCATCTCCTCGCAACTGCCCGGAGCCACCGTCCCCGAACTGACTTGGGACACCATCAAGGGGCTGGCGGGACCGGCCATGACCATCGCCATCCTAGGCGCTATCGAGAGTCTGCTCTCGGCAACCGTGGCCGACGGTGTGATTGGTGACCACCACAACTCCAACACCGAGCTCATCGGTCAGGGACTGGCCAACATCGCGTCTCCCATCTTCGGCGGCATTCCCGCCACGGGAGCTATTGCCCGCACCATGACCAACATCAACAACGGTGGACGCACGCCCATCGCGGGCATTGTCCACGCCGTGGTGCTGCTGCTCATCTTCCTGTTTCTCATGCCGTTGGCACAATATATTCCCATGGCCTGCCTGGCTGGCGTGCTCGTTGTCGTGAGCTACGGCATGAGCGGCTGGCGCTCGTTCCTGGCCATGCTGAAGAATCCCAAGAGCGACGTCACGGTTCTCGTGCTCACCTTCCTGCTCACCATCATCTTCGACCTCACCATCGCCATCGAGGTGGGCATCATCTGCGCCTGCCTGCTCTTCATGCGCCGCATGAGTGAGACCAGCGACGTGCGCGCC